>JAHEZZ010000134.1 GCA_023250815.1 Bdellovibrionales bacterium
TTTGTCTGTAGGGGCCTGGAGACTCGGGTTCCAACTTCTTTTGAATACAATGAGCAGCTTTCTTAAATTTGAGGCCAAAATATTTTTAAATTATGGAGCTAAAATTATTTACTGCAACAGCATCAATGATAAAGAAGTAATAGAGAAGTTGCATCACAGTGATTTGGATATTATTTTAAATTTACGCACTCGTTGTATTTTTAAAGATAAAATTTTAAATCTTCCAAAGCTTGGATGTTTTAATTTGCATCATGGATTATTACCCCAAGATAAAGGCATTTTCTGTGATTTATGGGCGATATACAACAATCGGACACCTGGTATTACCATTCATAAAATGACGAATAAAATTGACCAGGGGGCCATTGTCTCACAAACCAAAATTAGTGCAAAAAAAAATTACCTTAAATATTTAAAATCAACAATTAAATACGAAGTGGAGCTCATTTCCAACTTTTTACTAAAAATAGAAAAAAATGGTGAATTGCCATTGATGATTGAAAACAAATCAGAGCACGTTCATTTTTTTAAATCCCCAAAAATAAAAGATATTATTAAAATGCAAATTTATGGGATACGGTTATAAATTTATGAATACAATAGAACAATACAACTCTTTCACCACAATCAATCTAGTTTCTCACCATGGATCGCCAGGAACTCCAGATGACTTTAATTTTTTTTATGAATCGCTAAAACAAAATTTTCAAAATGGAACCCAAATTAGACTAAATGGACAAAATCGTTTTTTAATATCTGTTCCCACAAACAAAAAGAAAAGAACGAAGGCCCAGTTTAACAAAAGTGAAGGCTATCAAATCGGATACTCCTGGGGTTGTAACAATGCTTTAATCTCTGGTTTAGAAAATAGCACAAAAACACTGGGTATAATTTTAATTTCACCATTTTTATTCGCAAAAAAAGTTAATCCATTAACTAGAGGAATACTTAAAACTCCTTTTTTATCTCCATTCCTCCTAAATACATTTGGTACAAATGCAGTAAGAAAGATGTTAAAAAAATCCTCAGCACCTCTCAATATTCCTGATAACTACCGGGCCAATCTTTCAACATATTCAACTCATCATGTTTTACGTGAATCTTCTTTGGAAAAAAATATTCCACAATCTCAAATTGTGACTCTCTTACAAAAGCTAGAAGAAAAAAATATTCCAATATTAGTTTTATGGGGAGATAAAGATCAAACTTCAAAAGAAGAGGAACAAATTGCACCGTTAAGACAATTTAAAAATATTAATATTATACCATTAAACGATGCTCCTCATGCACTACTTTGGACTCACAATAATGAGATCGCTCAAGAAGTCACAAATTTTATCATGCTCACCCACGGAGAATATCCCAAACACACCCCAATTGGTTATTTCCCCGGTGGAGACGTCAGAAATAACGTCTTTTCCTTTTTGGAATCTCATAATCTAAAGTTTCCCAATCGACCAATCCTTTCTTGGATTGATTCCCATGAAATGCAAAACTTCGTTAATGGTTTTAAAAAAGAGAATCAAAAAAAGATTCACCCTTCCCTACAGAAGATCACGGTAAATCAGCTTTATAATTTAGTAAATCAAACTGCCCAAGGTTTTTTAAATTTAGGAATAAAAAAAGGCGACTGCGCACTTATCTTTTTACCTATGTCTCTTCCTCTTTATGTTTCAATGTTTGCTCTTCAAAAGATTGGAGCTGTTCCTGTCTTCTTAGATTCTTGGGCCAGATTAGATCAATTGGCCCTTAGTGCAGATTGCACTAAAGCAAAAATTATTATTAGTGTAGAAAAGGCCTATCATTATTTTTCTGATGTAAAAGAAATTGAAAGAATTCCTCACAAAGTAGTATATGGCACTCATCAAATAGAGGGTTTAATAAATTTAGAAGAGATGATGCAAACAAAAGGAAAGGCCGATACTTGTCCTATTAAAAGTGAAGATACTGCTTTAATTACTTTTACAACTGGAAGTTCTGGCCCTCCTAAAGGTGCTGATCGCTCACACCGCTTTTTGGCCGCCCAACACTATGCCCTAAATCGTCATATTCCTTACAGTCAGATTGACTGCGACTTGCCGGTATTCCCCATATTCTCACTTAATAATTTAGCGGCCGGTGTTCAAACTATTATTCCTGCGATTGATCTGGCAAATCCCTCGCCCCTTGATGGTGCAATTTTATATTTTCAGCTTGAACAAAATAAAATCA
Organism: Bdellovibrionales bacterium; assembly: GCA_023250815.1. Taxonomy (GTDB): domain Bacteria; phylum Bdellovibrionota; class Bacteriovoracia; order Bacteriovoracales; family Bacteriovoracaceae; genus JAHEZZ01. The sequence goes on from JAHEZZ010000134.1 coordinate 2,212, forward strand.
CCTGTACAACACTTTCTCCATCACTCTTTAATGCCCTTTCTCATTTTGCGCTTGAAAATAAATTAACATTAGAAAATATTCGTCGAGTAGTCACTGGAGGTGCCCCTATTTCTTGTGACGATGTCAGACGGATGAAAGAATGTGCCCCCCACGCTGAAATATTAGTGCTCTATGGCTCTACCGAAGTTGAACCGATGGCCCATATTGAGGCCGATCAAATGCTAAAATTTGATTTAAAAAATATTGATGATGACCTCGTTAGTGACGGCGTAAACGTCGGGCACTTGGATTATGGGCTGGAATATAAATTTATAAAGATTATCAAAAATGCACTATTTATAAACAATGACGAAGACTGGAAAAAAATTGAAGTGGAAGAGTCAGAGATTGGAGAATTAATCGTTGCAGGTGAACATGTCTGTCGCAATTATTATAATAACCAAAATGCCTTTTACCTAACAAAAATCAAAGATCACAATGGGATAATTTGGCATCGAACAGGTGATCTTGGAAAATTAGACCACCAAAATAATTTATGGCTTGTTGGTCGAGTTCACAATGCAATTTGCAGAAATAATAAATTCTTATTTCCCGTAAGATCAGAAATTATTTTAAAAAAATTACCCTTTGTAAAAAACTCTGCTTTTTTAGGACTACCAGATCAATTATTAGGAGAAAAATCAGCTGCGGCCATAACATTAAATAATCCAGAAGAAGTTGGCGATCCGAAAACAATTTCTCATTATAAAAGTGAAATTAAAAAAATATTTAAAAAAAATCAAATTGAAGTAGATGAAATTTATATTTTAAATGAAATTCCAATGGACCCAAGACACCACAGCAAAGTAGAGTATGATCGCTTAAGAAAAACCATAATCAGTATATCAAATGAAAAAAAATAATTTAATGACTATCCAGGAAGTATTTTTCAACTATATAAAAAGATGGTGCCAATTTCTTATTGAACGATTTAATCCTTCATCCTATTTTTTTCTAATTGGTACATTTGTTATGGCACATCTTTTAATTGCAGGGATTTCTTTTTCGGGGCCCTATCTTTTTACCTTCATAAAGAAATTTATACTCGGGGCCTTGTTAAGCTTCTTATTCTTTTTTAAACTTCGGCTTTACGATGAAATCAAAGACTATGAAACAGATTTATTGATCAATCCAACTCGCCCACTTCCTCGAGGTTTATTTTCGCTATCACATTTCAAACTGATCATAGGTATTATTATATTTCTGGAGTTATTATTGGTTGGATTATGGGCACCACAGGCCATTTTCATTTTACTTTTTACCATATTATATTCTCTCTTAATGTTTAAAGAGTTTTTTATCAAAGATATTATTAGGCCTCACCTTACAACTTATGCTCTTTTGCATACTATCGTTTCAGTTCCTTTTTCTCTGACACTTCTTTGTTCCCTCGCACAAGTCTCTTACAGCGAAATTCCTTTTGAACAAAAAATCTTTTCGCTCTTAAGTTGGCCATTATTTAATATTTTTGAATTTGGAAGAAAAAGTTTTTTAAAATCTGAAGAAAGAGTTAACATTAACAGCTATACCTCAATTTTTGGAAAATTTGGAGCAATCATTCTTGTTGTTCTTCAAGTTTTTTTTGTAGTTTTTTTCCTCTATCAAATTCCCCAATTAATTCGACCATTTTTTATTAATTATCTTAGTCTTTTACTTCTTGGTTTTACTTTTGTTATGATGAGTTTCATAATTTTAAATCTAAAATGGGTTGGTTACCTCTACCGATTTTTCAGCTCCCTTTTTATTGTCTTAATCTATAGTGGAGTTATTTTATCATTCTTAAATTAATTTTTTTTCAAGCAAATCGCTGATGAATATATGTTAAAAATTACCAAAGAAAGCACAAAACAATTTGTAAAAAGAAAGGGAGGAGGAAAGGCCTTCAACCTCTATCTTTTACAGCAAAAAAATATAAATGTTCCCCAATGGATTTGTTTATCTAGTGATTTTTTTGACGACTTTCTCGGGCCAATTAAAGAGGAGCTTAAAAGCTCTCTTGACGATTATATTAACCATGCGACGACCGCAAAAGTAGCTTCAACATTGATCGAAGCTTCTTTTTTAAAAACAAATTTTAAAGAAAAAACAAAAGTAGAAATTGAAAATATTTTTAAGATCTTTTATCCATTCTCTATTTCTGTCAGGTCTTCTGGGGTTGATGAGGACTCTGGAACACATTCATTTGCCGGGCAACTATCATCATTTTTATTTGTCGATAACTTTGATGACGTTTTATTATCGATAAAGAAATGTTTTGCTTCAGGATTTTCAGAACGATGTTTATCTTACCGGAAAGAAAATAATCTTAAATTTGATAGGATTCAAGTCGCAGTTATTTTACAAAGAATGGTAGAAGCACAAATTTCTGGGGTTATATTTACTCATTCTCCGCAATCACCTTTTTCTTCTCATCCTTCACATAATCTAGTTATAAATTCGGTTTACGGGCTTGGTGAAGGGTTGGTGTCTGGACTTCTCGATGCCGACACCTATTATATAGAGCGAGAAAGTAGAAAAATAATTTCTGAGATTGTTGAAAAAAAGTCACAACTAAACCTCTCAACAAAAAAAATATTTGAAGAAATTTCTGTTCCCCTCCATTTACAAAAGAGTGCAAGCTTAAATGATTTTCAAGTCAATAAATTAGTTGATCTGGCAATCGAAATTGAATCTATTTATCACCGGCCACAAGACATAGAATGGGCCATCGTCGATGATGAAATAATGATCCTGCAAGCAAGACCTATCACAACTCATTTTAATTTTTCACATGGGGATCTATATATTTGGGACAATTCAAATATTATTGAAAGTTATGGAGGGCTGACACTCCCTCTGACTTTTGGATTTGCTCATTTTGTATACCATCAAGTATATGTTCAGTTTTGTGAAATTCTTCTTGTTCCAACAAAACAGATTAAAAAAATGGATTATTTTTTAAAAAATATGCTAGGGCTACTGAACGGACGTGTTTATTACAATCTCCTTAATTGGTACAAGCTCACTTCCATACTTCCTGGTTATAAATACAATCGACAGTTTATGGAAACAATGATGGGAACTTCAAAGTCACTAGAGAATGAAATTGCCGACAGAGTTCGTCCACCAGAGTTTCATGAAGGCATTACCGGGAAATTTCTCTCTCTCGTGTCCGGCCTTAAATTTCTCTATTTTCATTTTACGATTCAAACAAAAGTAGACAAATTTATGTCCCATTTTTATCAAATCTACAACCAATACCAAGATAAGGATTACTCACTTTTAAACTCTCATGCCATTTACAAAGATTACCGTGAACTGGAAGAAAAACTCCTGTGGAATTGGCATGCTCCAATTATAAATGATTTTTTATGCATGATTCATTATGGAATTTTTAAAACCCTAACTTCTAGATGGCTTTCATCCCTTGGCCCCTCATTTCAAAATGACTTAATGGCAGGAAACGGAAACTTAGAATCTGCACTACCGACAAAAGAACTAATGAGGTTGGCGCAAAAAATAAAGGACACACCAGAACTTTATAAATATCTCGAAAAATTTTCCGCCAATGATCGCTTGGAAGCACTTTCACAATCTGAATTTAAAGATTTTTACCAAGAGGTCAAATTATACATAAGAAAATTTGGATTTCGTTGCATGAGTGAAATGAAATTAGAACAAAAAGATATGCATCAGGAACCTTCACTCTTCTTTATATTTTTAAATAATCTTTTAAAGTCAAACCAAATTGATCTCAAGGCAATGGAGGAAAGAGAAAAATCAATTCGTCAAAGAGCAGAAAATGAACTTAAAAATCTTCAGGGAATAAAAAAATTAATTTATAACTGGTCGCTGAATCAAGCGAGAAAAGCAGTAAGAAATCGTGAAAATACTCGTTTTTGTCGAACTAGAATTTACGGAGTTGTTCGCTCAATGATGAATGGTATCGGCCATGATTTTATGCAAAGTGGAATAATCCTTGAACAATCTGATATTTTTTATCTTACCCTAGATGAGGTAAAAGGCGCACTAGAAGGCACAAATACTATTGTCAATTTTTTCCCACTTATTGAACTACGCAAAATACAATATGACGAATTTAGAAAAAATGAAATTAAAGCGAGGATAATTACCCGTGGCCCAGTCTATTGGCATAATCAATTCACGGAAGAAGAATCTGCAGTAGAGATATCTACTGCAGAAAATGGCATTAAAGGTATAGGTTGTTCTCCAGGAATTGTTGAGGGTATCGCAAAAGTCATCCTTGGGCCTGAAGACGACCTCTCCCTAAATGGCGAAATCTTAGTAACCCTAAGAACAGATCCAGGCTGGATTCCCCTATATCCTTCTGCCAAGGGCCTTTTAGTAGAGCGAGGTGGCCTTCTTTCTCACTCGGCAATTGTGGCGAGAGAAATGGGCCTTCCTGCCATTGTTGGAATTAAGGGACTCACCTCCATAATAAAAAGTGGAATGAAAATTAGAATGGATGGCGAAAAAGGGCTAATTGAAATTCTGGATAATTAAATTATAGCTTAAACATCGATGGCAATGGAATGACATAAAGGTTTTCCATTTCCTCATCTTTATTATTTGATTTAGGTAGATCAGCAACCTCAATACGGGCCTTTTCTACTGATTTTTGCAAAGAAAGTTCTTTGGAATAATTTGTCGCTAAAATGGCCCGATCTCTATTCACTAATCCAGAACTCTTCACTAGTTTTTGCCACTCAGGTCGAATATCAACTGTTTTCATAATAATAAATTTCATTTCTGTACTTGTGAGATTTG
>JAHEZZ010000135.1 GCA_023250815.1 Bdellovibrionales bacterium
ACGCCGATAGTTTTCTTCTTTTAGAATCAGGCCGAGCTGATGCGTTTGTTATGGATAGTTCAATCCTTGCAGGAAATATTTCACGGGCCAAAAATCCCGCTGACTTTAAAATTGTTGGAGAAGTTTTAAGTGTTGAGCCCATTGCTATTATGCTTCGTAAAGATGACCCCGAATTTCAAACCGCAGTAGATGATAATATTAAAAAAATAATCAAATCAGGTGAAATAAAAAAACTTTGGAATAAGTGGTTTATGGAACCCATCCCCCCCTCGCAAACGAAAGTTGGAGTTCCTATAAATGAAAATACTAAAGCAGCTTGGGCAAATCCCAATAATAAACCAATGGAAGAGTATTCTGTAAAAAAATAGGAATTTCTTTGAGCACCTTTTTTGATTGGCAAATTTTTTTTAAAGACACAGGTGCGGGGCAAACTTATTTGCAATGGTTGCTTAATGCTTGGGCATGGACCTTACTTGTTTCCATCTGCGCTTGGATCATCGCTCTTATTCTTGGCGTGTCAGTGGGCATTATACGCACACTGCAAAATCAATTTATTGTTTTTCTAGGTAATGCATGGGCCGAAGTTTTTCGAAATATTCCTTTAATTATTCAAATTTTTATTTGGTATCACGTTATTCCTAGTCTCTTTATAACACTAAGACATGTCCCCTCTTTTATCTTAGTTGTTGTCGCTTTAGGATTATTTACTTCAGCACGAATTTCTGAACAAGTAAAAGCGGGAATTGAATCACTCCCCAAAGGACAGCGACAGGCGGCCATGGCCTTAGGATTTAGCAATTTTCAAACTTATCGATATATTCTACTACCACTTGCCTTTCGAATTATTCTCCCCCCTCTCACCAGTGAATCAATGAATATTATAAAAAATTCTTCTGTTGCTTTTGCCGTAAGCGTTTCTGAACTTACCATGTTTGCCCTTCAAGCAGGGGAAGAAACATCTAGGAATATTGAAATCTTCCTGGCCACTACTTGTCTCTATTTTGTTTCCACCCTTTTTGTAAACCAATTATCCCAATTTTTGGAAAGACGTGTGAAAATTCCCGGAACATTTGGCGGTGATAAATGAATTTAGATTTTTCATTTTTTACTAGCGCTGTTATTAAAAGTTTTATTTTTAAAGGTTTAATATTTTCATTTCAACTTACCGCCGTCGCCATGATTGGCGGGATGATACTGGGAACTTTTTTAGCACTGATGCGACTTTCAAATAAATATTATCTTTCTCTGCCTTCTAGTTTTTATGTTAATACTCTCAGATCTATCCCCTTAGTGATGGTTATTTTATGGTTTTATTTATTAATTCCCTTAATTTTAAAACGCCCAATTGGCGCTGAACTAAGCGCTTTTATAACTTTTACTTTTTTTCAGGCCGCTTACTATTCTGAAATTATGAGGGCAGGCATTTTATCTGTTTCCAAAAGACAGATGGCCGCCGGCCAGGCCCTGGGACTTACCTACCGACAATGTATGTCTTATGTTGTTTTACCTCAAGCTTTTAGAAATATGCTGCCGCTATTTATGACTCAAACAATAATTTTATTTCAAGACACCTCCCTCGTTTATGCCATCGGCGCCTATGATTTATTAAAGGGTTTTGAAATCGCTGGAAGAAATTTTAATCGTCCAGTTGAAATGTACCTCATCGCTGCATTCCTTTATTTTGTCATTTGTTTTTCACTATCTAAATTCACTAAATTAATACATCAAAAGATAAAAATAATTCACTGAGGTTTTATGATTCAAATAAATAATGTCTCCAAATGGTATGATAAATTTCAAGTTCTAAACAATTGTTCAACAGTGATTAATAAAGGTGAAGTTGTCGTTATTTGCGGGCCTTCCGGCTCAGGAAAAAGCACCCTGATAAAAACGGTCAATGCCCTGGAGGATTTCCAGCAAGGAGATATCATCGTCAATGGCATTTCTTTATCGCAAAAAGGAATTGATCTGCCCAAATTGCGCAGCAGAGTGGGAATGGTCTTTCAAAATTTCGAATTATTTCCCCATTTAAATATTTCGGAAAATTTAGTTCTTGCGCAAATCAAAGTGCTAAAACGCCAAAAAACAGAAGCGCTAGAGCGCGGTTTAAAAATGCTCAATCGAGTTGGGTTAAGCACTCATAAAAATAAATTCCCCGGCCAACTCTCAGGGGGTCAACAGCAACGAGTGGCCATTGCCAGGGCACTATGCATGGATCCAATCATAATGCTTTTTGACGAACCAACTTCTGCTCTTGATCCTGAAATGGTCGGAGAAGTTCTCGATGTTATTGTTTCTCTGGCAGAAGAAGGAATGACTATGATGTGTGTTACCCACGAAATGGGATTTGCTAAAAAAGTTAGTCATAGAGTTATTTTTATGGACCACGGAGCGATTATTGAAGATCTAAAAAGTGCAGATTTTTTTGGCAATAATAAAAAAATATCCCCCAGAGCAACAGAATTTTTATCAAAAATAATCCAACACTGACAAATATGCTCAAGTGTAAGGGCCGTATAGGATGTGGCAAGGGCCTCCCTTCACTTGAATTCCCCAATGCCAAGGGTATAGTAAGATGAAATACTATTTCCTTTACCGAGAGGGCCATAATGAGTTCAGATGATTTTTTAAATGAAGAACAAGAGATTATAAAAAGTAGAGAAAAAAACTCGGTTGTTATTGATAAAGAATCTTTTTTTGAGCGGCCCATTTCCGATTTAAAACTACCGCCAGCAAAAAGCCTCAGCAGTAATTCAACTATCGATATGGCGATCAATCTGATGCAAAAAAATAATATTGGTTCAGTCGTTATCGTCGAAGGAAAAAAAGTCGTTGGCATTCTCACAGAAAGAGACATTTTAATGAAAGTGATAGGAAAAATTTCCGATTATAAAAAAGTTTTAGTGGCCGAAATAATGACCAAAAACCCAATCTGCCTACACCCCTCTGACGATATAATCTACGTGATGAATAATATGCATATAGGTCACTTTCGCCACATTCCGCTTGTCGATCAAAAGGGAGAATTATTTTCCATGATTTCAGTTCGAGATGTCCTCGATTATTTTTTTAATAATTTCAGCAAAGAAATCACCAACACCACCTCACAACCTTACCGTGGCCCTAAAAATCCTGAAGAAGGGGCATAATCCTCAGCTAGATATTCCATTATACATTTTGTTATGTTATAAAATCCTTCTTAAATATTAAGCAGGAGATTTACATGTTGTATCAAATGACGGTTACTCAATTTACAAAAATGCTAAAAAATTTGAATCAGATATTAGATAAAGGCAATGCCTATGCCGATCAAAAAAAATTCCCCTTTGAGGCCCTGCTTAATTCTCGCTTGGCCCCAGATCAATTTAATCTCATTCGGCAAGTTCAAATTGCTTGTGATACAGCAAAAGGTTGTGCCGCTAGTTTGACAGGAGGGGAAGCTCCGACTCATGAAGATAATGAAAAAACATTAGACGAATTAAAAGTGCGAATCAAAAAAGTTATTACTTATCTAGAAACTTTTTCAACAAATGATTTTAGGGATGCTGCTGATCGAAAAATTACTCGCCCTCGCTGGGAAGGAAAATATCTTACAGGAATAGATTTTGCCACAACACACGCTATTCCCAATATGTATTTTCATATCACCACTGCTTACTCCATTTTGCGAAATAATGGTGTTGATCTGGGCAAAAAAGATTACCTAGGGGAATTGCCTTTTATTAAAAATGTATTGTGATTAACAACGATATTCTAAGAAGCGTTCGCCACATGATTAAAGCGAGCGAATTAAAATTAGTAGAAATTATTAAGATGGGCGGCGGATTTGCCACTTTAGAGAATATCAACTCCTATTTAAAAAAAGAAGATGAAGAAGGATTTTTGGAATGCCCTCAAGATTGCCTCTCACAATTTTTAAATGGGTTGATTATTTTTAAACGAGGTAAAGATGAAACCCGCCCACCAATGCCTCTAGAACTTCCCACCAATAATGTAGTTTTAAAAAAATTGCGAGTGGCCTTTGAACTAAAAGATGACGACATCATCATTTTCTTAGAGCAGGCAGGGCAAAAAGTTTCAAAAGCTGAAATTAGCGCTCTATTTAGAAAGGCCGGACACCAAAATTACCGTGAATGTGGCGATCAATTTTTAAGGCAATTTTTAAAAGGATTAACTAACAAAATAAGAATCTAATACCAATTCCATTAATTAGTGGAATTGGTATTGGTTTGTAAAAATGTCGGAGCAGTTGAATCAAGCCAGTGGGCCTTGCCCTCTTTCACAATTAAAATCTCCTCAAATTTAGCGCCCCAAAGATGGTTGCCCAAATGGGGCTCCACTGCCCAAAGGCCATCGCCAATCGGCAGATGAATTCCCTCTCTCAAAAAAGGAGTAGTTAAAGTAGGAGTCGCAAAAGGCAATTCTTGTTTTAGAATATAAAGAAAAGCACTTAGATCAAAACCCATCACCTTATTTTTAGGCAAAGAGAAAAGCGGCAATTCTCCAACCCGATGCCCAAGTACTCCTAGGGGATATAAAGAATGACGATTAGAAAAACCATTTTCTTTAAATAATTCTTCTACCTGAATATAGAGCTGATGGTTGGTGGCCCCTTGATTAATAATTTGAGGAATCAACTCACGAGTTTTAAGCAAAGTAGCAAGAGCACGAGTGTATTCAAGTGGGCATTCTCCAAAGAAAAAACTAAAACCAATGTCGACAAAAATACCATCTACGGCGGGAGCAAGATCTAAAATAACCGCAGTATCTTTTTTTAGTTTAATATTTTTAGGCATAAATTCAGAACCAAAATGGGGTAAAATATTTTGCCAAGAAAAAGATTTCAAAGATGGCCAAAAAGATTTTTTGCTATCTAGAAAAGAAAGTGGTTTTTGAAAATTAATAAAAGCAGTTCGCTCTCCAAACCAAGCAAAAGGGTAATGAAAATAATGACTGACCCCCTTCTCTCTTAAATAATCGCTCATCATCTGTGCTGCATCTATTTCACTCATTCCCACAGTCATTTTAGAAGCGGTATATTGGGCAGTTTCAAAGGCCAATCTCTGCATTTTTAAATACAATTCAGTTTTAATCATAAACTGCTCGCAAAATTATTTTGTTGTTTAAAGATCGACTTGCCCAGATGATCAATTTTTTCGTTAAGGGGATGAAAATCAGGGGAAAGATAATTGACAAAAATTCCAGCGGCCTTGAATAATAATTTTTCTTTAAAAATAAAAGTATCAAAAAAATCTGTCCAAATAACTTTATCAAAAATTTTGCCATCTTCCACTATTAATTTGGCAGTAAAAAAAGCAGTTAACCCGCTCAAAAGAACATAAGCGTAAAAAAGCCCGGCCACTCTCAGGGCAAAATGGGGATGGCATTCGGATAAAATATCAAAGGCCACCGCTCGATGCTCTATTTCCTCAGCAGCATGCCAATTATATAAATCACGAATAGAGCTTGGTGCCTCTTTTAAAAAGTTTTCACTGAGAGAAATTTCCGCTAGAAGTGCGGTCATATGTTCTAGTCCAGAAGTCACTGCAAGATTGAGAGCTTCGCCGTTCATCGGTGCCAAAATTTTTTCAATTAAAAATTCCACATATTTAAGACTTCCTTCAAATTCTAATCCTTGATTTTTTAATATATTCATAAAGCGCCCATGCTCTATTGCATGTTGCGCCTCTTGCTTTATAAAAGATTGGGCCTCAGTTAATAAAATCGGATCATTTATTTTTTTTAACATGCAATTGATACTGCGAATAAAATAGCGCTCACCAATAGGAAAAATAAGAGTAAAACTATTTAAAAAATGAGTCTTAAAAACACTTCCCCCTAACCAGTATTTTTCTATATCTTGAGGGATTTGAAAATTCGGTTTACGATGAATAATTTTTTTTGCATTTCTCTGTTTGGGTTTCATCTCTTTCTCCAGTATAATTTTAGACTTAATAAATGAGTTTTGCTAATTTTTTTATCAGGGAAAAAAGGTGCAGATTGTAGAAGATGAAATAACCTATTTAGAATGCAACCCCAGTGGTAAAAACACTTTGCTTTTACTCCACGGTTTTCCCGACAATGCCTACATTTGGTCAGAAATATTTGACTATTTTAAAAAGAATGCCACCGATTTTAATTGTATTGCCCCTTTTGCTCCAGGTACTTTTAAAGGACAAACTTACAGTCTCGAAAAACTTCGACTGCACAGCTACTGCAACTTAATTAGCAAAATTGTCGGCGAAAAAAAAAATGTAGTGCTCATTGGCCACGATATGGGGGGGGCCTATCTCAAATGTCTGGCCTATAAAATTCCTCAAACTAAAGCGATGATCTATATCGATTCACTGCCTTTTGAAATTTTTTTAAATCGACTTAAGTGGCCCAAGCAATGGATCCAATCCTGTTATATGCTTCTCTTTCAAATACCGATAAGGCCACCAAAAATACTCAGCAAACATTATTTTAAACTCCGCTCTTTTATGGAGTATGTTACGGGAACGACAAACCATACTCAACTGAAAATGGAATCAGAGACACTTAATGGCCTGGCATTTTATCGAGCGTTAAGTCGCGATCTTTTTACCAAGATTAATTTAAATGGAAATATTTCCACTACCTTTTTATGGGGCAAAGGTGATCGCATAATTTCTGCTCCTGGTAACGAGGAATTAAAAAAACTAAATGCCAGTCTTAACTATATCGGAACTGGACATTGGCCGATGCTCTCGGCCCCGGAGCAACTTGCCCAAAAAATAATTGAAATCTTTAGGCAAAACAACAAGGAATAACAATGAGCAAAAAAATATTAATTACCGGGGCCTGTGGAGGGATTGGAAGTTCGCTGACAAAAAAATTAGCAGCTGAAGGACATCACATCATTGCTGTTGATTTAAAAGCATTCAAGAATTCGTCTCATCTAAAAATTAGCTCCTATATCTTTGATCTTGCAAAAACGGCAGAAATCACCGGTCTCTGTGAAACCATTTTAAAAGAACATGGCCCGATAGATATTTT
>JAHEZZ010000020.1 GCA_023250815.1 Bdellovibrionales bacterium
TAAATAATTATTTTGAATTTCCAGTGCTGAATCTGGGCTATCTTGTATAATAAATGATAGTAATAGGGAATATCTGACCTGCTGAGTCTGTTGGTTTAGTTTGATCTAAATGTCTTTGAAATTGATAGATTACTCAAACTATCTAGGTTATTTTAAGTATTGTTAATAATTGGCTTATCGAATCCCATGTTCTCCGCCATTATTTAGCGTGACTTTTTTAGATAAAGCTTGAAAAATTCTTCGCATGAAAAACTGTAAAAGTTTTAAAGAAGCTTTGTCTCATATTAAATCTGATTCTACGGTATTTGTTCATGGTGGTGCAGCGACGCCTGTTCAGATGATAAAAGAGCTGATTGCGAACTCGTCCCATTTGGCAAATATTGAATTAATTCATCTTCACACTGAGGGCGAAGCGGAATACACAGATCAAAAGTATCGTGGCATTTTCCATGTTACCAATTTATTTTTGGGAAAAAATATGCGGGGAAAAATTGACTATGATCGAGTCGATTATTTACCCTGCTTTCTTTCTGAGATCCCTCTTTTGTTTCGAAACAAAATTAAAAAAATAAATGTCGCATTAATACAAGTTTCACCGCCCGATGTTCATGGTTTTGTATCTCTTGGAACCAGTGTTGATATTTCGAAGGCGGCAGTTGATTGTGCTGATTTGGTTATTGCTCATATTAACCCTTCAATGCCTCGAGTACATGGAGATGGTTTTGTCCATGTGAGCGACATTGATTTTGCGTTTGAGTTAGAAGCGTCGATATTTTCACCTGCAAAACATTCTTTAACTAAAGATGAAATGCAAATTGGAAATAATGTTGCAGGATTGATTGAAGATGGGGCCACTTTGCAGCTGGGAATTGGAACTCTTCCAGATGCTGTTTGTGCAAATTTATTTGGGCACAAAAATCTCGGACTGCACACTGAAATGTGGACTGATGGAACGTTTGAACTTATTAAAAAAGGTGTCATTAATAATTCTCAAAAGAAATTTCATCAAGGTAAATCGACTTCGACTTTTTTAATGGGATCAAGAGAGCTTTATGATTATGTTGATGATAATATGTCAGTTTTAAATCTTGAAGCGAATTATATAAACTCACCACTTGTAATTATGAGAAACCCCAAAGTGACGGCAATTAATTCTGCAGTTGAAATTGATCTTACGGGACAAGTGTGCGCCGATTCTATTGGACATAAAATTATCTCTGGAGTGGGTGGGCAAATGGATTTTATTCGGGCGGCTGCACTCTCAAACGGAGGTAAGCCGATTTTTTGCCTTCCTTCCCTTTCGCCAAAAGGAATTTCTAGAATTGTGACAACCCTAAAACCTGGCGCAGGCGTAGTGACAACTCGTGCTCATGTGCAATATGTAGTTACAGAATTTGGCGTTGCAAATCTCTATGGTAAATCTTTAAATGAAAGAGCAAAAAGTTTAATTGCCATTTCTCATCCATCAGAAAGAGAAAGGCTGGAAGGTGAATGGAGTATTGTTAAGAGTAATCACTAATGGGTCGTTAGGACATCTTCTCCCTTCATTTTATTTATATTATAATCAATCACTTGTAGTTTATACTCAATATTACGAGTGGTATACCCGCAGCGGTTTGCTTGAAAAGCAAAATGCGAAGGGTATATGTAGTCTTTTTTTATTAGCAGTGAGCTATAATGTTTTTGGGATGATACGCCTTTACGGACTTCCTATTTCAACTTTAAAATCCTAAGCCAACCAGGTCAGAGTGACGTGCGACGGATGAACCCCGCCAGGTCGGAAACGAAGCAACGGTAATCGCAGTCGGCGGGTATTTTGACCTGGCCCCTTAATATCGATCGTAGGGAATTTTTTTATGGCGTATCAAGTATTGGCCTTGCGGTGGAGGCCAAAAAATTTAAGTGAAGTTATTGGCCAAAATCATATCGTTAAATCTTTACAAAATGCTCTTAGTCTCAATCGTTTTGCACAAGCTTATCTTTTTACCGGCACTCGTGGCGTGGGGAAAACTTCTATTGCTCGTATTTTTGCCAAATCCTTGAGGTGTTTAAATCGTCTTCCCAGTTCTCATGCTTGTGGTGAATGTGCGACCTGTCTTACTTTTAATATTGATTCTTCTCTTGATATTTTTGAAATGGATGGAGCTTCTTATAACAGTGTCGACAATATTCGAGAGATTATTGCGAATGCTCAGTATGGCCCGTCAGTCGGTGATAAAAAGATCTATATTATCGATGAAGTTCACATGCTTTCAACCAGTGCATTTAATGCTTTGTTGAAAACACTGGAAGAGCCACCGTCCCATGTTGTTTTTATTTTTGCGACAACGGAGCCGCATAAAGTTCCCGATACTGTTATTTCTCGTTGCCAGCGTTTTGATTTTAAAAATGCGTCACAAAAAGATTTAGAAGAATTAATTAGTAAAATTGCCCTCAAGGAAAAGATTAGATTTACTTCACCAGAAATTATTAAAAATTTGTGCAAATTAGCTGAAGGATCTATGAGAGATGCACTTTCTTATTTAGAGCAAGTGGTGGGATATAGTTATTCGAAAGGGCAAAGTGAAATTGAAATTACTCCAGAGCAAATGAGTGAGGCCCTGGGCCTTGCTCGCTCACAAGACCTAGAGGAATTACTGGCCCATATATTGGCCGAAGATTGCAATCAAACACATCTCAAGTATCAATATTTTTTGGCGCAAAATATTTCCCCTCATTTAGTGCTTCAGGGGTTGATTGAAATAATTGGCGAGAAATTAAAATTAATGACTTTAGAAAAGCAAATTCCCAAAGAGTTTGTCTCCTTTCAAACAACGACGGCAGAGATTTTTTGGATTTATGAGGTGTTGGCAAAGGACTATACTTGGGCCACCCAAAATAATTTTTCATTTCAGGTGATAGATTTGCTTTTACAAAAAATATGCTTGAGAAAAACTTTTGAAAATAGAACGGCTTCGGTTCCTGTAATTTCAGTGGCCAAAGAAGTCGAGGCTGTTCAGGTCCCCGCTCTCCCTGCCACTTTTTCTGCAACAACAGAAGCGACGATTCCTACTTGGGATGATTTTTTAAAATATCTATACAAAAAAGCGCCCGCCAGTGCTTCTTATTTAGAACAAGGGAATATTCTTTCTCCCATCGAGGAAAATCAGGGAGTCTTAGCGATTAAAATTGGTTTTCCCGAAACGTCTAAAATCTTTTTTGAATATATGGGTGATAAGGAGACGACTCAGCGCTTGAAAAAAAACTTGTCAGATTTTTTTAAAAAAAATGAAAATGAAATTGCCCTAGAAATTAAACTCGTTTTAGATGGGCCACTTGTGAGTAAGTTTCAAATTGAAGAAAAAAAAATTGAGGAAGGACGAAATGTTCGCCAAGAACAATTTTTGAATGATCCGATGGTCAAAATGGCCCAGGATTTATTTCAAGCTAAAGTTGATAAAGTTATTTTAAATCAAAACTTAGAATAAAAAGGTAAATGTATGTCAAACAACATGGGAAACTTATTAAAACAAGCTCAACAAATGCAACAAAAGATGGGGGTTCTGCAAAAAGAACTAGAGGGAAGAGAAATTGAAACTTCTTCTGGCGGCGGAGCTGTGAAAATTAAAATTAACGGCAAACAAGAAATTATAAGTTTGAAATTAGATAAAGAATGTCTTGACCCAAATGATATTGAAGGGGTTCAAGAGCTGCTCAAAATCGCAGTCAATCAGGCGATCAAGGAATCGCAGGAGATGGTTTCAAAAGCGATGTCAAAAGTAACCGGCGGAATGAATATACCGGGACTTTTTTAGGAGTTTGAATTGGAGTTACCGACAATATTATCCGAAGCGATTGTTGAATTTTCAAAACTGCCAGGGATTGGCGAGAGAACGGCGACTCGCCAAATGCTTCATCTTTCTAATTGGGACAAAATTGATCTTTTGAAATTTGGGGAAAGTATCAAGGCCTTGTCAGAATTAAAATACTGCCAAGACTGTGGGCTTTTTTCAGAAGTAGAATTTTGTCATATTTGTTTAAACGAAGAGAGAAAAAATTCTGGCACAATTTGTGTAGTTGAAAGCGTAACAGATGCTTTAGCGATAGAAAGGACTGAGCACTACAAAGGACTTTTGCATGTTTTGGGTGGAGTGCTCAATCCTCTAATGGGCGTAGGGCCTGAACAATTATCTGTAAAAAAATTAATTGATCGAATTAGAAAAGATCAAATTAGCGAAGTCATTTTGGCCGTTAACCCCTCCCTTGAAGGGGATGCAACTTGCTCCTATCTTAAAATGTATATTCCAGAATCTGTAGCGGTAGAAAGAATTGGGTTTGGAATTCCGATTGGTGGGAGTCTAGAGTATTTGGATTCAATGACGATTGGAAAGGCACTAGAAAACAAAAGAAAGCTTTAGAATACCCAACTAAAAAGATCGGTAGTTTTGTCCTTTAAAAAGAATAATCATTCTGAGAACATAAATGAGTGAAAACAGAAATCAAACGATCTGATTTAGGGCAAAAATTAAAAGAATCTTTTTTATTAGAAATAAAAGCGGATCCTTTTTTTAATTCAAAAAAAAATGCCAATGAAAAATTGGCCACGGGTTTTTTCTTATGTCGGCAAGATGGACAACTTCTAGGGTTTGAAGTGGATTCTTTTAAGCATTTGATGCCTAAAGATGAATATTCAATTGGTGCACTCCTCGCCGGACTTTGGCAGGCCTCAGAGGCCCTACTTTCATTTTTACCTAAAAAAGCTTCTAGCGATGCTTTTCGACTCAGCTTTGATACCACTGATACAGGTCTATTTATTTATCCGATGTGTGTGGATAACCAATCTTTTTATCTTGGGATCCTTTTTTCAGAATCTATTAACCCGGCGCTGCTTAAAAATAAAGGGCGGCAATTGGCACAAAAAATTGAGACCAAATTAACTCTTGAAGAAAAGATTCCAGCAAAGGATACTTTGATATCATCTAGAAAGACCGAAGGCAGGCTCTTTGATAACATTTCCGATGAAGAAATGAATAGAATTTTTTCTAGTGTGACTTTATAGAGGTTATAAAATGTCTTTCGTAAACTACAATACTAAAGAGATCAACTGCAAAATAGTTTACTATGGGCCAGGGCTAGGTGGAAAAACTACCAATATCCAATATCTCTATCAAAAAACTTCTGCTGACTCTAAAGGAAAAATGATTTCATTAAATACCGAAAATGAAAGAACCCTCTTTTTCGATTTTCTACCGCTCGACCTGGGAGAAATTAGAGGTTTTAGAACGCACTTTCATTTATACACTGTTCCTGGCCAAGTTTTTTATGAGGCCAGCAGAAAATTAATTTTGCGTGGGGTGGATGGATTGGTTTTTGTTGCCGATTCCCAGGTACAAAGAATGGAATCAAATTTAGAAAGCTTTAAATCTCTTGAATCAAATATAGATGAGCATGGTTACAACTTAAAAAAAATTCCCCTAGTCATGCAGTGGAATAAGCGTGATTTACCGAATATCACTTCAACTCAAAATTTAGAAAAAGAACTTAATAAATATGACGTTCCGGCCTTTGAGGCGACAGCGATACAAGGCATAGGTGTTTTTGAAACCTTAAAGATGGTCAGCAAAATGGTGCTTATGAATTTAAAAAGCGGCATCTAAGAAATCAGACCCAGTTTTTTATGAAAGACAATCATTGATTCGATTAAGGCCTCTTGCCTAAAAGAGGTGGATCTCGCCCCTATTAAATGATGCCCTCTAATTGTTCCTAGTTTTATAGATTTAAAATGATCGGGAAAATGGGCCCGATGAACATCGACAACTCCGTCGTTGTTATTTGGAGAAGAGAGCAAAAGTTTTGTGACCATCATACCGATATGACTTTCAAAAAACCCAGAATCTAAAGCTAAACTTGAATAGAAAATATTATCGGGTAATTTTTCGTGGTTGTTTTTAAACCATCGTTCTTGTTTGGTTGCCGCTAAAGATCTTCTAATTTCTTGCCCTAAAATTTCTCGAATAATGGAATCCGTTTTTTTATTTTTAAAAAGCGAATCATATTTTGTTTCGAGCGATGTCACCATGCGAATAAATTTATGATCGTCGATTTGGTTTGCTCCCATCAACGGCGAAGCTACTGTTGTTAGACCCAGGATATGCTTTTTGGCAAAGCGATTATTATTTTTTAAAAAATGCAAAGTATCTAGGCCCCCTTTCGAGTAGGCCAAAATCCATAGTTTTTCATCTGGATGAGATTTGATATAGGCCTTAAGCTGTTCTTCTATTTGCTGGCCATTTATTTCGCAATTTTTTAACCCGTGAACCTTGGCAACAATATATTTTTGTCCAGTTTTTTCTTGTAAATAAGAAACCCCTCTTTCAAAGGCAGCTTGTTTATATATTTCGTTGAGAACGCCGGAGATTAAAACAATAGTGGCCTTTGTTTTTGGCGGAGTGATGAGCGATGAATTTTTTTGACGAGAATGATTAAATTCAACTTCGTTAAAAAGGGATTTAAAAAGATCTTCAGAAGAATACTTAAGCATAAAATTGGTCGGCAAATTTCCCGGGCGTAAAAATTCAGCGGCAATCATTTGGGCCACAACATCTTCAGCATTGCCGCTAATCTTTTTACTTATACCTATTAACGTTGTTAAAAAGGTAAGAGCAGAATTTGACACCCAGGCAGTGCCACTAACTAAATCTTTAAGCAAATTAAACAATTCAAAGATTTCTTTTTGAGAAAAGAGTTTAAGGAGATCCTCTGTAATCTCCGATTTTGAAATTAGTAAAGAATTAAATAGGATGTCTTGCGATTTATGACATCGTTCCTTGTGCTCTTCAAACCTTTGCCATAAAGGTGAACTTTGCAGAGTTTCTTCTAACATAATACTATTATAACTCTAATTAGCAGAGAGATAAGTCTATGCGCACAAAGAGAGGAATAAATGAATGAACATATTGCCATCATTGGCGGAAGTGGTGTCTACCAAATGGAAGGCCTTAAAATCATAAAAGAGCATGAAGTTTTGACTCCCTTTGGAAGCCCCAGCGGCAAAGTGATGGAAGGAACGATTAAAGATGTAACGTGTTTTTTTATTGCAAGGCACGGAATAGATCATTCTATTTCTCCTAGTGAAGTAAATTACAGAGCGAATATTTATGCATTAAAAAAATTGGGAGTTAGATATATTATTTCTGTTTCCGCAGTAGGCTCTTTAAAAGAAGAGTGCCCACCAAGAACGTTTGTAATTCCAGATCAGTTTATTGATTGGACGAAGGGAAAAAGGGAGAGAACTTTTTTTGAAAAAGGAATGGTGGGGCATGTATCATGTGCAAATCCAATTGATAAAAATTTAAGTCAAATGATGATTGAAATGTGTAAAAAGACTAAAACAAAATATCACGCAGGTGGTTCATATCTTTGTATTGAGGGGCCTCAGTTTTCTACTCGAGCAGAGTCGAATATTTATAGGAGCTTTGGAGCAACAATTATAGGAATGACCAATGTACCCGAGGCTTTCTTGGCAAAAGAAGCGGCCATGAGTTATGCAACAATCGCCATGGTTACTGATTACGACTGCTGGAAAGATCAGCATTGTACACTTGAAGAAATTATGAACGTTATGAAAGATAACAATGTAATGGTCAAGGTCGTCTTAGAAGAACTTATTCCCTATTTGAATAAAAATAAATTTAAGGTAGCCAAAGAGAATGAATTTTCTGTTGTTACCCATAAAGAAAATCTAAACGACTCTCACCATATGGCATTAAAAATTCTGATGAGTTAATTTATGTCGGAAAATTACAAAGAGCATATTTCTGTATTGTTAAATGAGAGTATAGAGATTTTAACTGAATCAAAAAGCACTTCTGACATCCATCTTTTTGCCGATTTAACATTTGGTCGCGGGGGGCATACTTTTTCATTGGCCAATAAATCTGATAATTACAAACTTATTTGTACTGATCAAGACCCTGAAGCTTATGAAAATGGTATAAAATTAATTTCAAAAAACAATAAGGCTTGGCAGATAGATTTGGAGCATACAAATTTTGTAAATTTTAAAACATTGATTGATAACAAATACAAAGATGTTCTTTTAAAATATGGCGGTTTTTCTGGGATTCTTCTCGATCTCGGAGTTTCCTCACACCACTTTGATTCGCCAGAGCGGGGATTTTCTTTTCGATTTGATGGGCCCCTTGATATGAGAATGAATATTGCTGATCAAGACCTGCTGACAGCTTCAGATATTATCAATACATATAGCGAAGAAGAATTATGCCATATTTTCCAAAAATATGCCGATGAAAAATTTGCTTCTAGAATTGCTCAGCAAATTATCGAAGCAAGAAAAATTAAAAAACTAGAGAGGACAACGGAATTAGAAAAAATTATTTTTCATTGTTATCCTAAAAAATTTCGCCACGGTCGAATTCATCCAGCAACTAAAGTATTTCAAGCATTAAGACTCGAGGTAAACCGAGAGCTTAAAGTTTTAGAAGATATTATTCCCGAGCTTTTAAGTTTATTATCAGAGAGTGGAAGATTGGCAATTATATCTTTTCACTCCCTAGAGGACAGAATCGTAAAGCATATTTTTAAAGAGACTGCATTAAAATCCCCCTACACTTTAATTACAAAAAAACCAATTATTCCCAACGAGAAAGAAATTAAAAGCAATTCTCGCTCAAGAAGTGCTAAACTGAGAGTGATCGAAAGAAATATTTAATCATTCTTGGAATTTAAGATATGGCCCTTAAAAAGAAAAAAGATAATTTTTTTATTTTTGCCAAGGAAGCAGCTTTTAGTATTCAAGGGTTCCCACTCGTTCTTAGCTTTACGATCCTGGGAATTTTATTTGTTCTATTTCGAATGAAAAGCGTTGAGCTTGATTATAAAATTACCGATGCTGAAAATAAAAGTGAAGATGCCAATAATGAAAACAAAGATCTTAAAGCAACCCGTGCGGGACTTTTATCTGTTAACAACTTAAGAAGTTACGCTAAAAAATATAATTTATCACAGCCGGGGCAAGAGCAAATTATCATGGTTAGGTAACAGGATCGCTTATGATTATTGGTGAAAAAACGTTTAAGAATAAAATCATTATAACATTTTCTTTTTTCGTTCTCACCTTTTCTTTCGTCCTGGTGAAGGCAATTTATGTTCAGGTGGTGAATAATAAAAAACTGCTGAATTATTCCAAGGGACAAATTCTTAGAGAAGCGACTATTTATCCCAATCGAGGGCATATCTATGATCGCAATGGGTCACCTCTTGCCATCAACGTAAAGACATATAGTATTTTTGCAATCCCTCGCAATATGGATGCCAGAGACTATGCACTTCGAAATTTGTCGCAAATGGTTCCAGATTTAAAATACTCCGAATTAAAGACAAAACTTTATAAACGCTTACGCTACACCTGGCTTGCCAGAAAAATTTCTTTAACAGACTCTCAAGTTGAAAAGATTAAAAAAATAAAAGGGATTTATATCGAAGCGGTCCCCAAACGTTTTTATCCTAACAAGGAATTACTTTCGCAGACCTTGGGTTTTGTGGGAGTAGATAATTCAGGTCTGTCAGGGGTAGAATTTTTATTTGACAAAGACTTAAAAGGGAAACCAATTCAGATGAGGTATTATCAGGACGCCAAAGGGCGCCCGATAAAGCTTGAAACCGAAGACCAGGGCGGAAGTGCTAAAGATATTTTTCTTTCGGTTGATAAAGAACTTCAGTCATTTGCCGAAAAAACAATTAAAGATGCAGTTATAGAATTCCAAGCCGCAAAAGGGGGCATCGGGGTTATTAATCCCAAGAACGGAGAAATTTTAGCAATCGCTAATTATCCAACCTTTGATCCAAATGATGTTGATAGCTCATCACAAGAGGCGCGGAAATTAGGATTTGTCAGCGATCCTTTTGAGCCTGGATCAACCTTTAAGCTTTTAACGGTTGCCTCTGCGTTGGAAAATAAAATTGCCAGGCCAGATACAAGCTATTACTGCGAACAAGGAAAATTGTTAGTAGATGATCATGTTATTAGTGAGGCAGAAACTAAAAAAAAATATGAATGGTTAACGGTCTCCGATATTGTCAGGCACAGTTCGAATATTGGAACAACCAAAATTGCTTTTGATGTTACTTTTCCAAAACTTGATAAAACAATGAAGCTTTTTAAAATAGGAGAAAAATCAGGTATCGAAATTCCCGGGGAGTCGCGAGGGATATATCAGTTTAAAGAAAATGTTTCTCCGCTTACGTTGAGTAATATAAGTTTTGGCCAAGGAGTTGCCACGACGGGGATACAAATGCTTGCCACCTACGCTGTTTTTGAAAATGGTGGAAAATATTTTCGCCCAACGATAATCAGAGGAGGGAACAATGGAATTACTCCGCCACAGATCATTTCTCAAGAAACGGCCAAGTCAATTCAAAAAATGTTAGTTAAGGCGGTGGATGAAGGAACAGGATTTAATGCTCAAATTCCTCATTTTGTGATTGCTGGGAAAACAAGTACGGCACAAAAACACGATAAGGATGGCGGTTACAAGGGATATGTTCCAGGGTTTATCGGGTTTCCTACAAACAGTGATCAGAAATTTGTGATTTATGCTTACATTGATGAACCTCAAGTAAAATATTATGGCAATGATGTAGCGGCCCCAGTCTTTAAAAAGATTGCCCAATATATTCTTTATCGAAATAAAGAATTCAATCTTGGTGAAAATAAAAAACCCCAAGATGCCAAAGAGCAGGATAAAGAAAATCTTATTGATAATAAAAAATTAAATCCCAGTAATTCTAAAAATAAAAAAGATCAGCGGGACGAGGTAAAGGTTGTGCATTCCGCCTCAAGGCATGTTTCGAAAGATGTTATGCCAAATTTTGAAGGGCTTGATAAGCTCTCGTCGCAGTCGCTACTTCGCCAAATTGATTATCCGGCAATACATAGTGGTGTTGGGGTTGTGATAGGACAGTTCCCTCCAGCGGGATCGCCATTAAAAAAAGACATTTCAATCAAGCTCAATTACTCTTTACCAAAGTATGAGTAATATAACCCCAGGCCCTTTATTAAAATTAATTTTATCTAAGGGTATCCTTGGTGCTACTGATAACTTGCAAGATGCCACAAGGAACGAGGTGGTTTTTTATAAGTTAAACGAGAACGAAAAAACTAAAAAATTATTCGAGGAAAGACTGGAGAAATCCCAGTCTTGTCTTGTTGTCATAAACAAAAAAATTTCCTCTCATTACAGCAATAAAGAAATACTAGTGGCCAGCGAAGATGAATTTTTGGAATGCCAAAAAATTGTTTGTGATCAAGTTTATCCCTTAAAAAAAAATTTAAAGCTGGTGGCCATTACTGGGACAAATGGCAAAACCACCACCACTCACCTCTCCGTTGTTCTTGCCGATAAATTTCATTGTAAAGCTTTGGGAATTGGGACCTTGGGACTGACAAAGGCGTCTGGGGCCATTGCTTGTGAATTTAGCACGACCACTCCTTCTTACCTTCAACTCAGAAGAATTTTGGCAAAATTTCAAGACGAAATAGATGTCATCTTTATGGAAGTCAGCAGTCATGCTTTAGAGCAAGAAAGAGTTTATAAAATTCAATTTGATTGTGGAGTATGGACAAATTTTACTCAAGATCACCTTGATTACCATTTAACAATAGAAGATTATTTTAAATCGAAGTGTTTGCTTATCACAAAACACCTTAAACTCAATGCCCCCTTTTTTATTCCGACGGATCAAAGCGAGCTCAAAAGAAAAATTGAAGAGACAATAATGACTAAAAAAGAAATATCATTGGCAAGAAAAACTCCCGAAAATTGGAGTCTCAATCGGCCAATTTTTTTTCAAAACTCTTATAACATGGCCAATTTAGAATTGGCCTTTTCGCTGAATTTTTATTTGCTAAATAAAAGTGAGGACGAATTTGCCAAAATTAATTTAGAGACTTTGTCTGCACCGGAAGGCCGTTTTTATACAATTACAAATAAAGACCAATTGATCGTTATTGATTACGCACATACTCCAGATGCCATCTTAAACGTGGCGGGAAGTGTGGCCCAAAATTTTTCCGGCCGCCCACTTAGTATTCTCTTTGGTTGCGGTGGGAACCGCGACAAGAGTAAACGTCCAAAAATGGCAGAAGCGGCACTTCTTTATTCAAAAAAAATTTATATAACCTCAGACAACCCCAGGTTTGAAGACCCAAAAGAAATCATCAATGACGTCGTTGCAAAAAAAAATCCAAAACAGTTTATAGTTGAAGTGGATAGAAAGGTTGCTATTTTACAGGCCCTAGAAAGAATGGATTCCAATGAAATATTGTTAATCCTCGGCAAGGGTCATGAAAAATATCAAGAGATCAATGGCACAAAAACATATTTTTCTGATTTTGATATTGTTAGAGACTTTTTTAAAAGCAAAGGCCAGTTATGATAACTGCAAGCTTAATAAAGAAATGCCCTCATTGCGAAATAGTTGGAGAAATTAAAAATTATTTATCAGTTTCAACTGATTCAAGAAAGATTGTATCAGGTCAAATTTTTATTGCCCTAGTCGGAGACAAGTTTGATGGTTCTCATTATGCGCAAGAAGTGGCGAAAAAAGGAGCTGGGTTAATAGTTTTAAATGATAGTGACACAAATTTAAATATTGGGAAAAAAATTTGGTCGGAGTTTAAAGTCCCTGTTGTCTTAACCAAAGATTCATTGCTCTTTTTGCAAGAACTGGCAGCGTTTTATAGAGAAGATTGGAAAAGTCAAAATGGCCAGAGGAGAATTATTGGCATTACAGGTTCAAATGGAAAAACAACTCATAAGGAAATGCTTTTTCATTTGCTAAACAAACTGATGCCCAATCAAGTTTTGGCCACTGAAGGTAATCTCAACAATCATATTGGCGTACCACTTACCCTGCTAAAAATAACTCCAGAACATCAGTTGGCGATTGTTGAAATGGGAATGAATCACCCTGGAGAAATTAGCATTCTCTGTAAAATTGCTGGGCCAGATTGTGGCATTATAACGAATATTGGATATGCCCATATGGAGTTTTTGGGGGGGCAGCAAGAGATTTTTAACGAAAAACGATGTCTTTTTGATTATGTTTTTTTAAGAAATAATCCAGACCCCTTTTTTGTTATTTGTCAGGACGATGAATATCTTGCCAAACTTCCAAATCTATCTGGCGTGACTTTTTTTGGCGAAAAATCTCAAGATGTTCTTCTTGAAATTGTCGGAGATATTTATTTATTTAAATATAACGATCAAGAAATATCGCTCAATTTAAAATCTATTTTTGGCAAGCATAATAAAAAAAATATGGCGGCCTGTTTTTTATTGGCCTTAAAAATATTTCCTGAAAAACTTGATGAATTAAAGAGAGCGGTTGCCTCTTACCAGGCCCCGGAAAATAACCGCTCACAATGGGTTTATCGCAATAACAAGAGATATTTTTTAGATGCCTACAATGCTAATCCAGGTTCTATGATGGCCTCGCTTGAAGCTTTTCTTGCTTGGGTTCAAGATGAAAAAATATCACCGAGTGATTGTCTTATGGTCTTGGGTGACATGAATGAGCTTGGAGTTCACTCAGAGGAGATGCATAAAAAAATTGGAGAATGGATGGTGAAAAGTGGTTTTAAAAATGTTTTGTATGTTGGACGATTTTCAAAATATTATTTAGAGGGTGATCCGAAGGGTAAAAGTTATGATACGACAGAATTGCTAAAAAAAGATTGGCAAGATCTTGCAAACAGTTTTAAATTTTTCTTTCTAAAGGGAAGCAGAACAGTACAATTAGAATCTTTAATAGAGAATGTGATGATCTCTGGACATTAAAAAACAAGGAAAAACCAACATGCTTTATCATTTGCTCTATCCACTCAGCCATCATGCGATTATTTTCAATGTTTTTAAATATATTACTTTGCGTTCTTTTATCGCTTTTATGCTCGCCACTATTTTTGCAATATGGTGGGGAAAACTTTTCATCGGCTTTATGAAAAAAAAACAGTTTGGACAAATCATTAGGGAAGATGGCCCTCAAACTCATTTTAAAAAGGCGGGAACTCCTACCATGGGAGGGGTTTTTATTCTTGGGAGCGTTGTGGCAACCTTGTTAATCACTGGAAATTTTTTTTCAGCGCCATTTCTCTTGACCCTGATAGTATTAATTTCGTATTTCATATTAGGATTTGTAGATGATTATTTAAAAGTTCTAAAAAAAAATACTAAAGGAGTTTCTGCAAAGAGCAAGCTTCTTTGGCAGTTTACTACGGGAGTTCTGGTTACTTACTTGGCAGTGCATTTTAAAATTGTGGATACGGATGTTTATATTCCATTTTTTAAACACACCTATGTAAATTTAGGATATTTTTATGTGCTGTTTGGTGCCTTGGTAATTGTTGGCTCGAGCAATGCCGTAAATTTGACCGATGGCCTAGATGGTTTAGCGATTGGGCCAATTATGACCAGCGCAGCATGTTTGGCCATTTTGTCATACGTTGCAGGACACAAAGAAATTTCTCAATATCTTTTTATTCCCTATACCGAAGGAGTTGGAGAATTAGCAGTGATCTCAGCTGCGGTAATTGGTGCGGGGGTTGGCTTTTTGTGGTACAATTCCTACCCGGCGCAAATTTTTATGGGTGATGCTGGTTCTCTCTCTTTGGGAGGGGTACTTGGAACGATGGCACTTCTTACTAAGAACGAAATTTTATTTGTCGTTATTGGTGGGATTTTTGTCGTCGAAGCGGTTTCCGTTATTCTTCAAGTAGCTTCTTTTAAACTGAGGAATAAGAGAATTTTTAAGATGGCCCCAATACACCATCACTTTGAGTTGCTCGGTTGGCCTGAGCCAAAAGTGATTGTGAGATTTTGGATTGTCAGTGTTTTTTTGGCCATTCTTTCGCTTGCCACCCTAAAGATGAGATAACGCCTAAACGTAGCGAGGATTAATGGAAAGATTTCGTGGAAAAAAAGTTCTTATTATCGGCATTGGTCGTACTGGTTTCACTCTTATCAATTTTTTTCAACAACTAGAATGTGAAATTAGAGTAACCGATATCAAACCGATCTTTGATTTAAATAAGGCCGTTAAAAAAATAAAAAAACTTGTTCCCACCCCGCAAATAACATTTGGCGAACATAAAGATGAAGACTTTTTAGAAACAGATATTGTGGTTTATTCGCAGGCAGTTAATCCTGAACTTTCGCAAATTGAATTGGCGAGAAAAAATGGCAAAGAAGTTTATAGTGAGTTTGCTCTTGCCGCTAAACTTTGCAGAAAACCAATTATTGCAGTATGTGGAAATTCTGGGCGTACCACCGTTGCTCACATGGTTGGATTCGCCCTCAAAACTGACGGAAAAAATGTTTTTGTCGGTGGAACTAGTGAAAGTCCGTTTATTGAATTTTGTATGCTCCCAAATAAAGATGAAATTGATTTTGTGGTGGTAGAAGTTTCTTCAGCTCAAATGAAATCTTTGCAAAATTTCCACCCAAGAATGGTGGTCTTTACAAATATTTCAGACAAATATCCAACTACCCATTTTCGTTCAGCTGGTGAATATATTGAAACAAAATTAAGTATAATTAAAACTCTTTCCCCCGATGATGTTTTGATCGTAAATTTTGATTCTCTGGCCAATAATACTTTTTTTAGAAATGCCAATTGCCAAACATATTGGTATTCTCGTCGATCTTTTTTAAAGCTTGGGGTTATCAATGAAATCCAAGGCACCCATTTTCATGACAAAAGAATCCATTCAAATATAGACTGTCATTCAGAATTTAAAGTGAATGAAATGAGAATTGTCGGAGTAGAAAATAGAGAAAATGTATTGGCGGCAATAACGGCATGTAAGGCCCTGGGAGTTAGTGATAAGGCGATTCAAACTTTAATTGTTAAATTTCCTGGAATTCCTCATCGATTAGAATTTATCATGGAAAAAAATGGAGTCAGTTTTTATAATGACTCAAAATCTGAAACGATGGAAACTCTTATTAAAAGTGTTCAGGCTTACAAGAATCCAGTTATTTTAATTGCTGGTGGCAAAGACAATGAAGAATTAGAATTTGAAAAATATGTTAAAGAAATTGCCAATTATGTTCGTCTTGTTATTTTGGTTGGGGAATCAAAAGAAAGAATGAATCGCGCCTTCGGTGATTTTGTTCAAACTTATTTGGTTGGCTCTTTTGAAGAATCAGTATTGTTTGCTTATCAAAAATCAAGAACAGGAGATACCATACTGCTTTCCCCGGGTAATCCGAGTACCGATTTCTTCAGAGACTTTGAGGAAAGGGGTAACTACTTTAAAAAATTAGTATATCAGCTTTAAATAATTTTAGACTAGCGTTAAACTAAAAGTAGATGAGTTTGTTTAAAGACAAACCTTTCCCATGGATGGGGTTAATGGACGAAATTCTAAAATTTAGAAAATATTTTTTATCCACCTACGCAATTATTTTAATTTTTGGTGTGATCATGGTTTTCTCTGCAAGTTATATTTTTGCAGGCGAAACATATGGAAGTCCAACCTATTTTATTTTGCGCCAATTAATCTTTATTGGAGTAGGAGTTGTTGCAAGTCTTATTATCGGCAATACCAAACTTACTTTTTGGTTAAAATACAGTTACCACATTGGGCTCTTTTTTTTGTTATTATTGTTTTTAACATTTATTCCTGGAGTGGGATTAAATGTTAAGGGGGCCCATCGCTGGATCTCTGCGGGATTTTTTAGTATTCAGCCTGGCGAATTTGTTAAATTCTCAACTCTTCTTTTATCAATTTATTTTTTTGAAAATTTTGCCAAATTAGATGTATTAGAAAGAACAAAATATGCGATCTCTCTTTTTTTACCTCTGCTTTTATTGCTATTTCAGCCTGACTTTGGGTCTTTCTCGATATGTTTTGTTCTCTTGGTTTTTGTCTGCTTTATGAGTTCATTTCCCCGCAAATATTTTTACGGAATCGCAGTGAGTGCTTTTGTGTCGATGTCTTTCATTATGATTTTGGAGCCCTATAGAGTGAGAAGACTTTTGGCCTTTTTGGATCCATGGAAAAATCCCAAGACCTCTGGATTTCAAATCATTCAATCTTATTTAGCATTTGCCAATGGTGGAGTTTTTGGTCTTGGACTAGGAAATAGTAATGAAAAACTTTTTTATTTGCCTGAGGCACATAATGACTTTATTTTTAGTGTGATCGGTGAAGAGTTAGGTCTTTTTGGAGTAGTTGCAGTAGTTGCATTATTTATGGCCCTTATTTATTTTGGATTACGTTTATCGCTTGCCTTAAGAACGAAGTCTGCTTCACTAACTGTTTCTTCTATTGTTTTTGCTTTAGGTCTTCAGGTTTTTGTGAATATGGCGGTGGTGCTTGGTCTTCTCCCGACAAAGGGACTTAATTTGCCGCTTATCAGCTACGGTGGTTCATCGATCCTTGCGAATTTTATGGCCCTTGGGATAATTTTTTCGTCTATAAAACAATCTGAAGAGCTAGTGGTTGGCGGAAGAGAATATTTGGATTCTCAAAATAAACGACAGGCCACTTCTCATTTTTCTTCTAAGATTGGGCATATTTCTAACTTCTAATTTTGAAAAGAATGCTATAAAAAGGGATTATAATTTTTTTGAGGTACTATTGTTTTTAGCAGCAGAAGCAAAAAAGAAAATTCATTTTATTGGTATCGGTGGAATTGGAATGAGCGGGATTGCCGAAGTACTTCTAAAACTCAATTTTGAAGTAACCGGATCAGATTCATTTCGAAATGATAATGTTGAAAAGTTAGAAAAACTTGGGGCGAATATTTTTATTGGTCATGATGCTAAAAATATTAGCAATCAATCTTTAGTTGTTTACAGTTCTGCAATCAAATCTCAAAACCCAGAAATGATGGCGGCCGCAAGGTTGTCAATCCCGATATTAAGAAGGGCAGAAATGTTGGGCGAACTTATGCGCCTAAAGAAAGGGTTAGCAGTTGCTGGAACTCACGGTAAAACGACCACGACAAGTATTTTGGCCACTATTTTTGAGGAATCAAATAGGGATCCAACTTATATAATCGGTGGGATTCCAAAAAACCTTTCAGGCCATGCAAAGGTTGGTCTAGGAGATATTCTAGTTGCTGAAGCGGATGAATCTGATGGTTCTTTTTTATTTTTAAACCCAATAATGTCGGTGATTACTAATATTGATAATGATCATCTTGATTACTATGGTTCGGAAGAAAAATTGTTTCAGGCCTATCTTGATTTTGCGAATAAGGTTCCTTTTTATGGTTTATGTGCCCTTTGTGCTCATGATGAAAAACTAATGGGATTAAGGAAAAAAATTAATAGGCCATCGATTACTTATGGAATTTCTGATGAGGGGATCAGTGCGAATGTGATGGCCAAGAATGTTATTTCAGATTCAACCAGTTCAGAATTTGAGTTAATTATAAATGGAATAAGCACAACAACAATTAAAATAAATATTCCTGGAAATCATAATATTCTTAATGCACTTGGAGCGATTAGTGTGGCCTATAATATGGGAATTACAATTCCTGAAATAAAAAAAGCGTTGAATAAATTTGAAGGAGTGGGGAGACGATTCCAGGTGTTAGTTAATAAAAACAGGATTGAAATCATCGATGATTATGGCCATCACCCGACAGAAGTGCAAAAAACTTTAGAAACTGCTAAAAAAACAAGGCCCGATAGAAGAATTATAGCGATCTTTGAACCTCATCGTTTTACTCGAACCAGAGATTGCTGGGAAAGTTTTCTTCATTGTTTCAACAGTGCGGATGAACTTTATCTATGCCCTATTTATCCGGCAAGTGAAGTGCCGATTGATGGCATAACTTCAGATCATCTTGTCGAGGACATTAACAGGCTTCACAGCGGCTTCGCCCGCCTTCTTTCCAGCTCCGATGAAATGAATGCTATTATTAAAAATCGCTCCAGCAATAATATCACTTATATGGTTATGGGAGCTGGACCAATTGGAAAAAAAATCCGCGATTTGGTAAAAGCGAAATTTTAAATGTTTTTAAATTCAGAAATTATTTTTAAAATTAATGAAATTAAAGATCTCTCTTTTGAGATGGGAAAAGATCTAAGTAAAAGTTCGACATTTAAGCTTGTGGCAAGTGGTGATTTTATTTCGATTAGAACCAAAGAGGCAACGGCCCTTCTTCTTCAATTACTATACTCTTATAATCTTGATTATCGAGTTTTAGGTCTTGGGGCCAATCAAATTCTTCCGACAACTTCTCCTGTCCCTTATTTGAAACTTAATTTTTCATTTGATAAAAATATTTTTAATAATGTCTGTGACCTGTATAAAGTTCCTGCCTCTCTTTCAATTAGCAATCTCACTGCTCATGCTGTTAAGTTTGGAATTAAAGGATGGGAGGTCTTTACCGGTATTCCGGCAACTGTTGGTGGAGCAATTTTTATGAATGCCGGAACGGCCCTTGGGGAATTTGGAAGTATTGTTCATTCTGTAGACATTGTGAGAAAAAACGGAAGGATGGAAAACTATTTGGTGAATGAGAAAAGTTTTTCTTATCGCAAAAATAATTTTTTAAATTCGGGTGATATTATTATTGGAGCAGAATTAAAACATTTTGGAATTGATTTATCAATTGGGTCTAAAATTGAACAATACCTACAGTATCGCTCAGAGACTCAACCACTTTTGGCAAAGACTTGTGGCTGTATGTTTAAAAATGCCAAAATTAATTTGCCGCAATCTCATGGAGTGATTACTTGTCCTGCGGGTTTATATATTGATATAATGGGATTGAAAGGGTTGCAATATAATGGTGTTAGGGTTAGTCGAAAACATGCTAACTTTTTTGAAAATGTAGGCGAAGCAAGATATGAAGATGTTTTTAAACTTATGGAAATTATTTACAGTGAACTCTATGACAATTTTGGAATTAAATTTGAGCCGGAAGTGGAGTTTTAAATTCGATATAAATTACCGCATAGTTTCTGGATTAATTTGCTTTTGTTTGTTGATTATTTCATTTCCTCTTTTCGCATCTGCTTCGTTGGGCAGCAAAACCTTGAGGTATAAAACTTTTTTTGGAAATTGTCCTTCGCGGACGGCAGGTAGTTTTACCTTAAAGATGGCGAAGTCGTTTGAGCTTAATCATTCTCTTTATGACTTGAAAAAAATAATTGTAGATGAAAAATTACAAGACCGACATTTTTTGTCAAAATATGAAATTAAATACGATCCCATTATAAATCTTTTGCAGTTTGATCTTGATTGTCCCATCCCGCTTATGAAAGCGCAGATTTATAAAGGAAATAATGATGAATATTATGATGCCATTCTGACTGATCAAGGCACCTTTGTTGATCCAACATACGAGGCACTTCTGCGTAGTGAACAGAAACTTGTAAATGAATTGCCGACATTGGCCCTCCCCGTGACAGAGATGGACAAAAAAGTTCAAGAAAATATTTCGTCAATGATGATGGGCCTTGACAGGGATTTGCGAAAGCAATTATCAGAAGTTGCTCTTTCGACAGAGCAAGAATTAACTTTGATTTTGTCGGTAAATAACAAACCTATTTCTGTTTTTTTGGGAAAAGAAGAATGGGATTTAAAAATTTCTAAGCTTGAAAGAATTATCAATCAGTTGAAAGAAACTGAAACGAAGCATCCTCATGTTATAAATATGACGAATTCAAAAAAAATAGTTGTCAAATTTAACGATAATCTTTAGCATTTTTAGAGGGGACTTTTGTCCGTTTAGCTTAAGAATGAGCTAAATCAGAAGAGAAGGGATTCTCATGAGCTCAAAAAATATCATTGTCGGTCTCGACGTCGGTACTACGAAAGTTTGCACTATCGTAGGAATAAAAAACCTAGAATCAGGTCTGGAAATTATTGGTATTGGAACTCATGCTAGCCTTGGATTAAAAAAAGGCGCAGTTGTTAATATCGATCTAACCGTTGAATCAATTCGAAATTCAGTTGAAGAGGCCAGGTTAATGAGCGGGGTTAATATAACCAGCGCAACGATTGGAATCGCCGGTGGGCATATTTATAGTTTTAACAGTTCAGGTGTTGTTGCGATTAAGGGAAAAGAAATAACATCAGATGACGTTTCACGTGTCTTAGAAGCGGCCAAGGCAGTAGTGATACCATCAGATAGAGAAATTATTCATGTCATTCCTCAAGAGTTTAAAGTCGATAATACTACTGGGATAAAAAATCCAGTGGGCATGTGCGGGGTTCGTCTTGAGGCCCATGTTCATATTGTCACTGGTTCAATTTCGCTAGTTCAAAATTTAGTAAAGTGCGTGGAAATGGCCGGTGTTCGGGTTGAAAATATAACCTTGCAACCGATTGCTTCTTCTGAAGCAGTTCTCAGTACTGAAGAAAAAGAAATGGGAATTATCTTGATTGATATTGGAGGTGGGACAACCGATGTTGCAATTTGGAAAGATGGTAGTCTGCTTCATACAGAAATAATTCCTGTTGGTGGAAATCATTTCACCAATGATCTAGCAATTGCTTTAAAAATTCCTCATGCAGAAGCAGAGAGAATAAAAATAAATCATGGGAGTGTACTCGCTGAAAATATCAACCAGTCGGCGCATATAACAGTTCAAGGACTTGGAGGGCAAAAGCCACGAGAAATTCAGCTTAGTATCGTCGCTGAAGTATTGGGAGCGAGGGCCGAAGAATTATTTGAATTAGTGCAGACGCAAATTAAAGAAAAAGGATTTGATCAATCAATTACTGGAGGATTTGTTCTTACTGGTGGTGGAGCAATGATTAAAGGACTGACAGAATTAGCAGAATATGTCCTAGAAAAACCTGTGAAAATAGGGATCCCAATATCATTTGGTGGCATGACAAACATTATGCAAAGTCCTAAGTTTTCGACAGTTCTTGGTCTGTTAATTGAAGCGAATAAAAGCAAACCTTTTATAGAAGAGTTTGAATCAAAAGAAAAAGCGACATTTGATTTAGTGACAAAATTAAGTGACTCATTAAAAGCAGTATTTAAAGAAATTTTTTAGGAGGAAATATGTTTGAAATTTCGAATAGCGAAAGTCTAAAAATGGGCGCAAAGATAAAGGTAATCGGAGTTGGCGGAGGCGGATGTAATGCTGTTAACACAATGATTAAATCAGGGTTAACGGGAGTTGAATATATTGTTGCAAATACAGATGCTCAAGCTCTAAATGCCAGCCTTGCTCCAACTAAAATTCAATTAGGAGTGCAGGTAACAAAAGGACTTGGCGCCGGTGCTAATCCTGAAGTTGGAAGAAAAGCAGCGCTTGAAGAATATGAAAAACTAAGCGAAGTTCTGCGTGGTTCTGATATGGTTTTTATTACTGCGGGAATGGGCGGAGGCACTGGGACGGGAGCAGCTCCCATTATAGCAAAATTATGTAAAGAATTGGGAGCTCTTACCGTAGGTGTTGTTACAAAACCTTTTATTTTTGAAGGGAAAAAAAGATTCAGACAAGCGGAGGGAGGTATCAACTCATTGGAGGATATGGTTGATTCGTTAATTACAATTCCCAATCAAAGACTTCTTTATATTGCAGGTGAAAATCTTTCTTTGATTGATACTTTTAAAAAGGCCGATGAAGTTCTTCTAAATGCAGTTAGAGGTATCTCTGATTTAATTAACAATACGGGACATATTAATGCTGACTTTGCTGACGTCAATACTGTTATGTCAAATAAAGGTCTTGCCTTAATGGGAACCGGAATTTGCTCTGGTGCTGATCGGGCAATCAAGGCGGCAACTGAGGCCATTAGCTCTCCCCTTCTTGAAGATGTTTCAATTAATGGGGCAACTGGGATTATTATAAATATTACTGGTAGTGAGTCAATGACCATGCACGAAGCAAATGAAGCAGTAACATTAATTATGGAAGCAGCTGACGAAGAAGCTGAAATAATATTTGGAACAGTGATCGATGACAGCATGGAAGATCGAATTAAGGTTACGGTAATTGCGACGGGACTTGGCGGATCAGAGAGAACTGCAATTAAATCAATCAAAACGCAAACTGAAACATCGTCTAGAGAAGTCACCTCGATGAAAGGTGAACCAGCGAAATTATTCCAAGATGCAGAAATAAAAATGACAACTCAAGCCCCCTCTGCCCCATTGGCCACGACTGGTGAGGCAATTTCTCTTAAGGCAGAAGATAAGATTTCACCCTTGGTGCAATCAATTCGAGATGCAGCTTTACGTTATGAGAATTCAAAAACACCATCAGCAAATATTTCGCAAGAGGCAGAAAAAATAGGTATTCCTAGAGCAAGAGAAGTTGCCTCTCCCCAAGAAGCGATTGCTGAAAATTCTCAAAACACAAGACCAAATAGAGCTAAAACAATTGCTGAAAAGTTAGGGTTTATTAGCTTCGAGGAAGATGAGTTAGATACCCCAAGCTTCTTAAGGAAAGATGAAAATAAACCGGAAAGAAGAGATCTGGGACGAAATTTAGATATTTAGTGCGACAGCGGTTTTGTACTTAAAAATTTTTCTTTAAGATTTTCGAGGTCCTGTTGTCGAACAAAAAGAGTGACATAGGATTCGATTAAGTCATTTTCAACGTTAATAGTGTAGTGAGTGACAAGATAAGTTGGTGTTTGTTTTTTTTGCCATATATCTTGTTTGAAGCTATAGAGCACAATCCCTTCGAGTGGCGTTTCTGGTGTCGTTTTAATTGTTTCTAGTTTAAGCCATGTATTATTTAAAAAAGTTATATAGTGCTCGGGACAAAAAATTAATTTGTCGTTGGCCTTTACGCAGTTTTCGCATAGAGATTTTTCGCAAATCGCACATAATCCTTGAGAAAAACTGTTTTCATGGAAAAAACAGCTCGCCCTATTTTGAACATCCTCAACTTCATTTTTACTGTCAAAGACCGGGCCTAGAGCTAAGTTTTTTTGACCTTTTGTAAAAACATAAAGAAGTGCTCCTATTGTTGCAACAAGAATAAGGATCACAAAAAAGAGAATAAGGATAACTAGATAAATTGCTGTTTTAGAATTTATTAAATCACTCATGATTTAAATTAATTGTACGATAACTACAGGCTTTTGACCAATTAATTGATTATAGTGTTTTCGAACTGTTATTTTCAAATCTTTCTCTATTGTTTGAAAATCGCTATCTCTTTTTAAAATATAAGGCAGTTCTGTCTTTAATATGCGTTCCAGTTTTTCATTTTGAGAATTTCCTAAGTCACAGATGCCTAATGTTTTAATTAAGAATTTTTTTGCATCGAATATTGTAATAATGACCAGACCTGATCTTGCAATCTTTTTTCTTTCATTTAGTTTATCTTTTTCAAGAGGAACAATTTTTTCTCCATGGTAAAGAATTGGGATCGGGGGTGTGTTATTTACCGATACTGAAGTGGTCGTTGCTGAAATTATTAGAGTGTCGTAGTTTTTTATTTTGTGTGTATGAATATTTCTGGAAAGTGACTTAACAAACTTAGCATTAAAATCTAATAAAACAGATTCACCATGGATCGGAAGATAATCTGTAGGGGCAAATTCATCGATCAGAATTTTTAAATCTTCTTTTCCTGGGTGCCCTGAGACGTGTACATGTTCAACTTCTGACATAATTATTTTTGCCCCAGTTTCAGAAATACTATTAAGAGCATTAGTAATTTTTTTTTCGTTTCCCGGGATAGATTTAGAACTCATAATAAATAAATCACTATTTTGGGGAATAAAAATTTTGTCTTCCCCCTGGGCCACTCTTCTAAATGAACTTTTTAAATCTGCTTGGCAACCAGCAAGAAGAATAACTATTTTTTTATCGTCAAAAGTGAAGTCATCCTCCCCTTCTGGGTTTATAACACATGATTTTTCATCGCCCAAAATTCCACTTTCTATTGCAATATGAAAAGCCGAAAGCATTGAGCGGCCATGGAGGTACACTTTTTTATTTAGATTACTTGATATTTTTAAAATATATTTCAGTCGGAATATGTTTGAGGCAAAAAAAGTTATAAAGACTCTTCCCTCGTGCTCCTTTATAATATTTTGAATTACGGGAAGAAGAGTATTTTCACCTGGGGTTTTTTCATTTTTTGAGAGGACGTTGGTACTATCGGCCAACAAGAAACGCTTTTTAAAATCTTTACTGATTAATTTTAATTTACTCAAGTCTGTTTTTTCTTCGAATTCTGGGGCGAAGTCTATTTTAAAATCAGAAATATAGAGCAGGCAAATATCTTTGTTGGAAATGAACAGGCCCCTGGTCTCTGGAATTGAATGATTGAAATGGATTTGTTGAATTTTTAAATCTCCAATCTCAAGAATGTCGTTGTATCTAAAAATGATAATATTTTTTTCAATCTTTATTTTATCAATTTTTTTCTTTAAAAAAATTGATGTAAATTCAGAAGCATAAATTTTAATATTAGGGTATTTTTTTATAATATGGGAAACACCTCCAATGTGGTCCTCATGGGCATGGGTAATGATAAGATATTCTGTATCAT
>JAHEZZ010000021.1 GCA_023250815.1 Bdellovibrionales bacterium
CCATACTCTTTAATCGAGACAACAATACCATCATACTCGCTGTTAATTTCTGGGCCATTGATTTGCAGATTAATAAGATTGACACATTCTTTAAGTTTCAAAGGATCAACACCTAGAACTCGAAGGGTGCCATCTTCTTCTACTTCAATAGTAACTGCGAAATTTTCTTGAATGGCCTTAATATTTTTTCCACCAGGGCCAATTAAAGCGCCAATTTTGTCTTGAGCAATCTTCATCATTTCGATGCGAGGAACACCTTCTTTAAATTCATTTCTTTGATTTGTAATTGTCTTGCTCATTTCTCCCAATATATGAAGCCGTCCTTTCTGTGCTTGAGTCAGAGCATCTTTAATAATTTCACGAGTGATCCCTACAATTTTAATATCCATTTGAATGGCGGTAATTCCCTTTGTCGTCCCAGCAACTTTAAAATCCATATCTCCCAAATGATCTTCATCACCCAAAATATCAGAAAGAATTTTAAATTTTCCACCATCACTAATAAGCCCCATGGCAATACCAGCAACTGGAGAATTCAGTGGAACACCGGCATCCATTAAGGCCATAGAACCTGCACAAACTGAACCCATAGAAGAAGAGCCATTTGATTCTAAAACTTCACAAGAAACTCTCACGGTATAAGAAAAATCTTCTTGAGAAGGCATGACCGCCTTAAGAGCACGTTCCGCTAAATTGCCATGTCCTAATTCACGTCTACCAACGTTGTATTTTCCTTTGGCCTCACCAACTGAAAATCCCGGAAAATTATAATGCAAGTAAAACTTATTATAAAAAAGCCCCGAAATGCGATCGCTCATCTGATCGCCTTTTGATCCACCCAAAGTTACAGTAGAAAGAACTTGAGTTTCACCTCTTGTAAAAAGCGCTGACCCATGAGGGGCATTTAAAATATTCGTCTCTGTTTCAATTTTTCGAACTTCATCTAATTTTCTTCCGCCAATTCTTTTACTATGTTCAAGAATATCATTCCTCATCATTTTATAAAGAAGAGCGTCTACACACTGAAAAGCTTTTTTGCCAAATTGTTCATCAGCAGGCAGATTAAATTCTGTAAAGTTTTTAGCAAGTTCAGTTTTTACCTTGGCAATAAGATCACGTGTAGCTAGAGATCGATCAGATTTATCCAAAATATTAAGCACATTTCGTGCATCGCTAGTAAAGGCCTTTTCAATTTTTTGCATTAAAACTTCATTGGGATGGGCCGGAGTGAAAACTCTTTTTTTCTTACCCACTTCCTTTTGCATTTGATTGACTAATTTACAGTAAGATTTAATCTGCTCATGGCCCCACATAATGGCCTCAAGCACTTCTGCTTCCGGAGCTTCTTTGCTCTCTCCTTCTACCATTAAAATGGCCTCTTCACTTCCGGCAACAGCTATTTCCATATCAGAATTGGCCCACTCTGAATGGGAAGGATTAAGTACAAACTTGCCGTCAATCCTTGCAACTTTACAATTTCCAAGAGTGGAAGCAAAAGGAATATCACTGATCGCTACAGCAGCAGAAGCACCAAGCGCTGCCAGAACTTCAGGATCCCCTGTCTCATTATATGAAAGGACAGTGGCCACCACTTGTGTCTCGTACATATAACCTTCGGGAAAACAAGGTCTAAGAGGACGATCAATAAGTCTTGCGGTTAATGTTTCTTGAGTTGTAGGTTTAGTTTCCCTTTTCATAAACCCGCCCAAAAATTTTCCAGCGGAATAAAATTTTTCGTAATAATCAACGGTAAGAGGAAAAAAGTCTTGGCCGTCTTTCATATCGCGACTAGAACAAACGGTGACTAAAACTTGTGTTCCATTACAACTCACAAGCACTGCACCGTCTGCTTGTTTTGCTAATCTTCCGGTTTCAACGACTACATCTTTTCCACCGTAATTGATTTTAAATTCTTTTTTGTTGTTAAGCATTTTTTCTCCTAAATTTTGAAGTGATGTTTATGGGACTTGGCCAAAAATGTTGAAAGGATCTAAAAAGCAGAACGTTTGAGGCTTTAAATGAACTTTCTTTTTGGGCCAGCTTTCTCTTTCTTCTGGCCGTCTCATCTCACTTTTTAACAATTATTGCAGATACCTTACACTAAGATCAAAAAAAAAGGGAGGTTTTCCCTCCCTTTTTTTATTTATTTTCTCAAACCTAATTCTTTAATAACTTTTTGATACTCAACCTCATTTTTTCGTTGAAGAAACTTGAGAAGAGATCGCCGTTGTCCGATCATTTTCATCAGACCACGATTAGAATGATAATCATGCTCATGAACTTTAAAATGAGGGGCCAACTCACTAATTCTCTCCGTGAGAAATGCGACTTGCACAGCGGGATTGCCAGTATCAGTTGCTGTTTTGCCAAATTTCTTAGTCAATTCAGCTTTTTTTTCTTTTGAAAGCAAACTCATAAATTCTCCTTAAACATACCAAAAACCCAGAAATGAAGTCCCATCAAAACCGAGAAGAAGGCGAAATTTTTGGCAATCTAACGAATTATTTTGGACATGTAAACTTTTAAACTATGAATAAGACGTTCTTCAATTTGTCTTATTCTCTCTCTTGACACGCCATACTGATCAGCGATGGCCTGAAGAGACATAGGAGCTTCGGAGAGCAATCGGTTCTTAAATATTTCTTGATCTCGATCTTTTAATGTCGTCAAAAAACCCCCAAGATGGTCACTTAACATTTTAACTTCCTGATCATGGGCCAATTTTTCATCAGGCCCGGCCCCGGAATCAGCGAAGGTGTCTATAATTGTACTGCCCGACTCACCTTCTTCGTTTCGAAGTGGGGTATCGAGACTTAAATCCCCAGAACCAGGGCCCAATCTTTGATCCATCAAGGCCACAGATTTTTCAGAGACTCCTAGATTTTCGGAAAGTGTTTTATTGTCAGGGTCAATTCCCAGAGACACTAAACGATTTTTTTCTTTAAGCAGATTAAAGAAAAGTTTCTTTTGATCGTTTGTCGTTCCCAACTTTACCAAACGAAAATTATCTAAAATAAATTTTAAAATATAAGACCTGATCCACCAGCTGGCATAATAGGAAAGCTTTGCACCTTTTGTAGAATCGTATTTAGAAACCGCCTTCATAAGCCCGATATTACCTTCTTGTATAAGAT
Organism: Bdellovibrionales bacterium; assembly: GCA_023250815.1. Lineage (GTDB taxonomy): Bacteria > Bdellovibrionota > Bacteriovoracia > Bacteriovoracales > Bacteriovoracaceae > JAHEZZ01. Next base: position 3,135 of record JAHEZZ010000021.1, read on the forward strand.
CCATCACGTTGGCATAGGCCCGGCGATACTCAAGAGCAATTTTGACCACCAGACGCAAATTAGCGAGGACTAATTTTTTAGCAACTTCAATATCTCCAGTTTCGCTTAATGCCTTTGTCAGTGCTCTCTCTTCATCAATGGTCAATAGTTCATAGCGATTAATTTCCCTGACATAACGGGTAAGCGGATCAGTAGAATCAGAAAGCGCATTTGAGGCCTTATTTACCGGCAACCAGTCCTCATCCTTATGACTTTCTACTGGATAATGAAAATCTGGAGTGATCTCCTCGCCTGATACTTCCTCAATATCAAAATCATCCCTCTCATCGTCTTCCACTTCTTTATCTTTTTGGCCAATAATTTGAGGGATGAGCGCTTTAGAAGCACTTTTCTTAGAGGGTTTGGGGGATTTTTTTTTACTCGCCTTTCTCACTATTTTTTTTGACATATTTTTTTAACACCCGTCACGTTTGCTATCATAATTTTTTTAGGCCGTCCTGGGCCAACTTTTTATATTCTTCCAAACATTCACTATTTGCCATTGACTCGGCCCCTTTAATTTCTTTTTTATTGATAATTCTGGCGACAATTAATTCCATTTTTTTTCCACTCCTAGTGTAGGGGATGTCATTTACTGCAAAAAAAGAATGGGGAACATGGCGCGGAGAGGTGTTTTTTCGAATTTCATTTTTTATTTCCAAGATTCTACTTTCTGTTAAAATTTCACCGGACTTCATTTTAACAAAAAGAATCACCTGCACATCCCCCAAAAAATCATGGCCAACACAAAGTGAATCGACAATATAAGAAAATTTTTCTGTTTGTTGATAAATTTCTGCCGTTCCAATACGCACTCCCCCTGGATTAAGAGTGGCATCAGACCTGCCTAATACTTCGACTCCTCCACTTTTTTTTATTTTGACAAAATCACCATGATACCAAGTTTTTTCATATACATTAAAATAAGCATGCTTAATTTTTTCATTCTTTGGATCATTTAAAAAATAAATAGGTCGACTGGGAAAACTTTTGGTACAAACTAATTCCCCCTCTTCTTCAATTACCGGCATACCCTTTTGATTAAAACTCTTTACCGCCATTCCTAGACCAAGACACTGAATTTCACCTCGAATAACTGGCAAAGTGGGATTACATAACATAAAACAACCAATAATATCTGTTCCTCCGGAAATGCTCCCTAATAAAATATCTTTTTTTATATTTTTGTAAACGTAATCATATTGTTCAGGTAACAGAGGTGCCCCTGTGGAAATAAGCGTTTCCAGCGTTGGGTAATGTGAATGACTCCTAAAAGAAGAATCTTGTAGCGCCTTTAGATATTTTGGGCCAGTTCCAAAAATATTTATTTTATATTTATCGATGAGATTCATATAAGCGGCAAAATCGGGAAATGTTGGGGAGCCCTCGTAGAGTACAATCGTCGATTTAAAAAAAAGCGAGGACATAAGCCAATTCCACATCATCCAACCACAGGTTGTAAAAAACAGAATGGTTTTTGATTTATTAAGATCGCAGTGAAGGCCCAGTTCTTTAATGTGCTGAAGAAGAGTTCCCCCAACAGAATGAACAATACATTTAGGTTTTCCTGTTGTTCCCGAAGAATACATAATATAAAGAGGAGATGAAAAAGGAACCTGAACAAAATCAATTTTAGAAATTCTTTCCCAACTTCCATACATGATACTTTTGGGAATTTTTGAAATATCTTGGGACTGACTTTTTCCTAAAAAATCAATCAAAATGATCTGCTTTAATTGCGGGAGTTTTTTTTCGATTTCTATCAATTTGGGAATCTGGTCAAAATATTTGCCGTTATATTCATAACCAGTAGCTGCAATTAGCACTTGTGGTTTTGATTCACCAAAACGATCGACAACTCCCTCTACTCCAAAATCACAAGAACTCGAAGTAAACACACCCCCGAGTGCCGAAGTAGCTAACATGGCCACTGCCGTTTCTAAAATATTGGGCATAAAGGCCCCAAGAACATCACCTTGATTTAAGTATTTTCTAAGATGATGAGACATCGAGGCAACTTCTCCCTTTAGCTGATCATAACTTATTTTGTTTTGAGTGGTATTTTCATGAGCAAAAATAAAAGCAAATTTATCTCCTTCAAAAAGTGACTTTGAATTTAATAAATTTTCCGCAAAATTTATTTTAACATTAGGAAACCAAGTATATTTATCAAAAGTAATATCAGGACAAATGGGACTGAGTTCACCAGAGTAAGAAAGAGAAAAATATTCAAAAAGCTCGGCCCAAAAATCTTCCCTTTCAACCGTCCACCTATGAAACTCTTCATAATTATTAAATTTTAACTTATATTTTTTTTCAACTATTTTTTGAAAAGCGACAATTTGTGCAGCATTTGTTCTTTTTTCATTTGGCATCCAGATAACTTCACTCATCTCAAATATTCCTGAATAAATTTTTCCTTTAATGGGCATCTTTTATCTTCAAAACAAGATTTAAATACTTTTGCAGTTCGCCCCTCAGAAATCAAGGTAACTTCATAGGGCATCTTAAGTATTTTATTAAAAACATAGATAGCAAATGCTTCGGCAAAATCATCGGCATAACCACTGGCCCCATAGAGACTTGGAAAATCGCTTTTACTTAGTTTTTCATAAAGTTCGATACGATCTTTTAAATTATCATTGAGGGAGTGGGTATAAAATTTTATTTTATGAAGAAGAGGCAATAGCTCGGCATTTTTAAGCTGATATTCTTTTTTATTTTGGTTAAAAAACCAACTCAAATCAAAAAAGGAATAAGGAGCATCATCCTTTTTGGGCGAATTAATCCATGACGGGTGTATTTTTTCGCCGACAGAAAAAGCATGGCCTAATTCATGTAATAAAATAAACTTTAAAGCATTTTTGCGGTTATCATCTTTTTTTTCAGCAATTTTTAATCTTGCAAAATTATTTTCCATACTAAAAGCGCTATTTTCTTTCCAACTGGCCCAAGAATTTGCCGTCACATTTTTTAAAATACCATAATCAAAAACAATAAAAGAAGAAACCTCTTGTCCCTTCTCATCAAGAACGACATCTGTATAACCACTGCCACCTAATTTTTCGACAAATAAGATGGCCAGCACTTTACTTTTCATTTTTAATCTTACGGTGTCCGGTAATTCATTTATCGCCTCTACAAAATCGGCCATAAATTGGCGATCAGGAGAAACCGCTACCGGGCGCGCGGGAAATCCTTCTTTTTCATTATCCATAGTGATGTAGTCGATAAGTTCAGGCATTGCCGGAAGCAGTTTCTTCTCTAAAGGCAAAGATGCAAATTGATGCCAAAATGAAATCTTTCTAACTATACTTTTTTTCATTTCAGTTTCGGGTGTCCGTAAAAAAGAGCATGATATAAAAAAAATGAAAAAAATAATTAGTTTGGCCATAATAAAATCATTTCCCGGCCAATTGTTGTGACAATTCGGCAATTCTTTTATCATCAATTTTTGGAACTAACATGTCAGGAAGAACTCCTGGCCTAAATGTTCCTGAAAATACTTTTTTTATAAGTTTTGAAATCGCTGCTTCAATATCTTTATCGCTATAGAAATCTTTCACCTCTTCATCGCTCAAAAGATGCTTATAAGGCGCTAGCATCTTTTCAGAAAGTCCCGGCAAAAAAGGTCTAAACATAATCCCCAATAATAAAATAGCAACGGAGGTCGAGGCAATGGTATTTGCCGCCTGGTCTTTGTCCGTTTTAATGCTAGACCAAGGTGCTTTTAAGGTAAAAGTATGATTGACCTGAAGGCCAAATTTCATGATTTCTTCAAGTGCCCTTCTAAAATTTTTGCTATCCAAGGCATTTTTCATATCGCCAAAAGATTTTGTAAAACCCAGCGCTAAATCTCCTTTCAAAAATGTTTGAAAAAAATTTTCTTCTAAACCATCAGGCCATTGTTTGATAAAAAACTTTAAGCACCTAGAAAAAAGATTGCCGATATTATTGGCCAATTCCCCATTGACCTTTGCTGCAAAATCTTCCCAGGTAAAACTAGAATCGGCATTTTCCGGCATAATTGAAATAAGATAATAGCGAATAGCATCCGGCCCAAATTCTTTAATGGCCTCATTCGCATCGACATAATGCCCTTGTGATTTAGAAAACTGTTTTCCCACCAAGTTGAGATACTGATTCGCCGGAATGTCATCAACTGCATGGGCCTCACCGCTGGCCATGCTCATCACTGGAAAAATAATGGCATGGAAAATAATATTATCTTTACCTAAAAAATTAACAATTTCAGTTTCAAGATTTTGCCACCAGTCTTTTTTATAGTCTTCTTTTGAATTAATACTTTTTAAATATTCTTTGGTGTTTGAAACATAACCAATCGGAGCATCAAACCAAACATAAAGTTTTTTTCCCTTGGTATCGGCCAGGGGAACATCAATGCCCCAATCGATGTCACGAGTAATGGCACGATCGTGTAATCCCTCTGCGGTCAAAGAATCAACATAAGGGCCAACAGTTTTTCGCCAATTATCTTTTTTAGTATCAAGCCATTTGCGATATTCAGTATGAAATTTTGAAAGTAAAATAAAGTATTGAGTAGAATCGACAATCTTTATATTATCTTTTCCTCCACAAATTTTACAAACGGGATTTTTCAGCCTGATAGAATCAATTAGGGCGCCACAGTTTGGACATTCATCACCTCTAGCATTTGCATAACCACATTCATAACAAGTCCCTTCGACAAAACGATCGGGAAGATAATTTTTGCAAAATTCATGGTAGAGTTGTTTTTCTATTTTTGTGCCGATTAGTCCTTTACTATTTAATGAGTGAAACCATTTGATAGTCTCTTTGGCGTGATAGTCGGCAGAAGTCTGCCCAAAAAAATCAAATTCAATCTGATGAAGGGCAAATATTTTTTTATGTTCCTGATGCCAAGAATCGACATATTCTTTATAAGGCCGATTGGCCTTTTTAGCATTTAACATAATCGCCACACCGTGCTCATCTGATCCGCTGATATGAATCACCTTCTCTTTTTTTAACTTTAGATGCCGGACATAAATATCAGAAGGAATATAAACACCCGCCAGGTGGCCATAGTGAAGCGGGCCATTGGCATAAGGCAAGGCCGAAGTGACCAAGTATCTTTTCTTTGTCATAAATTTCCTATTACAAAAGTTTCTTAAGAGCTTCTTCGCTTACTTTGAAAACTTCGTCATGTAATGATCTACCATGAGAATCCATAGTCACCACAACTGGAAAATCCTCCACTGTCAGTTCCCAAATGGCCTCAGGTAAACCTAAATTTTCTAAGAAAAGTCCATCCACTGATTTAATTTTTTCCGCCAGAACTTGTGCCGCTCCACCTACCGCATGAAAATAAACACAGCCATATTCTTTACAAGCATCAAGCGTTTTTTTGCCCATTCCACCTTTGCCGATAACCCCTACAATACCGTGATCGCGAATAACTTCCCATTGATAAGGCTCTTCACGAATAGAAGTCGTTGGCCCAGCAGCTGTGACACGCCATTTTCCCAATTTATCTTTCAAGGTAACAGGCCCGCAGTGGTAGATAATTTGATTTTTTAAATTAACTGGAGATTTATTTCCTTCATGTAAATATTTATGAACAGCATCTCGCCCGGTAAATAACTTCCCAGTGATTAGTACATTATCACCTACTTTTAATTCTCTAATTGCTTCTTGAGTAAAGGGGTAATTTATTCTTTTCATTTTTGATTCCTTTTAATAAAGCCATTTTTTTATTTCATCTTTTTTCCCAAGTACAATTCCCTGCCGTCTAAAGGCCCAGCACATATAGGAAATAGAAACAAAAAATGAAGCAGGCAAACGATTAAGATGATCTATTTTACAACCAAGCAACGTTGTTTTTCCCCCAAAGCCCATAGGCCCGATTCCCAATTTATTAGCAGTCATGACCACTTCCTCTTCTAGCTTCGCTAAGTCAGAGAGAGGGGATTTATCATCAAGGAATCGAAGAAGTTGTTCTTTGGCATGAGCGTGAGAATGAGCACGATCCCCTCCTATACACACTCCTAAAACTCCAGGGCCACAACCTTTTCCTTGCGCTTTAAGAATAGCATCAAAGATAACTTTTCGAACCCCTTTTAAATCTCTTCCCGCCTCTAATGTCACATCGGGGAGAGAGTACTGAGCAGACACATTTTCGCAACCACCCCCCTTAAGCATTAAACGAACTTCCACCATCTCCTTCTTATGTTGGTGGTAATGAATCGAAGGATGTCCAGGCCCTAAATTTACTCCTGAATTTTCGCCAGTCAGTGAACTCACAGAATTTTGCCTTAAGTAACCTTTTTTAGTAGCAGCAACAATGGCCTTTTCAACATTTTTGGTAAACGCCATTTGATCAAAATTTTTCGGATGATTTATATAAAATAAAACAGTGCCGGTGTCTTGGCATAATGGCTGAGATTTTTTTTGCGCCAATTCCATGTTTGCCTTGATAATATCCATAGCGTAAGCAGCGGTGGTATTTTTTTCTTCAGCTTCCAGGGCCTTTAAGATCACTCGCTGAACATCGTCGGGAATAATTGTTGAAGTCATACGAATCAACTGCAAAAGAGAATCAAATTGAGAGCTCGAAGTTTTTTTAAGAGGACTTTTTTTTTGCCCATTTTTTTTTGCTTTTATTTTTTTTGCCACAGGAATCTCCGATTTTAATAAACAAAATTTTCAATTTTTATTATACTCCTCACGTCTGAGTTTTCCAAACGGGAAAACTCAGACGTGAGGAGTATAATTCCTTCCTTTATTAAAATCACTCTTCACTTGAAAACTCAACTGGGATCAGTATATATACTCTCAATATGATTTCTCTCAGTGGACTTAACCCGCCCCAACGTCTGGCCTGTGAAATAATTGATGGCCCTCTTCTTATTTTGGCCGGTGCAGGCTCTGGCAAAACTCGCACCATCACCTATCGAATTGCCCACATGGTAGACAACCTCAAAATTTCACCTAAAAATATTTTGGGGATTAGCTTCACCAATAAAGCGGCCAGTGAAATGCGAGAAAGAGTAAAAACTCTTCTCAAAAAAAAATCTCAAGGCATCACTCTTTGCACCTTCCACTCTTTAGGACTTCATATTTTAAAAAAAGAAATTACTCACTTAGGCTACTCTTCACAATTTACCATTTACGATCAAAGCGATCAGATGGCGATTATTCGAGATGCCTTAAAAAATTATAACGCTGAAAAAAATTTTGATAAAACAATTATTGCATCAAAAATTTCACGGCTAAAAAATAATGGCATGACCCCGGAAGACTTTGCTTCCTCTTCTTATTTTCATCCTGATGATGCTGAAGATATAGCGGTTGAATACTGTTACCGATTTTATCAAGACAAATTAAAATTTTTTAACGCCATAGACTTTGATGATATTTTGCTTTTGACAGTTAAACTTTTTAAAAATCATCCAGAAATTGCTGCCAGCTATTCTAAAATTTTTAAGTATATTATGATCGACGAATATCAAGATACCAATGCTCTGCAATTTCATTTAGTGCTGGCACTCACTTTAACACATTCTAACTTATGTGTTGTCGGCGACGATGATCAATCGATCTATGCTTTTAGAGGCGCTGATATTACTAATATCTTGCAATTTGAAAAACATTTCAAAAATGCTCAAATCATCAAACTAGAAGAAAATTACCGCTCCACTAATCCTATTTTAAAACTCGCCAATAATGTCATCAAAAAAAGTAAATCTAGACGCGATAAAACCCTTTGGTCAAATAAGGAATCCGAAATTATTCCTTATCTATGGTCTACTGGAGATAGTGATCATGAGGCCAGCGAAGTAATAAGTGAAATTGTAAGATATCAAAGCGAAGGCGGGCATTTGGGAGATATCGCAGTTCTTTATCGTTCAAATACTCAGGCGCCTCTCTTTGAAGAACAACTCAAAATGTGTGACGTGCCTTATCTCCTTTATGGTGGCCAAAAGTTTTATGAAAAAAAAGAAATAAAAGACTTAATGGCCTATCTAGCGGTCATACATAACCCCTCTGATGAAATTTCGCTTCGTCGTATTCTCAATGTTCCCCATAGAGGTATCGGCACAGCAACCCTTGAAAAATATGCCCAGTATTCGAGAGAAAATAACAATTCTCTTTTTTACAGTTTAAAAAATAATCCCCACCTGGCAGAAGGCCGGCAAATTCCGATTACTGATTTTGTAACTCTTATACTTCGCTTTCAAAAAATTTTTCAAGATAAAATACTTCCCGAAGCACTATCTCATTTGATTGAAGAAATTAAATATTTAGATTTTATAAAAGAAGAACACCATAAAAATCCTAAACAAGCAGAGAGAAGACAACAAGATATAATGTTTTTTATGGAGTCAGCAAAACGCTTTAGCGATATCAGAAAAGAACATGCTACTCTAGCATCATTTGTTGAAAAATTAATTTTGCAAGATAATCAAGACACTCAAAATGAAAATGAAGATAAGGATATAAGGCAAAACCGTGTTTCTCTCATGACTCTTCATTCTGCCAAAGGGCTTGAATTTGAAATTGTTTACCTGGTCGGCATGGAGGAAGAATTACTTCCCCACAAGAGGGCCGTCAAAGAAGGGAATGATCTAGATGAAGAGCGCCGCTTGGCCTACGTCGGAATCACTCGAGCAAAAGATCAGCTCATTATGACCTATTGTAAAAAAAGAAAAATTTACGGAAAAGACATTCCAAGACACCCCTCCCGTTTTCTAATGGAGGCCAGAGGCGAAATGCTCTTTATTGAACAAGATCGCAATAGCTTTGGCCATCTTGCGCCCGATCAGATAGAGGCCTATAAGAAAAACTTTTTTTTGGATTTACTGGAACAGGATGTATAAACTTCCCATGGCCCTAAAAATCAAATTCCATTTTCATGACCCCTCTTCGGGTAATATTGCCTTCTTTATAAACAATATCTCCAACAAATCTAAGATCGAAAATATCCCTTGTACTTGCCGCCAACTCCGCATCAAATGAAAATTTCTCATCTACTAAGCTAAACGATAAAACTTGAATCCCATCAGAATTTTTAAACCACTTAAGTTTTTGAATGCCACCATTTTCCAATGAATACATTTTAAAATCAGATCCAGAATCGAGATAAATTTGAAAAAGTTTTATCTCATTGCCATCTTCATTAAAAATTAATTGGGACTTAGTATCGTCATTTGCCGGATCTTCGTTAGTCGCAGCCGTTAGAAGATAACGTTGTTTATTGAAAAGCTCCATTTGTTTTAACATATCAGTGACAATGCCTTTGGCCAACTTGCGTAATTCATTAAGCGGAGCAATTTTATTTTTTTTCACATCGGCACGCATTTTTTTATAATCTTTTGTGAATTTTACACAACTTTGTACTTCACTTTTAAATCGCTCTAAATCATCTCCTGTAAATTTAAATACCCACTCACTAAGAGCATTACAGTTTTCTGCAATTTCTTTTATAGGTGCCGTGTCCCCTGGATGAGAGGCGATCTCACAAGTATGTCCCGATTCATTATCAACAGGATAATAACAAATATATTTACTAGTCATCTCACCTTGCATTTGATCAATTTCTTTTTGTTTTCTATCTAAATCTTTCTGAAATTGCCCCGCTTGTTTGAAAAAAAGATCTCTAGCGTCGCTAACTGAAAGTATAATTCTTACGGCATTTAAAACCTTTTCCTTATTATCTAATCCTGAAGAAAAACCCCGAGGCAATCGATTTCCATAACTTAATTTTGAAATAACTTGAATCCAACCTGACTCTTCAAGTAATTCAGAAGGGCCAACCGGATCAAAACTCATACCTTGCAATTCTGAAGGATTGGGATAAAGAACAATACTCGATGATCTCATGTCAGCTTTATTTTTTAATTCTTTAGCAAGAACTGTATTAATACTTGAGATGGGAGGATAAACGCTTTCAACTTTTATTCGTTCAGCAACCCTGCCACAAGCAAGAAGAGAAAACAGAGATATTAAAAATATTTTATTACTCATAAATAAACCTCTAAAAAAATAAATTAAAATCCACGCTGGCAACAGGATCCTTAACAACATTCTTTCCTTCGACAACAACAGTGTAGTTAAAAAGAATTGAAAGAGGGGCCTTAAACTGCCCTTTTTTATAAGCTTCAATTGTGTCGTAACCGGCGACAAATTGCACTCCTTGCATCCGCTGTCTGGTATCTTGAGAAAGCCAAGAATAATGTTCACTCTCATAGACTGTCCCTTCGTAAGCATCTTGGTCTTTGTATTGAAGAGAATATCCCGTTCCCAAATTAAAACCTGAATAATTCAATTTTAAACCCGTTTGAGCAATGACTGAATCACCAAGATCTCTATCTGTATTGTTGTCGATATCAGGAGTTAATTTACTGTCTTGCCTCTCTGGAATTCTCATCGCTTCTTTATCTGCAAATTGTATTGTGTAAATGGCCTGTGATGACAATGTAAGATGTTCATTAATGCTAAGGTCATGTATAAAACCCGCACCTAAATCAGTTTGCCCATCACCACCTGTTACATTGATAACTTTATTTATACTGCCCTTTCTACCTGTCGGCAAAGTTAGCTCTGTTTGAATCGCCAAGAGATTTAAATCATTTTCAAAAACTTTCTGTTTAGCAACAACCTTAATGTCTCCAAGCGCCGACCCCTGTTCATTGCTTAGTGGTTCATAATTGTACTCTTGAAGTTTACTGACAATTGGAGCATTCATCTTATTCATAAATTCAGAGGATTTTAGCCCTGCTCCTCTTTTTTCTAACTCTTCTAAAAATTTATTGTATTGAGTAGGATCGGTATAAACCACTCCAGTATCTACATTCGTACTATACTGAACAACTGGCACCGCCACAGCAAGGGTTGCTTTTTTAGAAATTCCCCAAGCCAGTACCGGAACATAGGCAGTGGCCTTGATATTGACCTGGCCAATGGTCTGAGCAAATTTGTCATCTTGATTTGCCCCAACAGTATCCATAACCGATATAATACCCGCCTTATCGACAGGGTCTCTTTTCCCCATAATCATATCTTTGTAAGTAATATTTTTAAAAAAAGGATCGGCCACAGAAACTTGCGAACTAGAATTATTATATTTTTCAGAGGCCTCAGCGAGCACCGTTTTAAAACTTAAATTTCTAACACCTTTAGGCAATACTCGAGCAGAGGGCAGGGTAAATGGTGCTTTAATATCGGCCGCCCAAATCATCATTGGTGACAAAATTAGAGCAAGCAACAGTATCATTTTCTTCATTTTGTACTCCTAATAATAAAAAGGGAGATTTCTCTCCCTTTTTAAATCGACACTACATTAAGAAGAGACCTAGACACACACTCGAGAACTCTTCCTTATGACACTACTATTTTAAATTTCTAGTTACATTCATTTTTAGCGTATTGCTGAACGTCTCTATTTGCCAAAAACTCAGCAGAATCAATTTTGCTTTCTGGAAATCTAATAGAATTATAAGAAAGTAAATCAGAGTCTGATAATTTAGTAACTTTTACCATATTTTTAAAAACTTGGCAGAAAGTTTCAACTTCTTCTTTTTTCTTAAGAAGGTCTAAATAAAAAACTATCGTTGTAGTATTTCTAGAAAGAGTCATGCCAGCAATATTCGTAAGAGTATTATCATAGGCTTTCTTCAAAAAATTAAGCCCTTCTGTGGATGATTCAAAAGGAACTTTCATATAACCACGGCCTAAAATTCTATAAACACCAAAATCTTCAACTGTTTCATCTAGTCTCAAAATATTTTGCATATTTTGTTTAAGTTCTGGCCATCTTCCAAGAGAAGCAAGAACCCCATTTGCCTCACCCCATTTTCCAAGATTTGCCCCATACCAGTAATAGGCCGTCGCAAGATCAGTCTTAAATCCTGGTTCTTTAGCAACTCCAGGAGCAGCGGCCAAAATTCCGACTGCAACCATTGCTGTTTTTTGTCCACGATCATGGGCACTTTTTTTAACTTCGTTGTCAGTGACTCTTGATCCGTAGAAATATATTGCCTCAGCTTCTTTAGACAGAAGTTGGGCCTTTTTTAGGCCTGAGACTTCTGTTTGAGCAAGACTAGAATATTGGTCGGCCGCCAATTTAGCGTTGTCTTTATTTTCGCCTCTTTTAGAATAAAGGGCCTGAGCTTCTACCTCATCGGCAAATGCACCTGCACAAAATGCGTGGGCCAAAATACAAATTGCTAAAATTTTTTTCATTTTAAATCCCCTTTTGAATTTGTTCGAATCCATCATTAAAAAAAATTCCCATAATTGACAATCATTTTTTTAAAACAATAAATCCCTCGGCAAATTTTACATATGATTGGATAATCGGCAAAGCTAAATGTTGTACCAATTATTTTTTAAAATTAAGAGTTTCAAATTCTTCTGAGTATCCGCGAATGACCACTGTTTTGGCGCCGATAAAAGGAAAAATATTTCTTATAGTATCACCCCAATCAGACTCTATATAATAATTCAAATGAAGTATTTTTTGGGGATCAATTTTGGCCTCTTTTAAAACATCTGCTATTCTCACCTGTCTTGTAACTCCTGGAATAGGAAGCCAAATTTCCTTTTTTATCTCAAAATTTTCAACCACTGAGTTACGTGGATATTTCAAAGTACGCATCTCTCTTTCTAGTGATAAGGGAATATGCCCATTAAGTCCTTTTGAAGTGACCAGCACATTTCCAGAACAGGAAATAATAAATAAAGGAAGGATGAGTATACTAAATTTTGCGCCCATCATCTCTTAGTCCTTGAACAGTCATTCTGTAATGTACAGGGTGATATAGCCCTAAACTTACAATTGTCAAAAATAGGCCGGTGACAGTTTGATACTCCTCAATTTGTAGCCGGCCACCGGTATTCACCCCAATATCAGAAAATTCTTTATCAACCATAATAGTATAGAAGCGGGGGTAGAGACCCCAGAAAAAAAACTCTCTTTCCCCTTCGACTGAAATTTCCTTATGTTTCTCATCCCTTTTCATAAAATCAAGATCAAATGTGCCACTCGATTCAAAATGCAAAGAAGTACAAGAAGTCAGTAGAAAAAAAAGAAATATAAAAATACATTTAAAGTTTCTATTCACCGCTAGGCCTTAAAATAATTTAAAAGGAATTTTGATGTCGTTTCTTTTTCCAATTCATTTAAAATAAATTTTGAGGCCTCTGCATATTTTTTTAAATCCAATCCACTTTCCACTTTAAGATTATTAAAAAGATTGAGCAAATCTTCAGTTGCCACATTTCCAGTTGCGCCCTTCGCATAAGGACAGCCCCCCAACCCCCCAAGAGAAGAATCAAAAATTTCTACTCCCAAATTAAGAGCTGTTAAGATGTTGGTAATCGCCATGCCTCGTGTATCATGGAAATGAAGTGCTATTTTTTTATTGCCAAATTTTTCTAATAAATGAGAGCTAAACTCTTCCACCTGATCGGGGTGGGCAACTCCAATGGTATCTCCAAAAGAGATTTCGTTAATTTTTATGGCAAATAGTTGCCGGGCCAAATCAGTGAGAAATTTTAAATAGTTTTGCCCTTCTTTTATTCCCTCGTAGGGACAGCCAAAAACAGTCGAAATATAACCTCTCATTTCAATTTTATAAGTAACAGCGACTTTGGCAAGTTCTTCAATTCTTTTTAAAGATTCATCAATTGATGCATTAATATTTTTTTTATTAAAGGTTTCACTAGTTGCTGTAAAAACTGCAATTTTTGTAATGCCTAAATTGTAAGCTCTCTCGAGCCCCTGTAAATTGGGAACTAAAAAAGTACATTTCGATAAATCAATATTTAATTTTTTTAATTCGCCTATAAGATTATTGACATCGGCCATTTGTGGAATCTTGTCGGCCCGAACAAAGCTCCCCGCTTCAACTTCTTCACATCCGGCATTAAATAACATTTTTATGAGTTTTGCTTTTTCTGTGCTCTTAATAATTTTCTTTTCATTTTGCAGGCCATCTCTTGGGCCAACTTCCACTATTTTAATCTTTTTTGGCCTTAACAATTTATTCATCACCACTCACTTCTTTGTTTTATCCAAAAAGACTAACTCTACTTCCCCTTGAACCATCTCTCCAACCTTGCCATTGACTTTTAGCACTTCGGCATCGCGGGGAGATTTTAATGTGTGCTCCATCTTCATCGCTTCTAAAACTAAAAGAGCATCACCTTTTTTGATCTTATCTCCAGGTTTTACCATTATTTTAATTATTTTACCGGGCATCGGCGAGAGAACTTGATCATCGGAATGAAGTGAATTTGCACTTTTTACATTTTTGATATTCTTAGAGACAAAACGATGACCTTCAATCAGATACTCATGCCCTTCATTGGTAGAAGTTACTACCACTTTCCCTTTTATTCCCTCTAATTCATACTCCCTGTAACTTTCAAAATGATCACATGATTTTATTTTGAATTGAAAATTTTCCTTGTCATGCTCGACAGAGATTAAATCGAGAGAACTTAAAATATTTCCAGAAATAATATTTTTATCAACAATAATTTCTTTCATCATATCCCTTTAATATAATCGAAAACCAGTTAAATTATTCCAGGAGTGAGAAGCAGCAGAAGCTTGTTCTTTTTTGCTAGTACTTTTTTTGAGCGACAATTGCGATAAACCTAAAATTAGCGCCAAATTATTTTTGGTTGCTTTTATCTTCTTGCTGTCAATCTCCGACTTATGACTTTTGACAAAATGGGTATAGGTATCGCCTTTTTTAAATCCCTCAGTTTTTAGTATTTGCTGTAAGTATTCACTATTTGTAGTAAGGCCCAAAAACCCGCATGTTTCTAACGCTTTTATTAGTCTCTCCGTGGCCTCAATTCTATTTATTCCAAAGGCCACAACTTTTGCCAACATGGGATCAAAATTAATAGTGATATCATCTCCTTCTGATAAAGCACTCTCGAAGCGCACATGGGAAGAAGTCGGGTCACCTAAATATTTTAATTTACCAATGGATGGAAGAAATTCATTTTCAGGATCTTCAGCACAAACTCGCACCTCAATAGCATGACCTCTTTGGGTAATATCTTTTTGTGAAAAATGCAATTTCTCACCTTCCGCAACTTCAATTTGCAATTTCACCAAATCAAATCCAGTAACCATTTCAGTTACAGGATGCTCAACTTGCAAACGAGTATTCATCTCCAAAAAATAAAAAGAACCATCAGTATCATAAATAAACTCAATCGTCCCCGCTCCTCGGTAATTCATGGCAGAAGTTATCTTAACTGCAGTATCGGTAATTTTTTTTCTTTGATCACTATTTAAAGCAGGAGAAGGACTTTCTTCTACAATCTTTTGATGGCGACGCTGAATGGAGCATTCTCTTTCAAAGAAGTGAAAATGATTACCATGGGTATCACTCATCATTTGCACTTCAATATGGCGTGGAGAAGTGAGATAGCGCTCAAGAAGCATACGATCATCGCCAAAAGAATTCATCGCCTCTCTTTTGGCGCCCTCCAGTCCAAGATCAAAATCTTCCATCTTTTCGACTATTCTCATACCCTTACCGCCCCCACCTGCAGAGGCCTTAATCAAAAGAGGAAGGCCAATTTTGCTGGCCTCTTTTTTTAACATCTCAGGATTTTGATCATCACCATGAAAACCTGGAATAACGGGAATGCCTAATTTCAGCATATGTTCTTTGCTGCCTTTTTTATCACCCATCATTTTTATACTATCTTTAGTCGGCCCAATAAATATCAGTCCTGCACCTTCTACTGCCTCTGAAAAAGCGGCATTTTCAGAGAGAAAGCCATACCCTGGGTGAATGGCATCGGCGCCCGTTTCCTTGGCAATTTCAATAATTTTTTTGCTATTTAAGAAAGATTGGCGAAGATTTCCCTCACCTAAAGAACGTTTTTCGTCTGCCTTTTTAACATAAAGTGATTTTTTTTCTTCTTCAATATAAAGGGCCACGGTAGCAATTCCCATTTCTTTGCAAGTTTTAAAAATGCGCAGGGCAATTTCTCCCCTGTTTGCCACTAATATTTTTTTTATCTTTTTCATTTTTTTATCCGTTATTTTTATAAAGGCCAATTAGGTTTTCTTTTTTCAAGAAGAGATGACATGCCTTCTTGCGCTTCTTTTCCCGTTCGCACTTTAGCAATCGTTTTATAGGTGTACTCATGAATACTAGAATCATCTTGGCCGGAACGTTTTAATTCAGAAATCTTGAAGGCCAATGCTTTGGCCATTTTACTCGCCAGTGGAGCAGTTTGACTAATTTGCGAAATAATTTTTTGTGCAGTTTGATCAAATTCATTTGCCGAGCTAATTTGATGAATCAGTCCCATTTGTTTAGCATCGTTGGCATTAAAGCGCAGGCCAGTAGAGAAATAGGCGCGAGCATGAGTTTCTCCAATTTTACTCATAACAAAAGGAGAAATTACCGCTGGAATTAATCCCAAGCGCACTTCTGTTAGTCCAAATTCAACTTCTGGTGAAGACAAGACAAAATCAAGACAAGAGACTATTCCCACTCCCCCACCGAGGGCATTTCCCCGAATTAATCCCACTGTGGGCATAGGAAGAGAATTAAGCTGTAAAAAAAGTTGGCAGAGGGCCTTGGCATCTTGAATATTTTTTTCTTCGCCGTAATCTTTCATTTTCTTCATCCAATTAAGATCAGCTCCTGCGCAAAAAGAAGGGCCATTGGCCTTGACCACCAAACATCGACACTCATTAGTTTCTTTTAATTGGCCAAATAAATCGATTAATTCAGCGATCATTTCTTCATTAAAAGCATTGTGAACTTCAGGCCGATTGAAGGTCAATTGGAAAATATTGTTTTCATTTTTTTCTAATAAACAGAATTTCATCATTACATCCTAAAAATACCAAATTGAGATTCCTCAATTGGAGCATTGAGAGAAACAGGAATGAGTAAACCCAGTAAGTCGCGAGTTTTAGCAGGATCGATGATACCGTCATCCCAAAGTCGTGCCGAACTATAATAAGGAGATCCTTCTTTTTCATATTTTGCTAAAGTTGGGGCCTCAAATTCTTTAACTTCTTTATCACTCATTAATTTTTCACCAGAGGCCTTAAGCTGATCTTGCTTAACAGTAGAGAGAACCTTTGCTGCCTGCTCTCCACCCATGACAGAAATTCGAGAATTGGGCCACATAAATAAAAAGCGCGGGGAAAAAGCGCGACCGCACATTCCATAATTTCCAGCACCAAAAGATCCGCCGATAACAATCGTAAATTTTGGCACTTTTACGGTAGACACTGCAGTCACCATTTTAGCTCCGTGCTTAGCAATACCTTCATTTTCGTATTTTTTTCCCACCATAAAACCAGTGATATTTTGTAAAAAAACCAAAGGAATTTTTCTCTGCCCACAAAGTTCAATAAAATGGGCCCCTTTTTGCGCTGATTCAGAAAAAAGTATCCCGTTGTTTGCCACAATCCCCACTTGATATCCATGAATAAAAGCAAAACCGCAAACTAAAGTATTTCCAAAATTGGCCTTGAATTCATGAAAGGCAGAGTCATCAACTAAACGAGCAATAATTTCTCGCACATCAAAAGGGGTGCGAGTATCTCGGGAAAGCACGCCAAATATTTCCTCAGCAGAATATTTAGGAGCGATGGAATCTTGGTTAGGAGTCATTTGACAATTTTTTTCTTTCAAGCGTTTTTGCTGATTGAGATTTTCCACAATATTGCGACAAATTTGCAAGGCCTCTTCCTCATCTTCTGCATAGTGATCAACAACTCCACTAAGTGCTGTATGAACTTTAGCACCACCTAGATCTTCGGCGCTAACTTCCTCGCCAGTGGCCGCTTTAACAAGTGGCGGGCCTCCTAAAAAAATAGTGCCATTATTTTTAACAATAACTGATTCGTCCGACATCGCCGGAACATAAGCACCACCAGCAGTACAACTGCCACAGACAATCGCAATTTGAGCAATTCCCAGAGAAGACATTTGAGCTTGATTATAAAAAATTCTTCCAAAGTGTTCTTTGTCGGGAAAAACTTCGTCTTGCTTTGGCAGAAATGCACCACCAGAATCCACCAAATAAATACACGGTAAATTATTTTGCAAAGCAATTTCTTGCGCTCGCAAATGCTTTTTTACGGTAAGGGGAAAATAAGTTCCCCCCTTTACCGTGGCATCATTGGCAACAAAAAGACAAGCGTTGCCATGAACCATCCCAATCCCTGTAACTACTCCTGCAGCAGGAACATCGCTGTCATAAACCTCAAGTCCGGCAAGCGGAGAAAACTCAATAAAGGGCGAGCCCACATCAATAATTTTTTCAATTCGCTCTCTCGGCAACATTTTTTTCCTTTTCTGATGCCGTAGAACACTTCCTTCGTCTCCACCTTTTTTAATGTGATTTATTTTTTCAAGTAAAATATTTCGAAGTTCTAAATGATGTTTTTTATTTTCAAGAAATTCTGTGCTTTGTGTATTAATTGATGAAGTTAACTGATCCATCTCTGCCCTTTTTTATGACTACAGAAAAGATTACTTTGGGGCAGATACAACGACAAGACAACTCGCTTAAACTTTACTTTTTAAAAGGGGGCGATAGAAGCGCAACAAATCTTGCACAAACCTCCAGGGAATCTCCGCCTGTGGTGAGTGCCCTACTTCATTATAAATTTTGAGCTCTGATTGAGCAATTTCCCGTTTTAAAATATGGGCAATTTCGGTGGGAAAAAGACTGTCCTCCTTTCCCCAAAGAATAAAGGTGGGAATATCGATTTTTTTAAGATGGGGGTTTAGACCTAAATCAATCCTCTCTTGCCAATTGGGAATTTTTTCTGAAAAAGCATGGGGGCCATGAAGTAAATCCCGAGTGAGTTTAGCATACCAATCGCGATTATTATGAAAATCCCTAGCAATGAAATTAAAAAGGAAACTCGGAATATAAGGTCTTTTATAAAAAACTCTTTTTAAAAAAGCTTCAAAATCTTGAGGGTGATTGAGCAAAAATAAATTTTTTCCCTCTAAGAATTCACAGTAGAGCGAACGGGATTTTTCAGGGTGAACCCCTGCAGAATCTACAATGACGAGTGATTGAACTTTTTGCGGATAAAGAAGGGTATATTTGATAGCAATACCACCGCCCAAAGAATTTCCCATCAAATGAAATTCTTTGATGCCTAGGGATTGTACCAAATCGTCAATCCAAAGAGCGTAAGTATCCAGCATGTAAGTGCGATCTAAATATTTTTTTGAATCTCCAAAACCGGGAATATCAGGAACAATAATTTGAAATTTTGAAGAAAGAAATTTACCAGATAAAAAGAAGTTGTGCTTTTCGTCGGCAAAGCCATGCAAAAAAATCAGCACCGGCCCTTCTTCTAAACCAAACTTTAAATAAGTAAGGGGGTGAGCACCTTGATGAGATTCAAGTTTTGCCCCTAAAAATTTTTGACGAAGCAAAAGAGAACTTTGCCATAAATTTTTTTCAATTGAGTGTTGTAAATCTTCATAAATATGCTGGTACTTCTGTCCCACATTATCTAGCATTTTTTTAGCGACATTCATGAAAACAATCTATCCTCTAAGGTATTATACTGCCCGCAGTTTGTTTTTGCAAAAGCCGCACTAATTCTCGATGTTTTGCCCTTGATAATTTTCCAGTTTCCACTTTTTCTTCCTTACCAGTTACTGGCCTTTTTTGTTGCAACTCCTGCCGTTCTACTTTTTTAGAATCTAGAGAACTGCATTCCACAAAATCCTTCCCTGAATCATCTAAACAACGATAAATGTCTTTGCCAAATTTGGAAACATTTACTTTTCCTTGCTCTCTAAGATCAGCTGGAATTTTATTTAAATCAACCACCGCTCTCTTGTAACTTCCCAGATGATCCATTATATAAATAGGGCCGCCATCGGTTTTTTCATACCAATTGGCCAATTGCTCAGGGGTGGCATCTCTAAATTGATACTCAGAAATTACCAGGACATCGAGGGAAGAAAGATCAACCACCACTTCAGAAATATCATTACCTTTTACTTCTTTAAAAGTAGCATAACGATGTAATTTGGGGGCCGCTGTCGTAGGATTGATATAAAATTTTGGATCTAAATTAAAATTATCACCTGTAGGAAGAGTATTGGTTGTGTACCCGTTAGTATTCCTATTGGCCTGTGCTGCTGTTGAAGCGGGAATAACTGTTCCAGTATTATTTGCCGCTCGAACTGAGGCCGCCGGAGGAAATGAACCGCTCGGGGTACTCCCAGCAAGAGAGCTACCACCATTTGCTACACCGGCCCCTGGCGAAGGAACCGAAGCCGCAGCTTTCTTATTTAGTGCCTCCTGCTGTTTTGCGATGATATCTTGAAGGGCCTTTATTTGCTCATTCAATTTATTTAAATAATCTGAATCCTTCTGATTATCTGTTTTATTATTTAAAACAGATTTTTCATTTTGTACTTTTTCAATGCGTGCTTCTGCGGCCTTGATAATTTCTTTTGCTTCTGTAGCGACAGTTCCAGCAGGTGTGATTAAGGTATTAGGGTTAATGGTGGTGCTCCCAAGATTTCCAGAACCATAATTAGAATCCCCTGGCGAAGTTTCTCTTGAATTACTCGAACGATTATCAGCAACAGAGGCCGAGACAGAATCATATTTGGGCCCGTCTTCTTTGGATTTTCCCGCAGCGTTTTTTGTAGCATCCAAATTTCCATAATTATTGTCATATAAAGCGGCATGTTCTTTGTAATCTCTTTCAATAGCAGTGCCACTAGATTTATTGGCATTGGCAATTTCACTTTTTTTATCTAGTTCTTCAGTATCTTTAGAACTTTCCCAAGATTCCCCTTCGTCTGAACCAACGATGTCTTCATGCTTTGTAAAAGTATGTTGAGTTTTAGCATATTCTATCGCCTCTTCACTAAACAAACCTTTTGCATCACCATGAGTGAAGCACATCAATTGATCCATCTGCGCTCTAAAACGTAAATCTGTTGGCCTTGGCGAGGGAAAATCTTCCTTGGGCAATTGCAAAGCATCGCTGGCAACTTTTTGGACAGTTGAAGCATTGATGTTTAGGCCAATTAATGCGGGAGAAAAAGAATTTGCTCCGGCCACCGTACAAGCAGACATAATATCGGTCTTTGCAGCATGGCACCTCTTCAATAAATCGGCAGAAGAAACCCGGTAATAAGACCGCATAATTTCTTGGAATTGTTTATCATCCAATTTTTTTTCATTAGGGTAAAGTTTTTTTCTTTCAAGTTCAATTGAGGCCATGACATTTTCAAAATGTTTCGCCACTAAAGCTTTTGCGCTCTCGGCATTGTTACAATTCATAAATGGTTTGTCATTTTTAACTGGCCCAGTTTTTTCGGTTCTTTTTCCCTTATTATAAAAATCACGAATAACCTCGTGGGAAATAAACGGTTGAGAAAAAAGATAACTGCAAAGAGTTTCGTTTTCATCTGCAGTAAAAGTGCTCTTTTTCTTATTCTCTTTTAATATTTTAAAAATGATTTCGTTCCCTTCTTTTATCTCCGGAATTTCGTTTTCTTCATTTTTATCAAAATCTTTATGAACATGCTGTATTCTTCGCACAAGTCTCTCTGAGAATATTTTTTCAAAATTAGCTTTGGGACTTTGTCCATGGTCTGGAAAAATATCAACATTAAATTTATCAAGCGCCAGTTTCATACGCTTGACTCCTTCTGGTTTACATCCTTTCATTATTTCTTCCATAAAGTCAGGCATAAACTTAGCAGAACATTCACGCAAATTTTCTTTCGTCGATATCACTTCATGCCAAACATTGGTATCAGTTGCCGCCATTTCCACTGTTGCCGCCACACCTACCAATGTACTTAGGGCCTGCTTAGATGCTTGTACTAAAGATAAATCCTCAAGCATAACTTTATACTTTTTAATTTCGGCTGCCGACATTGGTGAATATTCACCAAGCTTTTTTGCTGAGCAACTGGTAACACAACTGCAAAACTCCAATAAATTATTGCGTTTTGATTCGCAAATCACGTCATTGGCCTTACTCAAAATATCAAATGCCGGACCTAAAATTTTTGTAGGCCTACATTGGTTTCCAGAATGCTCTGCCGTACTCAAATCCAAAACGTATTGTCCATCCTTTAGTGCTTCATTTCCAACCACTCCTGAAGAAATTGCCACAGGTAGCGTTTTTCCAATCTCAAGTACGGCACTCTGAACGATGGATTCTGTTAAATAAGTATAAGTAGAATCTCTTTCGCCTGCTTGCGAATTTTGGCCTTTAATCCAAAATGATAAAAATATAAATAGCAAAATAATTGTTTTTA
>JAHEZZ010000136.1 GCA_023250815.1 Bdellovibrionales bacterium
AAAAAGCGAGGAGCAATTCCGCTACTCTTATTTAAACTAAAATAGTCATAACGAAAATTGGGAAGGTAAGTCCATTTTGAATCAATTGAAGTTTTAATTTCTTGCCTTAAGTAAATACCAAGCTCTGTTGATGATCCTTTATTTATAAACTTTCGCTCTTCTCCCACTGAAAAAGGGTTTCCTACTCCCCCTTCTGTAAAGTTATTTGGCAAATTTACTTTTACCGCAGAATAATCCCATTTATTATCAAAACCAAAATAGCTTTTATAATTGGCCATCCACTCTCTGAAGAATTCAGAGCGATGGCTAAAAGTATAAGCATCAATATCAAGATAGCGGCCATTAATATCCACTAATAAAATATCTTTTCCCACCGCCAAAGAATGATCCATTTTACTTTTGCTATCAATTTGAGTAACAATTTGCGGGATGATTCTAAAAAATTCCGTTTTACTATAAAAATTTCCCCGAAGATCTCGATCATTATTGGCGGCCTTATTTAAAATTAATTCTAGCTCGTCACGACTAGCAATAAAGGTGGTTTTAAAAATATTTTTCTCATTAAGTTTCCTCTGGTAAAGAGAGGTCAGATCCGAATAAGTAGGGGCAGCAGTTAATTCAAAGTTATCATTTTTTTTTGCCACTTGCTTCAGAACTTGACCTACATAACTATATCTCCCGGCAATTAAAAATGAAGACTGCTGATCCACCGGGCCTTCTGTCATCACTCCGGCATTAAGTAAATCGACAAAGGCCAAGCCGTGCCAGCGATCTGTCTCTGGTCTTTTTGTGTTGAGAGCAACGATTCCCCCCATCGCCTTGGAATATTCGGGGCCATAACCACTGGGAAGCAAATCAACCCTTTCTACGGCATTTGGAATAATAACACTTGATAGCCCACCGAAATGAAAAACTAAAGGAACACGGTGGCCGTTAATTAAATATCCAGTATCCTCTGGACTTGCTCCTTGAACAATAATTTGAGCGCTAGATCCGACCTGTCCAACACCTGGTAAATTTTGTGCTGCTCGTACCGGATCGCCGCCAAATGATCCTGGCCTGGAAATAAATTCTTCTTGGGTTAAACTGTGGGTTTGATCGTCTCGTTTTTCTGCTTTTCCTCTTATTAAAGTTTCAAAGCTTCCATAAAATATTTTCTCCAAATAAAGCTTAATTTCATTTTTCGACTCTTGGCAAAATCCTTCTTCTTCCCATTTTTTAAAGCCCGCTTCGTTAATAATTAATCGGCAATTTCCCTTGGCAATTTTTAAAAAACTAAAATGTCCCTTAGAATCAGTGATACTTTTAATTTTCAAAGGCAAAAGATAGAGGGGCACATCTTTTAATTCTTTTTTTGTCCCCTTTTCAAAAAGCTGGCCTTTAAGATCAATAAATTCTTGGCCCAAAATTCTAAAAGAAAAAAAAAGAAATAAAAAAACACCCTTGCTCATTTAATAATCCAACTTAAAACGCAAAGTATAACGAATGCGAACAGCAACTTTTTGATCAGATACAACAGCTGGACTAAAAATAAATTTTTTAATCGCCTCTTTCGCAGTATCGTTAAAAATATTTGGGCCCTCAACAATTTGAACGTCTCTAACTGCTCCAAAGGAGTCAATTAAGATATCCATAATAACTGCTCCCTCAATTTGCTTATCTCTCGCCTCTTTTGGATACTCTGGCCGAACCTCTTTAAGCACACGAGGCATTTGAGATACTAAATAAGACTCTGTCGGGGTGGGCAAATTATCGGCATCACTCTCTTTTAATTTTTCATTGTCAGCAACTTTCGCCAAAGTATTGCCGATCTTGGCATTGGTCTCTGTCGAGCTTTCACTCTCCGTATAAGAATGCCGAGAGATGCCAAATATTTCTCGATTTTGTACATTTTTATTTAATTGATTATTAATTGATTTTAAAACAATTTTAGGGACATTAACAATTTTTTCAATCTTCTGAACTTCTTGAGGTACATTTATTTCAAGAGGCACATAAATTAGGATGGGTTTTCTGTAAAAGAAATACATCAAAAGAAAAATAACAATGATAGAAAGATGAATCATGATTGAGAAATGCCAAGAAGATAACTGGCCATTAATGACTTTCAATGTTTTCGCCCTTAATTTTCTCCACCTGTAAAGCAAACTGATTTAAATTGTGTCTTTTTAAAAGGTCTATCATTTTAATTAAGTCGCCATGACGACTATCGACGTCTGCAGAAATTAAAAACTGGGTCTGAGGCGACTTCACTTGAATAGCATTCAGTTCAACCTCCAATTGATTTGGAGTCAATACTTTAGAATTTAAAATCACTTGTCCTTCTTTAGTGATCCCAATTCCCAAAGTAAGAGATTTTTGGCCAAGATCTGAAGTCAAAGATTTTGGAAGTTTTACTTTTAAATTTTCTTTAATCATCACAGGGGCCGTTACCATAAAAATAACTAACAACACTAAAACCACATCGACAAAAGGAGTGACATTGATTTCATTGATCCCGTCGCTAAAATCATTCGGATCAAATTTGTTGCCCGCCATACTTAATCCTTAAAAGCGATAAATAAATCTTTGAGTGCTGAAGCTTCAGATAGAACAACCTTCATTCTTCTGGAAAAATAATTGAAGGCAATGACCGCTGGAATCGCAACGAGTAAACCCACAGCCGTCAAGATGAGTGCTTCTGCCAAGGAAAACATGACTTCATTGGTTCCGCCGTCTCCTTGTGACAACTTTCCAAAGCTGACAATAATTCCTAAAATTGTTCCAAGCAGTCCAATAAAAGGAGTCGTCGATCCCAAAGTTCCAAGGACCGCCAATCCTTTTTCAAAAGGCGCTTTTTTTTCATTAATATAAAACAAAAAAGCATTTTCAATTTTCGCTGAAGAATCCAATATTATTATTTCTTCTACAAGTTCAGAAAAAAAAGATCTCTCAGTTCTACATAAATCTAAAATGGCCGTTTTATTTTTTAATCTGATCGCCTCTTTAATCTTTTGAGAATCTCCCCTCTTTTTTAATTCTTGATAAAATTTTCGACGTTCAAGAATAATAGCAACTGACCAAACAGAAAGAGCAACAAGAATAATTAAAATAATTCTTGAAAGCCATTCAATTGGAGCAAAAAGCATCATAAACAGTCTCCCTACTTATTTTTTATGTTCATTAAAATGTTTCTCTAGACGCTGAAGCATTTCCAATTGACGGTGTTGAATTTCAAATAAATATTTCATCTGATCGGCGATGAGAAGATCTACCTTCCGATGAAGATTTTGAACTTCCATTTCCGCCTTTATATTGATCATATAATCATTCATCGCTCTGGTGCGATCTTTTTCTTCTTGCCTTTTTTGACTCATCATAATCACTGGAGCTTGAAGAGCTGCAATACAAGAAAGAATAAGATTGAGTAATATAAAGGGATAAGGATCAAAGGCCTTGGCAAAAATATTAAATATATTAAGAGAGATCCAGAGTCCCATAACTGCCAAAAAAACAATTATAAAAGTCCAACTGCCGCCAAAGTTGGCAATTTTATCAGATAATTTCTGGCCAAAGGTGATGCATTTTTCATCCTCAACATCTATTAGTTTAGCGGAAATAAGTTGTTGTTCATTAATTGCTTCAGACACCAAATCATGCAATTTTTTGATTTGTTCTTCTTCTGTTTTAATTAGCTGATTCAAATCCAATTTATTTTTCATAAAAAAGAATCTAGCAAAAATTGTACGTCAGTGGAAGGCTTCGATAAGAAAAATCAGGGAAAAATCAAAGGGCCACTGAGTTTTTTTTGCCCAGACACAGGAATAAGCCCATTTTTTTTGGCAAATTCAAAATACTGAGAAAGTAGTTTCGGATCTTTTAAATATTCTAAACTCAAAACAAATTTATCCGCTTTTTGATAAAATTTAACATCATCCAAGGTGAAAAGATTTTCACTAAAATTATTATCTTCGACTTTAGGGCCTATAAAAAAAGCGCTCTCGACATTTACTCCATCGATTGCCGCCAATAAATCTTTAGGATCTTTCAAAAATCTTCTCATGTGCAAACCGTTCTGCAAAATAATAAGAAAATTTTTATTTTTTGCTTTAGCTTCTTTGGAAATTCTAATCACAAATTCCGCCATTAAATTGGCCTTATTTTGTTTGTCGGGGAATCTTTCAAAAGCATCGATGATATCTAAAAAAACGCCGTCATAACCAGAGGAAATAATTCGATCGAGATAGCTGGCACCATAAGTTGGACTTTTTTCTAAAAAAAATTTTTGCCAGTCTTTTTCCCAAAACTTAGCGGTGATATTATCTTTCCAATTTGGATTAATCGGCCCTTTGAGTTCTTTTTTGACATGCGAATAATAAAAACGATAAGTTTCAATTTCCCCAATCGACATATAGGAAATTATTTTTTTATTGTTTGCTTTTAAAGCATCAATCTCCGCTTTCGAAAAAAAATGATCTGGGCCATCGGAAAAATCCATCACCCACAAATCGGTCTTGGCCTCTCTTATTCTTTTAAGATCGTAAGGTGCATTGTAACCTTGTAATTGAATACCCCAACTTTGGGGACGAAAGTTTCCAGAACAACTTATAAAAACGAATACCAAAATTAAAAATCTCATAGCAGAAAGTAGCATAAAATAGTTGCTTCTATCTGGCGAGGGGCCAAAATATCTTTTAAGTTTTGACGGCCTTCAAATCACCACCTACAATCGGCCAATGAATAAAAGAAATTTTTGGCAGGCGATGACCTCTAAACAGCACTTCACTGTTTTTTTACTGGGAATCTCTTCTGGCCTCCCTTATTTGCTCTTGGGCTCAACCCTTCGTCTGTGGTTTAAAAATGTCAATATCGATATTAAAACCATAGGCGCCTCAACCTTAGTCATGTTACCCTACACTTGGAAATTTATCTGGGCGCCGGTTCTAGATCGCTACCAACTGCCTTTTCTAGATCGAAGGCGGGGTTGGATTATTCTTTTTCAAATTTCCTTGGCCATCTCTCTTTTTATTCTAGGCCAAATTTCTCCAGAAACCCACACTCTCTTAATGCTTAGCATGGCCACCGTTTGTGCCTTTTTTTCTTCCTCTCAAGATATTGTCATTGATGCTTATCGAAGAGAAATTCTTCCAGACGAAGAATTGGGCCTAGGTTCATCTCTTGCGGTAACTGGTTATCGCATTGGAATGCTTTTTGCCACTTCTCTAGCGCCTATTCTTTCTGATCATATTCCTTGGGGCCAAGTCTATACTATTATGTCGGCAATCATGGCGATCTGTACAATCCCCACTTTTTTTGCCCCTAAAATAGAAAATAATATTCCTGCGCCGACTTCACTTTTCGCCTCTGTGGTAGAACCCATTAAAGATTATTTTAATCGCAAAAACGCTATTGGCATTTTAATTTTTATTTTGCTTTATAAAATTGGCGACTCTATGGCCTCAGGACTTTTTAAAACTTTTTATTCCGATATCGGCTATAGCAATACCCAGATTGGCGCTATTGCCGGGCCAATTGGAATTTGGGCGGCCATCATCGGAGGTATCCTTGGTGGGATTTTACAAATGAAAATTGGATTAAAAAAATGCCTGTGGTATTTTGGCATTTTACAAGCAATATCAACTGCACTCTTTGCCCTACTGACAATTTATGCTCCAAGTTTAATTGCCCTTGGTTTGGTGATTTTCTTTGAAACTTTTACAAGTGGTCTAGGCACCGCTGCCTACTCCGCCTTTATGGCCTCACTTACCAACAAAAAATTTACCGCCACTCAATATGCCCTTCTCACCAGTATCATGAGCATCCCCGCTATCTTTCTTGGCAGCAGCAGCGGTTTTATAAAAGAACAAATTGGTTGGGGCGGTTTTTTTATTTTTTGCGCTATTATTGCCCTTCCAGGAATTCTCATGCTTCTTCGTTTTGAGAAATGGCAAACTATCCCAAATTAGATAACACCAATTCCAAATATTGGCCGGACAGTTTCAGTCTCCTATTTCCGCTTATAATATTAAGTTTTCCAGACTAGAAAACTCAAATGTGAGCAGTTTAAATTCAATAAAAATTTTTCTATGAAGGGCCACTTTTGTCATTTAATATGAGATAATCAAGCTCGAGGAAGTAGTATGAATGATGTTAAAGATTTTTTAGTTTTTGCCCAACCTTTTATCAATGCTCTTAAGCAAACTTTTAAAGTCATGATGAACAGTGATATTAAAATGCATTCACCTCAAATAAAAAAAGATAGAAAGGCCAACGGAGATATCACTGCGACAATCGGGATGAACGGCCTTTTTGAAAAAGGCGATCAAAAAACAAAATTCCGGGGAATGGTGGCGCTTTCTTGGAAAGAAGATGTCTATTTAAAAATGGCCTCGGCGATGCTTTTGACGGAATACAAAGTGTACTGTGAAGACGTCGCCGATGCCGGTGCCGAAATTATTAATATCGTCATGGGAAATGCCAAAAAAGATTTAAACCCCATGGGCTACAAAATTGAAATGGCCAGCCCTTCGACCATTCGAGGGATCAGTCACGAACTCAGGTATCCTACAACTACTCACGTAATAGAAAGTGTAGTAAATTCTAATTTCGGCGATTTTACTTTTGAGATTTGCTTCCAAGAGTCCTCCATTTAATAATCCCTTCTCGTAATCTCAGCATTTAGTTTTCCCTTTTTTGGGCAAAAAAGCCTTGTCGAAGTTTTAGCGCTTCATTATGGTAACTGCTCATTAATTTTTGTGGGCCCGTAGCTCAGTTGGGAGAGCACTTGGATGGCATTCAAGGGGTCGCAGGTTCAATTCCTGTCGGGTCCACCATATTTCTAGATAGCAAAACCGACCCCGAGTC
Organism: Bdellovibrionales bacterium; assembly: GCA_023250815.1. GTDB lineage: Bacteria > Bdellovibrionota > Bacteriovoracia > Bacteriovoracales > Bacteriovoracaceae > JAHEZZ01. The sequence goes on from JAHEZZ010000136.1 coordinate 6,844, forward strand.
GGTTTTTTTATGCTCTATAGCTAACTACATAAAATCAAAACAATAACAGTA
>JAHEZZ010000137.1 GCA_023250815.1 Bdellovibrionales bacterium
AATTAAAACCGGATCAAAATTTGGCGAGACTGCAGATAACTATGGAAAGCTCGAGTACAATATAAAAGATGCCTGCAAGGTCGCCAATGGAAGTTGCACAGGCAGCAACTACGTCACCTCCGATAATTTTTCCAAGCAAATAAATACCTTAAATGAGATGGCCACACGCTCTTGCTGCTCCGGCAATTGGATCAGGCATTTTCACGATGAAAATGGCGCCGGGCATGTCTGGGATTCCGATAAACTGCAAAAAATTAAGTACGAAAAATTTAAATGTATCAACTGGGATATATGTGAAAACAATGATGATCCTGAGATCAATAGTTGTCCTCAATATGTAGGGAAAGAGGCCTTCACTTGTGAGCACACACTAGACCCCGCTGATGATAACTGCAAGATCAGATACATCCCCGAAAGTGACGCTAAAAAAACAATGAATTATTTAAGAAAATTTGATCTTCTGGGAATTCCCCAAATTTTAATCGAAGCGGTACCCAGCGCTTACGATAGTGTTGGCAATGAGATTTACTGCAAAGTAAAAGATGATGATCAAACAATTGCCCCAATCTGGTGGTCATTCTTTTCCAACTCTATTCTAGAGCAAGACCCATCATTTTTCTATGACCTCAATAAAACAGAATATAATTTTGGCGGTGAATATTATTTATCCTCTACTGACAAAACAAATTTTAAGACAGAGAATATTAAACAAATTTTTTCTGCCGATAAATTTAGTTGCTGTAAACCCGCCGGACAAAGATTGGAAAAGGGAGAAAGCGCCAGCAATTGTTGCACTGGATACGCCGACAAAACTGGCCGCTGCACCTTACGGGCCAACTACACCAACGTCTCAGTTTATTACAATCGCTTAGTATCCTCTGCCGCTAGAGATTTAGACTCCTCATTTTTCGATCCAAAAACTGGCTCCATCAAAGACCCCTCCATTGTCATGGCCTTGGCCTGCTCGCAAAGAGTTTGCGAAGATGGATTATTAGTGCGCGGAATTGCCTACAGTAAACTCAAAGTAAAAGGACACGAAGAGTCCAATCAAAATTATAGAACCTCACGTTTTATAGACGGCAATACCGCTAATAAGTACGGAGGACTGACCAGCGTTTTTGACCTGGGAGTAAAATGGAACGACGATGTCTACTGCGTTCCGAAGGACCAATTTTCCGCCATCCTCACGGTCAACGACGATATGAAAATAAATATCATTTCAATGCAGTGTAATTGACAGGAAGAACCATTCCGATTGCCGAAAGCCAATCATCAGTAGGCAAAAGAAGCTTCCTTTTTTGCATATCAAAGAGCCCTACCGACAATTTTAAAGTGGCGGCAAAATCGCCATTTTCCTTGAGCATTTCTTGATTCAAAGTCATCACTAATTTATTTTTCATTTCCCCAGAATAAGTGTTGATCAAAATTTTTTCTCTGGCGGCCAATTCTTTTTTATAAACAATAGAGGCCTCCAAAACCACCGGCCCAATTTTTTCTTGCAAAATTTTTTTAAGGCCATACCCGCCAACAGTAATTAAATCCCAGCGCGCCTCTTCAAAAAGTTCCAGATATACAGCATGGTTCATATGCCCAAAAACATCCAGGTGTGTCTCTTGCACTGTAAAGTGATAACAATGAATTGGTTTATTCATAATTTCCCGACTCCTTCGGTGCCAGCCGACAGGGCAAGGAGCTCTTCTTTCTTAGCGGTTCCAATTAATTATTTTGACCGATGATTCAAGGCCTTCTTTAACCAATATTGACCTTGGGCCATCAGGTTCGGTGAGATAATATTTTTTAAAATTAAGATGGTCGCTCTGACTAACACCTTGGTATCCACTCTTCAACCAATTCTGAATTTCAGCATTTTTAAATCGCACCAGCGGAATTCCTGGGCCGAATTCACAAATCAGAGCAATATGATCAATCCTTTGCGAAGGCCCCCCTTCAGAAATCAAAAGTTCTTGGCAATACTGATCATCGAGGATAATTATGATAGTCTTATTTTTATTGTCGACAAAATCTTGGGCTTTAGCAATATTTCCAAACTGAAGATATTCTTTAAAAGCAGCATTTTTTAAAAAAAGTTGATGTATCTGATCTTCAAGATTATTTTGTGCTGGTCTGAGAAAACCACAAGAAACTAAAACTAAACTACTTAAAAATACTTTAATCATTTTCTACTTCCTCTGGCCCATGGGGAATTTTTTAAAAAACCATTCATAGGTTGAAATATTAAATTTTTTTAGAATTTCTGGTTTCGCAAGATAGATTTGCATGTGATTAGCAAAATCTTCTTCAACATCGATATTGCTATCTGATAAAAGTAATTTTCGAGGAGCAATAATGACAACTTTTTCACCACCTGGGCCCTTTTTTTTAACATGGCCCCAACCGGCGATTTTTGAAAAGTCGTAAAGTTCCTTATTTTTAAAATCTTTTATCAAAAAATGAGTCATTTCATGGGCCAAGATTTCAAAACGTGTGCTGTTATCAGCTTTAAAAAATAAATCGTATAAAGTCAGTTCTCCCAAAGGGACGACTGACGATGCCGGATTTTCTTTATGTTTTGAAACCGATGCTCTTGAAATTCGAATCAACGATATTAATTTTAGCTGATCAGGTAATTCTTTAACGGTTGTAAGAATTATTTTTTTTTCACTCGCCAACCAGTTTTTATGGGTCTCATTTTTCTGAGGCCAGTTTTCACTTACCCCATTTTTAAAATAACTTACCCATACTTTAGAACCAGGAAAGATTTCTCGACAATGCTCTGCGACCTGAGACTTTCTCACGAACGTTCCATCTTTTTCTGCATAGGCGCGTTTTGGATGTTCCTCGATTTGAGTTTCACCAACTGGACAGATTAATTTTTGAGCAAAAGCAATTACCGGATTAAGAAAGACCCAAATAACAAATAGTGAAGTAAAAGAAGGGAGGAGACTCATTTCAAAAATGTACAAAATTCTTTCGAAAGATACAAGGGGATGATGCAAACTTCAACCAAAAGTCGGCTGGCACAGGGCAGGCAGATTTTTAATTATACTGGTTCCAGTATATTGTGCCAAGGGCGTTATGCCCTGACAAATATTATTGTGTGTGCATGATACCATTTTAATCTTCCGGATTATATATACTCATCACGTTTGAGGGTAATCGATTTTGTTAAAGCGCTCCTGCGGGAATTTGAATAATCTTTTCACTGATGAGTTCGATCCGTTCAGAATTGTTGATTAGAACACCGAAAGGTAAATTATGTAAATCCACAAACGATTGCAAAAATTTTAATTTAGATTTTGCAGTTGATGAACCATATTTAATTTCAATGGGGATAAGTCCGAATGAACCTTTAATTATTAAATCAATTTCACCGCCGCTTTTTGTTCTTAAATGATAAAATTCTAAGTTCACTGCTTCAGTTGCCTGAATTCCTCTTATAATTTCCTCGGCAATAAAAGATTCAAAATGCCTGCCGAAGGTGTGCAGCTTGCTGAGTTGATCAATGTTGAATATATTTTGCAGATACAAGGCCAGGCCAGAATCAACAAAATGTCCTTTTGGAAGTTTTTGGGTACTTTTAATTTTGCTAGTTTTAAATGCTTGCAATGTTCTCCAAAAATATGTCCCACTGATAATATCAATATATTCGCTAACTGTTTTTTCACTAATTTCAACAGATCTGGCAATCTCTGCTTTGTTAATAATTGTACCACTAATCGAACTGAGCATGGTTAATACTCGTCGATATTTTATTATATCTAGATTAGGAAAAATCCAGCGAATGTCTCTTTGAATATACTGTTCAAAATAATTTTGCATCCAGTTGGCGTGAAAATTTTCATTTTGACTAAGAACTGGTTCAGGATACCCTCCCTTCAAAAAATATTTTTTTAAAATATTATTTTCAAAACGAATGGGAATATTTTTTAGAAAATTGATATCAGATATTTCAATTTTTTTATTAAAAATTTGAAAAAAATCAGAGAGAGGAAAATCGACAAACTCATTAACTTTAAAAGGGCATAACTCCAAAATTGCCACTCTGCCGGCAAGTGATTCACTGACATTTTTTATAAGTTCAAAGCTTGCTGACCCTGTAAGAATAAAACGCCCTTTGAGTTGTCGATCTTTGTCGATAACTCCTCTTAAAATTTCAAAAAGTTTGGGAGACTTTTGGGCCTCGTCAATGATGATATGATTTGAATTTTCGCTGAAAAATAAAATAGGGTCTTCATGGATACGGTCATAATCTCGATAGTTTTCCAAATCAAAATATTTCCACTTTGCCCCCGTCATTTGGGCGATAGTGCTTTTTCCACATTGCCGCGTTCCCAAAATAACGACAACTGGAGACATCTCAAGTAAAGTATTGATTTTGCGTTGAATATTTCTTTTTTTACCATCCATTAATGGATTATATGTCCATTATTGGCCGGTTTCAAGGGCCATCTGAATTTAAGAGGGATTGCCACGAGGTTCGATAAACGAAGGCGCATCTTTATCTATGGGAAAGCTGTGATCTTCTGCGGCGGGCACAGGGCCCCGCCCGTGAATTGACCATATCCAATATATGGCGTACAATTGTTGAGTATGGTCAATAGGCTTCTTAAGCTATCTAAATCACAAAGTATTTTACTTCTTGGCCCCAGAGGAAGTGGTAAAAGTACACTTATAAAAGCACTTTTGAAAGAACACACCAGAGTATTTCTCATTGATCTTTTAAGGCCTTCAATTGAAGACAAATACCGATTGAATCCCGATGCTCTGATTGAAGAGGCCAGTAAAAATAAATATGAATGGGTGATTATTGATGAAGTTCAAAAATTGCCAAAACTTTTAGATGCCGTTCACTACCTTATAGAAAACAACAAACAGAAATTCATTCTTTGCGGTTCAAGCGCCCGAAAATTAAAAAGAGGTTCTGCTAACCTTTTGGCGGGAAGGGCCTTTGTCAATTATTTGCACCCGCTTACTTCCCTTGAGATGATTAATGCCGGGATAAACTTTGATCTCAAAACTGCCTTAAGTTTTGGAATGCTGCCAAAGTTGCTGGAATTTTCATCAGACGAAGACAAAAAAGAATTTCTTATAAGTTATTCTCTAACCTATCTAAAAGAAGAAATTCAAAGCGAACAAATCGTAAGAAAACTGGATCCCTTTCGCTTATTTTTAGAAGTGTCTGCTCAAATGAATGGCAAAATAATTAATTTTTCTAAGATTGCCAGAGAGGTTGGGGTGGATACCACCACCGTTCAAAATTATTTTGCTATTTTAGAAGACACCCTTATCGGGTTTTATCTTCATTCTTACCATTCATCGGTGAGAAAAAGAATTTCAAAATCGCCCAAATTTTATTATTTTGATACTGGTATTGTACGTGCATTAAATAGAACTTTGGATTTGCCAGTTTTCGCCGGAACTTCTCAGTTTGGTGAATTATTTGAAGCTTTTTTGATTATAGAAATAAGAAAGTTGATCGATTATAAAAAGAAAAATTGGAATCTGTTTTATTTAAAAACGAAAGACGACGTGGAAATTGACCTTATTTTAGAAATCAGACGCAATGAAATTATCTGCATCGAAATTAAAAGCACCGCAAAATTAAAAGCACAAGACATTCATTCTTTTGTCTCAATATCTAGAGACATGAAAAAATCAAAAAGCTATTGCTTTTCAAATGACCCCGTCGACAAAAAAATTGAACATGTCGAATGTCTTCATTGGCAATCGGGACTTAAAGCACTAGGCCTGGCAGATTAATTTTAGTTCTAATCTGCAGATGGAAGGCGGTTTTCTTGAAAAGCAAATTGCGGAGGATATGTTTAAAATTGAAAAATAATGCAAACTTCAACCAAAAGTCGGCCGGCACCGATTTTCCAGATTTTAATTGAATAAAGCTAGGCCACTTTAATGTTAAAAAAACTTATGCAACCTTAATCTCTAAATTTGGATCAAGTCTTTGGGTGAATTCAATAAGTTTATCGACTGTAAAAAGATTGATTCTGTACTTTAAGATTTCATTTAATCTTGCAGTATCCATATTGAGTTTTTTTGCGAGATCAACCTGAGAGATTTTATTTTCTTGGATATGCACTACAAATTTTTGGCAAAGAGCATATTTTAATATATCGGCCTTTGTTGCATCCTCAGGAAGAAGATACGAAGGCTCGGCCTTCTCAAGGTCTTTTCTTATTTTTTTTAATTTTTCTTCACTTGGAAATGTCATTTTAATTCTCCTCCACTATCTCGAAAAGCGTTTACCACGCCTACATAGACAGTATTATCTTCTAGTAACCATACAAGCCTATAAAATTTATGATTCAATTCAATTATTGTTACGAAGTAGCTGAACTCATCGTCAGTATTCTTAGGAAGTTCTCGTCTTCCATCAAGGCGACGAACCAGGCCCAGAATTATCTCGTCATTAATATGCTCAGAATGATTTTCTTCATAATGAGGATCGATAATAACTTCAGAAAAACCTTTGCCGTTAACAATTATCGTATCAATTTTATAGCTTCTTCGTTGCATACTGAACATTGTATTGCTTATTGCGAGATTACGCAATAAGCTTTAAAAGTAAGATGCGGCCATCAAAGATCAACACGCCCAAAATTTTATCACCAAGAATATTTCCCAGTACCAAAAGTTTGAAACTTCCGACGAGCATTGTGACCAGTGCAAAGAAGTTCGAGATTGGCCACGTCCCGATGGCCACCTTTGGCGAATGGGTGGATATGTTCATACTGAAGATTGCGACGCTCAAGGCAGCGGGAACCGTCGGGGTGAAGTGCCTGGCACTGAAAGTTTGCTTGCTTTAAGACCGTTGCTCTGACTGATTTGGAAATATAGCGAGTAGGTTTAGTTTCATC
>JAHEZZ010000138.1 GCA_023250815.1 Bdellovibrionales bacterium
TTTTTATTGCCACAAATGAAAGCGGAAAAAGAAAATTGGGCAGATGACCATTATATCGTTGGGGTTTTTAATGTGGTTAAAGATAAAAAAGGAAAAAAGGCAGGCAAAATTTATAATGGAATTGATTATTCATTAAATGAATCCCAGTTTGTTAATTTAAAAAGTAAAGAGGCCTGTGCCTCCAAAATTGTCGATAGTAAACGGGATCAATTAAGTGCCAGTGAAGATCAGGGGAGTGTTATCCTCAATACCCCAAAAGATTTGAAAAAATAACTTGTTGCTATTTCGGATCGACTGAAGGTTCTACATGAAGCTTTTCTTCTGGAGCTGTAATTTCTTTTCCTAAATTACGGTTTGGGTTGCCAATTTCTTTTCCTTTTCTGGGATTTGGTGGCAAGTAATTGCCAAAGAGAGTCTTGCAACTTAGCAGCTTTCTTTGAACATATTGATCTTCAGATTCCGGTGTCCCTTGCATGGTTACACTTTCATTGGCCAGTGCTTCTGCACTGATTTCTGTGCTTCTGATTTCATCAAGAGACATGCGCTTGCAAACAGGAACGGCACTTCCTTTTTCAAATGCATTAAAGAGATTGACAACTAAAGCACAGGCCTTGACTGCTACAGCACGGCCTTCTTTATTCTCTTCAACTTCTAATCTATTCCATGATTCAGGCAGCATGGGGCCGGCGAGAGTAATTAAGCTATCATATTCGCATAATGGAACAGGCATGAGAAGATTCACTTTTGTAAGGTAGTGTCCTAGTACGTAGCGATGGCGGAAACCTCCAATGCCCAAATTAGATAAATTTTTAGAAACAAAATCGTTTGAATTTAAAAAATTTTCCGAAGTCTCAATTTTTTTCTTTCTTGATGGCACCACTTTTTGATCGGGGTCATGGAAATCAGGGCACCTGATAGAGGATTCAACTGCTAGAGATTCTCCATAATATTTTCTCTGTAATTTTGAAGTGAAACTTTCGCTTTTTTTCTTTAGCACATCAATTTTATTTTTTTTTATATCCTCTAACATTCTTTTTACGACTTCTGCCGCCGGTAGGGTTTGTTCAATTATTCGATTGCGGGTTTTAGTCCAAGTATCATCAACGGGCCCATTTTTTTTATATTCCTGACGAAGTTCTTCTGGGGTTTTACAGTTCTTGTCAGTCCCTGGAAATCCGAGGGCAATTCTTGAAAATGATAAAAAAATGGCCAGTGTTATCGCCTTTGGCATAACAAATCCTTTGCCTGCTTTTCGGTCTAGGTCTAGGGAATGTGAGTAAAATTCTGATTGAGGGGCGGGTATGCTTACCGGTATATCTTTACTTTTTTTCACTTCTCTAGTTAAACTTTATCAAGAATGATACAGTGCGACTTGGACGCTCGATTTTTGAGGTTTTATGAATAATTGCAATAGATTGGCCCTTGCCCCCATCTTCCTTATATGCCTTTTAAATCAGGCCTTTGGGGAAAAAACCTTTGCCCAGAAATACCGTACTCGCTATGAGTGCAAAGTGGAATCATTTGAAACAATATTAAAAGGAAAACATATTAATCAAGAGGCACAGATTGGGAAAAAAATAACAGTCATGGAGTCACGGTCGCATTTTACCGATTACTTGGCGATTGGTGATCCCCAATTTCCCAGTTATAAAACTCAGGATTTGTCGATGGGAAATCGTGGGACTTTTAGTGAGACTAAAAAGGTCTTTCTTTTTACTTCATCTAAGGGGCTTATCTTTGTCGATTTAGAAAGTTTTTCTGGCCGCTATTATTATAAGGATGAAAATTTGGAAGATACTATTGGCCTAAGTGATTGCAAAAAACTTGCAATTAAAGATTAGGAGAAATTATTTATGAAAAAGATTTGCATAATTTTAAGTATCATTTTATTTACTCATGCTGTAAGTGCTTTTGACGTTTCTGAACTTATTTTAGAAAATAAATTTAAGGTTGATCGTACCTGCACGATTACAAATTTTGAATTCGCTAACTACTATGACAATTCATTTAAACAACTTCTCGGTTATAACGGAAAAACGGCATATTTTTTAAGTGAGGAAAAAGGAAAAAATAAAATTTTGGTAGTTGGGGATTTAAAAAATCCTATTTGGAAATCAGAAAAAATAGATTTAAATAATGGCCTAGAGGCCAATAAGTTTGATTTTACCATTTGGAAATCATCTTCGTTTCTCGGGGCCAATAATCACGTCGTTTTTTTCGATCATAAATCAAAGCGAGGTTATTATTATTCTCGTCATATCAATGCACTTCGCTGGTTAGGTGAGGAAGAAACTCGTGCTTTTAAAATTGAGTTTTCTAATTGTGTTATAAAAGAATATATTTCTGGCCCAGTTGTTTGGTAATTTTTTAGTTGCTTCTTGCGCTGGCCCTACGAAGGCCCGTCACTCCCATTTCTTTGAGTGTATGGTAAATGGCATTCCAGGCATTGGCGTTCATTTTTGGTTCTAAATTTTTGCCCATAAGATGTAATTGTCTTGTGTACCAAGTAATTTCCAGAGGAAAAAGTCCATCTACAAATTTGATCCCTGTGGTAATAGGATGAACTTTACTGGCGACATCAGAGTCGCTCAGTAAACGGTAGGGGAGATTTGGTTCGATTGCCAGGGGGCGAGCTAATCCAATTAAATCTGCTTCGCCAGAATTAATTACTTCTTCCATTATTTTTTGGGTGCGAAATCCTCCCGTCACCATTAGTGGGCATTCAATAACTTTTTTGATATCGCTGGCATATTGTAAAAAATAGGCCTCCCGTTTGAGAGTCGATTGTCTTTGCCCCGTCATCACCGGTTTTTCGTAGGAGCCGCCGGAAATTTCGATCAAGTCCATGCCCAGCTTTGAAATTTTTTGGCATACCGAAATGGCGTCTTCATGGGAGAAGCCGCCTTTTTGAAAATCGGCGCTATTTATTTTTACTCCAATAGGAAAAGAAGCGCCTACCTTTAAACGCATACTTTTATATATTTCGATTAAAAAGCGCATGCGATTTTCCAGAGGGCCGCCCCATTTATCCTGCCTTTGATTGTGTTTGGGCGATAAAAATTGACTGACCAAGTAGCCATGAGCACCGTGGATTTGCACCCCTTGAAATCCCGCTTCTTGGGCCAGTTTGGCGGAGTTTGCAAAACGATTGATAATCTCTTCAATTTCCTTTTCCATGAGTGCCCGAGGTGGGGCAAAAAAAGCTCGCATCTTGGGGCCTAGAGGAATGGCAGATGGAGCAACTGGTTCACTGGTGAGAAATTTTGGAGTTTGTTTTCCCGGATGATTGAGTTGTGGCCAAAGACTCATTGCCGTTCCTTCAGTCGTTTGGGCCCAGCTTTTGAAATGTTCTAAATGCAAATCATTTTCTAAGACCACATTGCAGGGTTCACCTAAATGACGATGGTCGATCATGACATTGCCGGTGATACAAAGTCCCACACCACCCATCGCCCAACGGCGGTAGAGATTTGTATAGTGAAGACCTGGGTAGTGGCCTTCTTCCGCCATATTTTCACTCATGGCGGATTTGGCAATGCGATTTAATAAAAGCATTCCACAGGGAAGTTTTAATTCACTCTTTAAATTCATTGGTAAAGTATAAGTGCGAGAATAGTTTTTGTCAGCTTCACTTATATGTGAAAAGATTATGGGACTCATTTATTTAGGGAGGATTTGTGGGAGTTCATAAGATATTTATTTTTTTTTCAATTCTTTTTTCGCCTGCGGCTTTTTCTGGGCATTACTACAAAACAAGCGATTATCCGAAGCTGACAGAGGCCAAGGCCATTGCTCTTCGCTCTAATGATAATATTATCGACGTCTGTTGTTTTTATCCCGAAGAAAAAAATATTGAGGCCTTAAAACAGGCCAAGATTAAAGAGATTAAAGTACGTGCCGGCCATTTTCCCTCTTCCTTGGAATTAAAAATTTTAGAAGATTTGAAGATCCCTTATACTTTAATTTTGAGCGACGTTTTTCCCTCTGATTTTGAAATCGCCAGTTTAAATCGCAGTCACATTTCACTCCTTCATATTCTCTCAAGTGATTTTCCAACTAGGGGAGAGGTCGATGCTTTTAACGCTTTTTCTGTGCCTGTTCGTTTTGATATTTTAAAGATGCGATTACCCTCAGTTCTTGAATTAGAAGTCATGCAAAGTTTTAAAAGAGAAATGACTGTGGCCCTTTACAATAATAAAGTGCCCGGGCCCGGTGAGGCCTATTTTTTAAATAATCTAGATACCAATAAGGTATTTGTAGTATTGGAACAATTCCCTTGGGGAATTGACCCTGAAGGATTTGCACTTTTAGCTCGGGCAAAACTAGAAATTGATCCTAGCGAAGTTCTTATGCCTCAAGATGTATTCACCCTGAATCAATTTCATGTGCTTCCCAAAATTAATTTAAGAGAAGTAGGATCACTGGGCAGTGAATGGATCGCCGATGTACGGGCCCTTAGGGCCTTGCAAATTGTAGTTCAGGATCAAGGACAGGGAGAACTTTTGAGTGCTGTTTATAGTGCCGCTTTTGAGGGGGCAAAATCGCCAGTGGTATTTCAATTTGGGCAGTATCACTAAACATTATAAAAAACTGGCCGATATATACAATGTCCTTAAAGTTGTGGGGGGGCCTTTTGAATAAGATTATTGTTTTTTTAATTTTATTTTCTTTTAATTGCCGTGCCGAGGATTACTGCAAAAGATATCGAAGTTGGTGGTCTTATATCCCCGTTTTATTCAGTGTGAATAAGCTGGAAAATGCCTGTCATGCTGGAAAGTCAGCATCTGAAGTTAAAAATCCCGACACCCTTTTTTGCAATAACTTTGCCTTGGAAAAAGGCAAAGAAAATACTGAAGTTTTGAAGGCCTGTTTGGACGGGTTTGAATATTATGCTAAAAATCCTGAAGTAAAAATACCGATAAAAGTGGATAATTCTGAGCGTCCTCTCGCAAAAAAAGTTCAAACTTTGACTCCGGAATTTATTCAAAATTTTAAAGAAGATATAGGAAAGTAATCCGGGTTGTTGTTTTTTGAAATTTTTGAAGAGTAAAAGTTCTAGGTGGCCCTATTTATCGGTTGCTTTGTTCTTTAAAAAAATTGCTAATTCGGGTGACTTCAGCACCTTGGCATTCGCCTTCTTGACAAAAATAAGGTCTTAAACAATTCATCTTGGGATCTACTTGGTAGTCTTTACTTCCTCTCACCAGTAGTCCTTCAACTAGGCCAGTATTAACGTCGATTACCGCTGATCCAGAATTTCGCCCAAAAGCATCTAAGCTTGCTTTAAAAAAAATATTATTTGTGTTGTCCATCACTTTGCCAGAAGCAGCGACTTTTGTCGGCAGCCCTGAGGGATTTCCAATCATCACCAAATCGGCATCATCGGGAATAATACCTTGATGTCTCACCGGAAGTGGCAATCTATCTTCAACTTTGCGATTAAGGCGAATGAGCGCCAAATCATTCCACGGAGGGCCTTGGTCTTTTATGCGAAGTAAAATTTCCTGACAAAAATAAATATTTTTCAGGGGAATGCGTCTTCCTGTTTCTTTCGGGGATAGTAGAGCAAAATCAAAAATCCAGGCCCGTCGGCCACAGCTTTTTTCCACTGGATTAAGACAATGGCCGGCAGTCACAATAAGATCTGGAGCGACCAAAAAACCGGAACAAGTTGCCGCCGAAGGTTGATCGACAAATTTTTCATCAGCACAAACTTTCATGGATGTTTGCAGATTTGAGGATTGAAGATAGGCCTGGTCTTGATAGATTGCCAAATGATCCCAGATAACTAAAGCAGCAGTAGCGCTGGCCCATTCTCTAAATTTATTTGGCATCATCTGATAAAGATCAAGCCGATTGTCTGGGCCGTAAACTTCTTTTTGTTGGTGGGCAAAAAGGGAGGTGAAAGAATTGCAAATGAGAAAGACTAATATCATTTTGTGCATATTTTTTGATTGTGCCAGGCCTGAATAGGTTCGTCTAGATGGCCATCGCCTTTTGAGCGTCAGTTTCCTTTTATCCCGGTATGTCATTCAAATAAAAAAGTATGGGTAAAAAATAATTTTTTAATTTAAACTTCAGCTTGGAGTATATTGCGCCTAAGGGATAATTCGCGGCAGAATTTGAATATCTCGAAGCAGAACCACCGCTTTTATTAATTCCGTGTCTTTGCCTAATTCTTCTTCATTAAAACTGGATCTGGGGAGTTTCATTCGGGCCCCTGATTGTTGTGTTAGTTCGACATAATTTTCATCAAAATTTCCCCGTTTTCCTTCTATTGTTATGGGTGAATCTAAATCCGAATAGGCAGAACCTAAAGAGATTAGGGCGACAATGGCGATTATTATTTTTTTCATAAAAAACCCTCTTACCGTCAACTTATCGTAAAGTGAAAAATAATTTTAAATTTTTTGAGGAGTTTTCCGAGAGGGGGAGTTGTCTAGAACGGAAGGCCGGAGTGAATTACTATGACACTAAAATATATTTTGGGAATTGGCATTCTTTTCTTATCCCCGGGCACTTTTGCTGAAGATAACGATCAGGTATTAACTCCTAAAAATGACGCCGCCATTAAAAAAGCAGTAGAAGCGGCGAAGATGGTTCTCGATAAATATCCAGCAGTGGAAAGAAAAAAAGAGCTGCCAAAGAAGAAGGCCCCAGCAGAGAGTAGAAAGACATTTGAATGTGTCGATTATGATTTACAGGGGGCCAATGGATTTAAATTGGTCAAACCTTTATGTGCAGATAATAAAATTGGAAATTCCCAATATACTCAAGTGCCAATCATTATTAATGTGAAAAATTTACAAGGAAATATATTGACTGGAATTACGCCATTTT
>JAHEZZ010000139.1 GCA_023250815.1 Bdellovibrionales bacterium
CAGTCCTTGCGACATCGGCCACACCTCAAAACTGAAACTCTCCCTGAACCAACAGGCCAAAGATCAGGCCACTGCCGCTGCAGTTGAGGCCGGTGTCGATATGGTTACCAATGTCGCTAAAGGAGTGATCCTCGATAAACAAGCGGATCGCATTCAAAATGCTATCAACGGAATCAACACTTATAAACCGGATGAAAATTTGGGTTACGACGATATGGAACTTCTAAAAACTGAATGCCAGGCCAATCCCAATCAGGCAAAATGCGCTGGTGCCGGGTTTGGGCGGGATCAAGAATTTTATGGCAACGGCATTATCTTAAACGGCGGGAATGGCCAAGCAACCAGTGCTGGCGTGCTGGCCCCCGAGGGCAAAGACTTCGGCAAAAATGCTGCCGGGGGAACTGGGGGGTCAGGCGATGGCGGCGATTATGCCGGGTTTGGCGGCGGTTCTCTTGATGGGATCAATAAAGGCTCGGGCATTATGGATGGCACTGGATCTGCCACCGTCAAATCGAATATGGCGGCCAATGGCGGAGGTGGCGGAGGAAGCGGCGGAGGTGGTGGCGGTGGTGCACCTGCTTCTGATCCTGGCGGCGCTGGCCAGGAAGGTGGCACTGATGAAGGGCGAGGCTCCGGCTCCGGCGCCAGCTATGTTTCCGGCGGTGGGGCGGCCGGCTACTTTGGCGGCGGTGGTGCTGCAAGCAGAAAAGATAAATCGAGCGACAATCCCTTCGACGGGCTTCTGGGCAAAAAAGGAGCTGCTGGGGATCTCAATTTTAGGGGCCCGGCCTCCAACCAAATCGGCGGCAAAGGGGCCAGTATTTTCGATAAAATTTCTGCCCGCTATCAGGACATGGCCAGCAAAAAACGCTTGCACGAATACGAAGCGGTGAAATAAAAATTATCAATTTAAAAATATACCTTGTAAATTCCAAGATTAAGTTGGAAAATACAAGGTATGATAAAACGACATAAAAATATTTTAGAAATTAAAAAAAAAATTTTAAACAACCCGATTACTGCAATTTTGGGGGCACGTCAGTGCGGAAAGACAACCATCGCAAAACAATTTAAATTGGCAGAACATTATGACCTTGAAAAACCTCAAGACCTGGCAGCGCTAGAAAATCCTTGGCAATTATTCAACGGTCGTTCGGGGGTCATTTTGATTGATGAAATACAAAGACGGCCAGATTTATTTCCTGTACTGCGTGCCCTGGTAGATGAAAATGCTAAATTAAAATTTTTAATTTCGGGAAGTGCTTCTAAGGAACTCATTAGACAATCTTCTGAAACGCTGGCCGGCCGAATTAGTTATTTTGAACTGTCTGGTTTTAATCTTAATGAATTAAAAAAAGATGCAAAATTTAAATCCTACAATCCTTATTGGTTAAAGGGTGGTTTCCCCAGAGCATATTTGGCGCGCAATAATGACGTAGCATTTGAATGGTTAAGCGATTACATCACAACATTTTTAGAAAAAGATATAGCAAATTTAGGGATCAATATTTCAGGAGCAACATTAAGACGTTTTTGGACTATGCTTGCACATTATAATGGCCAAATTTTAAATTACTCTGAACTCTCTTCTAATTTTGGCATTTCGGATACCACAGTTCGACGTTATATTGAAATTTTAGAAGGGACTTTTATGATTTCTTGCCTTTTGCCTTGGTTTGCCAATATTGGAAAACGCCAAGTGAAAAGTCCCAAGCTTTATTTTACAGACACAGGCATCTTTCATTCACTGCTCTCAATCACCAGTCAAAAGTCACTCCTATCGCATCCAAAACTTGGGGCCTCTTGGGAAACACTTGTCTTGCGGGAAATTAAAAATTTAAAATCCAATTACCGAGTTTATTTTTGGCATACTTTAAGTGGAGCAGAAATTGATTTTATTTTAGAGCATAATGGAGTCTTAATTGGAGTTGAAGCAAAATACACTGATACACCCAAAGTAACGTCCTCTATGAAAAATGCACTCGTTGATTTGAAACTAAAAAAAATATTAGTGGTCCACCCAGGGGATAAATCTTTTCAAATGGCGGAGAACATAAAAGCGGTTAAACTTTTGGATCTTGAAGTTGAAATGTTGAAGGGGTATTAATCAGTGAATTGGCCTTTCTTGATTATCTCTCATTAAATCTTTCATAACCACAGTGGCAAGATCCCCAGAAAGTGTACTGTCGAGTTGTTTTTTTATTTTTTCAATCGCCCCTTTTAAATCCATATTATAGGGAACCAAAACTAAGGCCTTGCCAAATTCGTCCAGAGCTTTATGAAATTTTTTTTGAGAAAGATAAACTCGGCCAGCATTAATATAGGGAAATTCCCGATTTTGATAATGATTTGCTTTTTTCGCAAGCTCAAACCATTTAAGAGATTCCTCCAGCTCACCTGCTTTAAAAAGCAAGGCCCCAAGGTCATTGTAAGGAGGGCCATAAGTTGGATCTTTATGAATAGCGCGAAGGCAAAGGGACTTTGATTTTTCATCTTTCGTTTGAAGAGCATAGGCCCAAGCAAGCAAAGTTAACGACTCCGCCGTTTCTTTTACCATCACTGCTTGATTAAATCGCTCCTCAGCTTCATGGTATTTTTTGGCGGTTATAAGTCGATGGCCTTCTTTTATCCACCTTTGATATTTGCGGTCTCGTTGTAACTCCAATGAACCGAGAATATTAAGGCCACTGGCCACTACATCTTGCATTTTTTCCAGCGAAAGATGAAACCTTGGAATGCTCCCTTTATTTAATGGGCCTTTTTGTACATTTATTGTGGCAAAATTATTTGTCTGATCTTCATCATCAAACTTTTCAAAGTCAGGATCAAATTGCAGAACATCATCTGCACTTTCTTCCACCAATTCATCTTCGATATCTACAATGTTGAGCCTGGGATATTGAATGTCGACATTGCCTACCGACTGGCACCATTGGTGAATAGGACGGGCCCCATCATAAGCAATATTTACGCATTCAACGATTGCTCTCACGAGGTGATCGTTGTTCAGTGGAAAAGAAGTGAGGGCGAGAAATAATTGGTGAATATTTTCCAAAGATCTCCTGAGATCTTCTAGAACATCCTGTTGATTATTTTTTAAAAAATCATTTTCTACCGGCAAAATACCAAATTGCGGACGAAGAAGCATAAGGCGTACAAAATCTGTTAATTTATTTTGAAAATCAAAGGCCAATTTTAAACATTCTTTTTTTTCCGCAGGGCCTGTCGTCGAAGTCACATGATCTGCTGTAAATATCACTCTTTCTGCATAAGAAATGGCGGAGTATAGTTCCGATATCAATGGCCCTTTAAGCAGGTTTGGCATTCGGCCGTCCTTGGAGCAATTTGCAAATAATGTTGTTTTTTCCAATTTGTCTTTAAAAAGTTTCATTGGCAAGAAGCACAGAATCTTTTTTTTCTAATTAGCGATACTATTGCTGCGCTCCAACGAACAATAATGTGATCAATCCTAAAAAAATAAAAAAAAGCATTTTGGCCAACATTATTTTTTCATAACTTACCACCTTAAGTTGGGCAGCAAGTGCGAAGGGATAAGCTTTTCCTCCCCCACTTTTTTCTCCTTTTTCTAAATTCTTAACTATTTGTCCTTCCATGGCGTCCTCCAAAATTTTTCCCATCCCTGGGCATTTACGGCCGATCATTGGCCTTATTTCCCTGATTACTTCAAAAAGAATGCCAAAAATTTACTGGGGTTTTGGGGCCAGCTTGGCCACAAATTGCAAAAAAGAAGACTTCATTTAAAGTTTTAGGCGCCTTTAGGCCCTTCTTTTAATTTTAAAGAAAGAGTTAATTCAAATTCTGCCACTGGTTCACTGGGAAATTGTTTTGGAGCAGTCGCCGTAATTTTTACGGTCATATTTTGGCGCTCTTTAGAATCTATGACTTTTTTAATCAATTGATTAATTTCTTCGCCTTGCTCACAAGTAAAATAAACATCTTCATGGGGGCGTTTATGAAAGCTGCCTTTAAAATCTTTGAAAACTAAATTGATCGGATGGCCGCTTAAAAGTATTTGTTTCATAGCAGATAACCCCCCAGCGCAATCCGCACCGCAGGCCAGGACTCCAAAATACATAGATCCCAAATGATTTTTAGTGCGAAAATTAAGTGGGATTTTAATCACACATTTATTGTTATCTAATTGCAAAACTTTAGGCGAACAAAAAAAGAGCAAGGGGATCTTGAACATTCCAAAAGCTTGCAGGAGAGCGGTATCGCGAAATTTTATTGGCAAATTTTCATAAACTTTTGTCGCCATTTTTTTTACATCAACCATCATCATAATTCCTTACCCAAATCTACGGTAATTAGTTCTTCGATCTCATTATTTCTTTTAAGAGCGGCGAAGAAGGCCTGATTAAAAATCGTTTCTATTTTATTTTCCTCTAAAATTTGTAATGCCGCAAATGTCACTCCGCCTTTGGATGTCACTTGATGGCAAAGAGCTTGAGCGGATTCCTTGGATTCAAAAAGCATCTGGCCACTTCCCTGCATAGTTTTCGCCAAAAGTTTTGAAGAAAAATTTTGAGAAATGCCCCGTTTTTCCAAATCTTTTTGCCACAGTTCGATGATCTTAAAAAAAAGCCCTGGGCCAGAAGCGCAAAAAGGGGTAAGAGTTTTAAGCTCTTCTTCATCTTGACAATAATGGGTAAGACCGCAAGGTTTAAATAAATCTAAAAGCTCAGTCTCAATTTTATCACCGCAAGAAAAAAGCAAAACGCCCTGGCCAATTTTACTGGGAGTATTGGGCATAAGTCTCACCACCACCTTGCCCCAACTTTTTTTGAGTAGCGATAAAGATACTCCTGCCATTATAGAAAGTGCAGTGGCCTTTTGAAACTGTGGGTGAGTCAGAATTTTTTCGCTCCTTAAGTCTTTAATCAAGGAGGGAAACTGTTGAGGCTTACAACCGATAATAACTAAATAAAGCGATTCACTTTGTAATTTTTGATAAAGTGCTTTGAGTGTTGGCAAAAACTCCGCCTGCCCACCTTTTTGGGCAATTTTTTTTACCAGATTTTGCGCCTTAGTTTGCGAAGGAGTGTAACACCAAAAATTAATTTGTCGCCACTCCATTCCTAGACTGATCGATTCGGCCATATTGCCACAACCTAAAAGCAAAATATTTTTAACTTTCAAATGTTCTCCATTATATTAAGCTCCAAAGGGGCACCATGCCTCATGGTATTGATGGCCATCGAACGCACTTCCACAAATTTTAACAAATGAGATTTTATATCACCTAGTGCATCGGCATCAAACGGAGTGATCAATTTGCGCATCAACTTTTCTTTATATTGATTGTCAAAGAGTTCACTGGCGATCATCTGATATTTAGAAAGCGGGCCATCGACTATAACCACCGCAACTTTAGGATTTTTAATTGCTTCAAGATAAACATCATTCGAACAAAACGATAAATTGAAATTTTCCACAGAAAATCCCGCACGTAAAAAATGGGACCGCAACATATTCCACCATAAATAGGCCTTGGAGTTTTTACAAATAACATTGATGGCACACCCTTTTGAAACAGCGGCAAAAAGATAAAGCAAAGTTGAAAAGAAGGCCCGTTCTTCATAGGCCACCACCATGACATTTTTAACAGAGAGAGAATGGTCGTTATAAGAAATTTGTCCAGGAATTTTTCGATTGGGCAATGGCCGAGTGATAAAAGATTTTAATTTTTTGGCCATAAACTTATGCCATTTTTTTAAAATTCTTTTATTTTCCCCGTACAGGCCTTGATAGAGAGCTTCGAAATCTTGAATCACAAATTCTAAGGCCTTGCTTATTGTTTGCACTCTTAAATCGAGACTGCTAGTACTTGGCCTGGCCCAATTAATCGTCAATTCATGTCCCGCTTCATCGGAAGGAGTTGGCCTAGTCAGATCTATTTGCAGCGGTAAATGCGCTAATCCTGCGTGAAATGACATAACATAATCGTGGCCTCCGGCCTTCGGCCCAGTGCCAGATAATTTAAACCCACCAAAGGGTTCGATATTAACTCTGGCGCCCGTGATAGCACGATTGACATAAATATTTCCCGACTCCATTTTTGATAAACAGTAATCCACATCATCTTGTGATTGAGAAAAAACTCCACCTGTCAGAGCATAATCAGTGGCATTAAAAAGTTCCACTGCATCTTTTAAATCGCCAAAAGGCACAATATGCAAAACTGGGCCAAAAAGTTCTTTATAAAAATAAGAATATTTATCAGCAGATATATCCTTCGGAGTATCAATTAAAGGAAGCTCAATAATACAAGGCCCGACACAAAATCCAGGAAGCTCTTCCGGAGTTCTATCGATCACCACTTTCCCACCAAAGTTCTGTGCCTGCAGACAGGCCGCCTTGGCCTCCGCTCGCAAGCGAGTCTGCTCACCTTTTGAAATGACCGGATTCATCGCCGTTGAAAAATCAAAGGACCTGCCCACTTTTAAATCTCTCACTGCCTCTTTCAAGCGCTGTACTAATTTGTCTTTAATTGAATAATCTACCAGCACCCTAGATAGCGCCGAACATTTTTGTCCAGCATGACTAAAAGCGGAGTTCAAAATACCAGCTACCGTTTCATCTAATTCTGCATTAGCAGTGACAATCAAAGCATTTTTCCCCCCCATTTCAGTGATTACTTTGACCGGAAGTTCGACATTAAATAAATGGTTTTTAACCAAACGTTTGCCAGCGTTATGAGCAATCATCATGCCCACTCTCATGGATCCGGTAAAAACAATTCCCGCAATGCGAGAGTGATTCACTAAAGTTTGGCCAA
>JAHEZZ010000140.1 GCA_023250815.1 Bdellovibrionales bacterium
AGACTTGATACTGGATTAAAATTATCGATGCCACTATCACGTCCCATGCCTTCAATTGCTTCCGGTGTGCATGAACTGAGACTCAAAGATAGAAATGGTATTTATCGAGTGATTTACATTTTTTTAGATGCTGGGAATATTTGGTTGGTTCATGCTTTCGTTAAAAAAGATCAGAAGACCCCACAGCATAATATTGAATTGGCCAAAAAACGTTTAAAGGAGCTTTTATGAAAAAGAAAACTAGCGCTAAAAAATTATCAGAACTTCTCAACATCTCTCCCGCTAGAAGTATGGAAGCAATTATCAAAGCCGATCTTATTGCCCATTTAACCCGAGTGATGGAAAAAAGCGGCATAACTCATTTGACTCTGGCAAAAAAATCGGGGCTTTCAAGAAGTACTATCACAGGTATTTTATCCGGTAGTCTACAAAAAATAACCATTGATCGTGTTCTTAAAATTGCTGAGGCACTTGGATTAGTTGCGGAAATCAAATTAAAAAAATCAGCATAAATTTAAATGAAACCCTGGCAAATCATCAACAGCACTAGAAATATTTTTTTCTGAATTTGGCCTTAAATATAAAAACCGCTCAACTAAGACAATTTTTATTTTTTGAATCTTTTTTACATGCTAACAAAAAAAGGATAAGCGCTATATTTATATAAAATACAAAATCCCAACGAGGGCGCCCCCCAAAACAAAGAAAACGGAAGGCCTAAAGGCCAACTTTTGGAGGTGTTATTTATCAGGATGATAAATAATGCCGAACAACGCAGAGGCGACCATGAAGGGAGCCTCAGTGATTAAAATATATTTTTCTAAATTTGGATTTAAATATAAAAACTGCTCAACGAAAAGTGAATAGGCGGGAGGATGGCCAGAGATTTCTAAGATAAAAACTTCCTAGGGCCCTCCCAAGTTGTTTTTATTCTGGACATTTCAGATGAGGACTCGATATAGGTCAATTTCAGAAAAGACTTTAATTTTGAGGGATTGGCTCTATGAAAAGCACTTTGGCATTGTTTTTATTCCTATTCTTGCAAATATTAAGTAATTCCTCCAATGCCGAAAACATTCCCAAAAAAGACGATCAAAAATCAGTTCAACTCAGCAAAGTCGAAGAAAAGAATTTTGCGGAGATCTTGTTATATCCTGCACAGCTTGATTATGAGTCTAAGGCCCTTTTGAGAACTCCTGTGGCAGGAGAAATTGAGTGGAAAAATATCGCGGCCGGAAGTTTAGTTAAAAAAGGCCAGTTATTAGCTCTGGTCAAAAATAATGACCCCTTATTTAATTATAGAGCGGCCCATATTGTTTCAACCATTGACGGCATGCTGGCGGAAACGATGGTTGGAAATTTATCTGAAGTCAGCAAAGATCAGGCCATTGCGGTGATCGTTCGGCCTCATCAATTCATTGTCACTGTAGAGGTTCCTGCGGATAAAATCACAACCTTCTCGAAAATTAAAAAAGGAGAACAGTTTGGAGAACTGGAACTAGTCGGAGAAAAAAATAAACTCCCCCTAACACTTCATGGACTGGCCCCTTTCGTTGATCACAATACTGGTACCGCTAAAGCAGAATTTACTCTCGATCTACAAGAATTAAATAAAAACAAGGCCTATTCAACCGAAGCGCTCATCGCTGGAAGGTTGGTTCGCGCAAGTTTTCAAGGAGACGCTATAAGCGGCCTAGTGGTTCCAGAAACTTCCCTTAACTTCAAAGGAAGAGAAACTTATGTCGGCGTAGTCGAAAATAATATTTATAAGCGCAGAACGATAGAAGTCGCTAGTAAAAAAGATGGCCTGGTGTTGATTAAGGCAGGCCTTAAAGTTGAAGATTTTGTAGTTATTAGAAGTAGTGGTTTAGTGAAGGACGGCGCCAAAGTCGAAGTTCTCAAAAATTAATAGGCGATGATGCTCAAAAATATTTATAAAAATCCTTTTCGTGTCTATCTTTGCTTCACATTGTTGGCGTTCCTTGGCGTTTATTCGGCCATGGATTTGCCGATTTCACTTTACCCAAATACTACCAAACCAACTATCTCTACAGGAATAAGTTTTGGTGGTCTTACCGCTAAAGAATTTTTAGAAAACTACGGCCTGGGTATTGAGAGCGCCTTAAAAAATATTCAAAATCAAGAATTGAAAAGTGAAAAAGTTAAAGCGGAATACTCTTCATCAAGCGTCAATTACACCATTGATTTTGGCTGGGGAATTGATCCCAAAGAGGCCTTACGAGAAGTACAATCCGTAATGAATAGCAAGAGCGCACAATGGCCGAAAGAAATACGCGACTCCTTATGGGTAAATTTTTGGTCAAACTCATCAGGCTTTGTGGCCATCAGTTTCTTTAGTCCCAAACGCAATCTGAATGATTTATACCAAATCCTAAATCCAGAATTTTTTCCTCGTCTTCAGGCATTGAATGACGCTCAAGATGCCAATATTTTTAATCCCGAACAAAAAGAAATCCAATTGAAACTTAAACCCGAGATCATGGCCTTATATGGGCTCTTTCCTCGGGATATTGAAAATGCCATTAGCGAAGCTAAGAGCTCTTTGCGTGCTGGAAAAATGAATCTTCCCGATTCGTCGTTACAAATTCAAGTTCCAAGAGGTTTAAATTCTATCCAGGATTTACAAAAATTATTAATAAAGTCACCGAATCAAAAATTAATTCCGTTGCAAGATTTGGCCGAAATATCGCTGGAAAATTCGGAAGCTGGAGAAAAAGTTTTTAAAACTTCCGGCAATAAAAGTTTGATCTTATTCGCCACTCCCAAAAGTGGTTCTAACGTTAAACGATTAGCTGAAGATATTTTGGCCATCACGACTGATATCATCTCGAAACTTCCCGCTGAATATCGAGATATTGAATACAAAGTTTTAGTTGATCCATCAGAATTTATCCGCCACTCCGTCGATAATGTTTTTAAAGAAGTACTGCTTGCGGCCTTTCTAGCGGTGTTAGTTTTATTTTTATTTGTGGGTAATATTCAAAATACTATAACTGCCGCTATTGAAATCCCTCTCAGTATGGTCTTGGCATTTATATTGATGAAAACCGCGGGCATTTCAATAAATTTAATCAGCCTAGGCGGCCTGGCGCTCTCAGCGGGAATGAATGTTGATGCGTCTGTAGTGGTGATGGAAAATATTTTTGTTGCGCTAGAGAATGTTAAATACCGACTTACTCCAATCAAGGCACTCAATTTAGTTTACAATGCCGTCAAACAAGTCATTCGGCCGGTGCTTGGAAGCACTATTGCATCACTGGTAGTTTTTCTTCCTTTGGCCATGACTAAAGACTTAACTCATGCGGTTCTTGGGGATCTTGCCATGACGGTAGTTTTTTCTCACGGAATTTCGGCAATTGTCGCATTATTTTTAGTGCCTACAATCCGATTGCATTTAATTAATCGTCGGGGAGGGATTGAGCACATTAAGGCCGCCCCGGTGGAACGTCCGCTGAAATTTGTTGAGAACACTTATGCCAACTTGCTCAAAAAATTTTTAGCTAGAAAAGCACTTTGCATTATTTTGCCGATCACCATGTTAGCGGTGCTTGCGAGTCTTCTCACTTTTGGAATTCCTAAACTTCCCAAAGAAATAATCGGCATGCCTGATACTGATTGGGTCATCCTGGGAATTAATTCCACAGAATCTAAATCAATGCGCGCCATGGAAAATATATCCGACGAAGTTGAAGAAGAGTTGCTCAAGACCTATGGGCAACAAATCGATTACACTTTTGTTCAAGTTCATAAACGTAATTCAAATATTATGGCACGCCTAAAAAATAAAAAAGATATGGAAGAAATATGGAAAAAAATGGAGAAACAATTTAAAAATACTCCGACCACCCGCTTTTGGGTCGTACCATGGAATCCTGCGGAGCTGCCTTTGCCAAATCCGCCGTCAATGGAAATTAGTATTAAGGGTGGAGATGCGGCGGACCGCGCACTCCTTTCAAAAGGCCTAGTTAGCGCTTTGGAAGAATCTGAAGTCTATCCAAATGTCTGGGAAGAACCTTCTGGAACGAGGCCTGAAGGTATTCTATTTCAACCCCATATCGATCAATCAGTTCGTTTGGCGAAGGCGGGAGTAAATTTCACAACGGCGGAGCTGGCGGATTTAGTACGAGTTTATTCAGAGGGCCGTTCCGCCGGTTTTATCACTGAAAAAAATAAAACCTACAACATTAATATGCGCTTCACTACTCGAGAGCTTGTTTCCACCACGGAACTTGGCAGCTTGCCAATTAAGGTGGGGGAAAAAATTATTCCTTTGGCGGCACTGGGAAGTATCCTGAGAGCGGATATTGATTTTGACATTATTCGAGAAAATAATATGGAGTTTACTAAAGTTATCGGGAAAATTAAAAAGGGCGACGAATTACAAAAACCCTTGCTGCTAACTAAGGCGCATGAGGTGATCAAGAATTTTCAAGATTCAAAATTAAAAAAATTAAAACTTGAAACCGCACCTACTATTATTTTTGAAGACGCTGAAGCTGAGTTAAACCATTCAATAGCTCAATTATCAGCAAGTATCGCGCTTTCCATCGGTCTGATCTTTTTCGCTCTTTACATGCAGTTTGGTTCCGCCGTTCAAACTCTCATTATTTTATCAGCTGTTCCAACCGGAATCATTGGCGTGCTAATATCACTTCTGGTTTTCAAAAGCACCCTAAGTCTTAATTCATGTCTTGGAGTCATCTTATTAAACGGTATCACTGTAGCTAACTCAATCATGTTAGTAGATTTGACATTGGAATTAATCGCCGAAGGATATACTCCAATCGAAGCTTCTATCTTGGCCGCCAGAAGAAGATTTAGACCCATTTTAATCACTAGTCTTACAACTATTTTGGGTATGATTCCCATTGCGATTGGTATGGGAGAAGGTGGAAAAATTCTAGCACCGCTGGGAATTGCTGTAGCAGGTGGTTTGTGGTTTTCCATGATCTTCACTTTATTTGTGGTACCAGGACTTGAGATATTAGTTTTAAATAACAAGGCCATCACAAAAATACGTACGATGGCAGTTGCGACCGAAGTTTTCTCCATACCAGAAAAATCATCTAACAATTCAGAGAGCAAGGTTATTCAATGATAATTTTTTTTTCTTTAATATTATTTATTGGCGCCCATGCATCCGAACATTCAAATAAAAATATCATCACATTCGATGAAGCTTTTCAAAAAATGATGACTAATGATTTTGCCAAACGTCTAGGCAATGACAATGTCGATAGAGTTGAAGCTCAGAAACTAGAGGCCTATGCGCAATTTCTGCCATCTCTTTACGTGCGTGCAAATAGCAATCGCGACACTCGCTTTATTGAATCCACTAGGACCTTTAATACTACCGCTAAATTAGGATTGTGGCGAAATGGTGTCGATTTCCTCGGTATCAAAGAACAAAAATTAAACCTAGAAAGCGCCAGTAGTGGCGCCACTTTTGAGAATTTTAGAGCTGAAACAAGAGTCACAAAAGTGCTCTTTGAATATATTTGGCGCAGTCAAGTTTTGGTGATCAAACGCACTATCGCCGAGGCTAGACGAGAACTTGTAGAATTAACGAAATCTCGCTACAGACAAGGACTTGTACCTGAGCCCCAAGTTTTGGCAGTAGAGCTAGATTCTGAAAATGCTGAAAGTCAGTTAACCTTCACCACTCAAGATCTGCAGGATTCTAGGGCGGAGATTGAACGATCTCTCGGGCCAATCAATAGTGAAGACACTTATAAAGAAAATTCAGCGCTTCCTCAGTCATTAAATCAAACTTGGCCTTACTTGGAATTTTTTTCTGGGCAAAAAATTAAAGAACTTTTGGGAAAGGCCTCAGACAAAGATTTAAGGCCCGATTATCAAAAATATCGTGCAGCAAGCGAAGCCTCAGAGATTGACGTTGTACGGGCCAAAGCAAGTTTTTTGCCCATCATTGATTTTCAAGTGGAAAGAAATCGTTTACTCTATTCACATTATGGAATCAACAATAGTCGATATGAAACTACTTTTGCGTTGACCTTGACCGCTCCGCTATTTGAAAATTTAAATGATTACGTTGTATACAAACAAAGTGCTTACAATCGATCAGCGGCACAATACCAACTCTTAGAATTTAACCAAAAATTTGATGCGGATTTTCGGGCCAAAAAACTTACGCTTGAGCGGGGATTAGAGCGCCTTAAAACTAGAGAAATGATTCTTGCCAAGGGTGAGAGGCTTTTTAGGGTTATGAAAAAAAATTATCAAACTGGACGGCTTAATTATCAGGAATTGGCCTTGGAGCAGGAGCGCTATTTTAATTCTAGTCTAAATTATCAACAGGGTTTGCTGGAGCTGCATAATTCTTTGGTGGATTATTGTCATGCGCTTGGGTTTTCTTTGGTTGGGTGTCTTTAGAAGGTGCCAACATACCTGTGCGGACACAATATGCTAACACCCGGACACGGACCTTTGAAAAATCTAATCTCGATCCCTTAATATTATATGTGATTAATAAAATTGGTGGTTTATGTTTGAACGGGTTGGAAGCAGGGTTTGTTAAATCGTTTTGGTTTGTTTAGTTGAGCAGTTAAGGACATGCAGCATTAACACTATATTTTAATGAAATCCCAGCGAGGCCGCCCCCCAACACAAAGAAAACGGAAGGCCTAAAGGCCAACTTTTGGAGGTGTTATTTATCTAGGATGATAAATAATACCGAACAACACAGAGGCGACCATGAAGAGAGCCTCAGTGATTAAAATATATTTT
>JAHEZZ010000141.1 GCA_023250815.1 Bdellovibrionales bacterium
AAAAATAATTAATAATATTTCAGAACGATTGACTAAAAAAATATTGGGACCCATTAATCTGATTGGTGAAATTTCAATTCTTATTGCACAAACAGCAAAAGCTATGTTTACCTCACCTATTTATTTTCAAAGAATTATTGAACAAATTGTTTCTCTTGGTGTTGGTTCCGCTTCAATCACTGTCGTAATAGGACTAACGATGGGATCAGTAATGACTCTAAATTTTGGATATGGGTTAGCAAAATTTGGAGGAACATTGTACGTTCCCGGAGTTGTCGCCCTCTCTCTGGTTAGAGAAATGGCCCCCATTTTTACCTCACTTCTTGTTGCCGGCAGAATTGGCTCAGGAATGGCAGCAGAAATTGGCTCAATGAATGTCACTCAACAAGTTGACGCCCTAAGGGCACTTGGCACTTCACCTATAAGAATATTAGTTGTCCCCAGAGTAATCGCCAGTGTTATATCGTTGCCACTGCTTTCATCTCTTTCCGCTATTTTGGGAATTTTAGGCGGACAAATCATTTGTAAAAATGAGTTTGGAATTCCTCCGGGATTTTATCTTAATAGACTGCTCGATGTCGTAAATTTGCATGATTTTGTTTCAGGCCTTGTTAAAGCGTCTATTTTTGGATTAATCATAAGTATTGTTGGCTGCTACAAAGGACTAACGACGACAAATGGAACTAGAGGTGTTGGCATTTCAACTACCTGGGTTGTCGTTACCAGCTCAATCTCAATTTTAATTTGCGATTTCTTTTTGAGTAAAATATTTTTAGTTTTATGGGTGCACTGATGGAGTCAGCTGATCAAAATAATATAGTCTTAGAACTTAAAAATATTAATAAAAGCTATAATGAAAATCGAGTTCATCGGGGAATAAGTTTTAAAGTAAGGAAAGGCGAATGTCTTGGCCTTCTCGGTGGATCAGGAACTGGAAAATCTGTTTTGCTCCGATCAATTATAGGCCTAGAGTATATCGATAGTGGAGAAATTTTATTTCATAAAAATAGAATTGATACTCTAAGCGAGAAAGAATTATTAAAATTGCGATTGACCATTTCCTACTCTTTTCAAAGTGGAGCATTGTTCGATTCTATTAATGTTTATGAAAATTTGGCCTATCCTCTTTATGAACACACTGGTCATTCTGATAAAGAAATCGCTGATAAAATCAAAAATATGTTAAAACTCATTGGACTTGAAGGAAAAGAAAACATCATGCCTTCAGATTTGTCTGGAGGCATGCAAAAGCGTGTTGGAATGGCGAGGGCCATGATTATGAATCCCGATTTGGTTCTTTACGATGAGCCAACTGCAGGTCTTGACCCTGTCAATACTTTGAACGTTATTGACCTTATGGCAAAATTTAAAACTGACGGTCGTTCCGCCATTTTCGTGACCCACGACATTCCTGCCGCAGTTAAATTGTGCGATAGAATTGCTATAATAGATGAAGGGAAAATATTTTTTGAGGATACCGTGGATAAGTTTAAAAATTCCAATGATCCTTTAGTTAAAAAATTTATGGTAAATACGGGGATATAGTTAAAATGGCGATCAGACCACAAGACAAAAAAAATATCATAATCTCAGGCATCTTTGTAGGCCTCTCGACACTTGCATCAATGGTCTTCATTATGATGCTGGGAAAAGAAGATTCTATTTTTGCCCATAAACAATTTCTTAAAACTCGAGTGACTAATGCTCAAAATTTAAAAGAAGGGGCCGCAGTACAACTCAAAGGTGTCAAGATAGGCTCTATCCAAACAATTGTATTTGAAAAATTAGACATCTTGATTGTCACTTTTTCAGTAAGCGGTATTTATATGCCCTTTATTAAAACAGACTCCCTTTTATCAATACGAACCCAAGGAATGCTTGGTGATAAATATTTAGAAATCTTAGGCGGTAGTGAATCTGGTGGCCATGTCCAAGAAGGCGACTACTTAATGACTGAAGAAAATAATGGATTTGATAAGATCTTAAGCAAAAGTGAAGATATTCTAGCAGTAACTTCAAGAGTGCTAGGAAAATTAGACATCCTTATGAGTGGAATTCAACAAGACAGCTTGGCCATCATTATGAATGATTTAAAATTAACAATGCGTGATTCCAAAGAAATAATGTCTGAATTTAAAAAGAATAATATAGGGAGCACACTTAAAAACTTCAGTGAAAGCTCCAAACATCTAGAGCAAAGTACAGGATCATTAAGTAGTATTTCCAAACAAATAGAAAAAGGCCCGGGAACTGCCCATTCACTCATTTATGAACATGCATTGTATGACGATTTGGCCAGTCTGTTGGACGGATCAAAAAGAAACAAAGTTTTAAAATATTTTATCAGAGAAACAATTAAGAAAAGTGAAAAACCGGCCAGCGAATAAGTATCCCACTACTTAGCCTAGCTCTAAATCAGAAAAGGTATTTTTCTTTTTTAATTTTTCAATTAGAGTAGTTCTATTCATTTTAAGTAACTTCGATGCTTGGTTTTTATTATTCTGCGTTTTTTTCAACGCCTGAGTTATTAATGAATCTTCTAAATCTATTAGGAAATTTTTTAAATCAATCCCATCATCTGGAAGTTGTAAAAAATTTTTACTGATAAAAGACATTTCTTTAACCGTTTTTTTATCCAGAAATTTAGATGGAAGATCACTGGGACGAACAACACTCCCCCCTCTTAAAATAACCATCCGTTCAATAAGATTTTCAAGCTCTCGAACATTTCCAGGCCAATCATGCGCCTTAAGCAAATCAATTGTCTCACTGGCAAAACGAATCCGATTTCGGCCATCTGCACTGACAAATTTATTTAAAAAATAAGAAATGAGCAGAGAAATATCTTCTATCCGATCATGAAGCGAAGGAACTCGAAGAGGAATAACATTGAGGCGATAATAGAGATCCTCGCGAAAATTCCCTTCCTTCACCGCTTTTTCTAAGTCTCTATGGGTAGCTGTAATTATTCTAACATTCACAGAAATAGAATCACTCCCTCCAACTTTCTCAATCCGTTTACTTTGAATTGCTCGTAAAATTTTAACCTGCAATAGAAGAGGCATATCGCCAATTTCATCTAAAAATAAAGTCCCCTGATGAGCGAGTTCAAACCTTCCCCTGCGATCAGAAAGTGCTCCAGTAAATGCCCCTTTCACATGTCCGAAAAGCTCACTCTCTAAAAGTTCCGAAGGGATTGCACCACAATTGACCGAGATAAAGGGTTTGCCAGATCGAAGAGACAGAGAATGAATGGCATCAGCAACTAATTCTTTCCCAGTTCCAGAAGCACCAGTTATTAAAACAGTGGAATCAGACGCCGCTACTTTTTTTATTTTTTCAAATAAATCCTTCATAACTGGAGATCTACCAATCATCGAACAAAAAATATCGTCTTCTTCTGGTGCAGTGATTAGATTTTGGCATTCCGTTTCTAAATTTTTTACCGTACGTTCAATCATTTTTTTTCGTATTTGATTTTCACTTAGTTGTGCTTTGCTGACCAACAATTCACAAATAAGGTTGGCCAAAGAAGAAATTTCAAAAGGTTTTGTAAGATAATGAAAAACCCCTTTTTTTGTAGCATTAATAGCACTTTCAATGGAAGCAAATCCAGTCATCACAATGGCCGGCAGAAAATCCCCACGTTCTTTAAGAAGATCGATTAAATAAAGTCCATCTACGCCACATTCTTCAAACAAAATATCAGTTACAATAAGATTAAGGTTATCGGCCAAAAAATTTTTCTGTGGCCCAGTAATAAAACTTAAACACTCTGAAGGATGAGAAAAATAATGAACTTCTATGTTTAAATTTTTTTCTAAAAATTTTTTTAAAGTGTTGCCCAAAATTTTATCATCTTCAATAAGATAGAGATCAATCTTTTTATCGATCACATTTTCTTGCAATATTATTTGATCATCCTTTTCAAAATTTATATGCAGAAAATCTAAATCTGATTTTTTAGTTTGAGCTTCAGTCTGTTGTGGGTTAACAAATTTGGCCATAATTTTACAGGCCATAAAAAGGCCTTATAAAAATGCTAAAGGTTTTAACGAAGGAGTGTCAATTTCCAAACACAGGGGAAATTATTTCCGCCGATTTAAGTCGTATATTTTATTAGGACGTATCCTAAAGATTAAAAAACCTTAAAAAAGATTCCACACTTTTATCTGGGCCACCGGCCCAATAATAAAAGCCACAGGATAAGGCGGAAAAACTACCTGTTATCACCAACATTATAGACATATACTTGTACGATTTTAACCAGTATATATAAAAAAAACTAAGGGAAATCATAAAACAAGGGATCGCCCAAAAGGGAATATACCTAATAATAAAAGCAATAATATCCATGAATCAATATTAAAAGGAAGCTTTCAATTTCTCAAGCATATCCAATTTTTCCCAAGGAAAACCGTTGATAGATGTCCTACCAAAATGTCCATATGCTGCAGTTTCAGAATAAATTGGCCTTAAAAGATTTAACCTTTCAATAATTGCTCTTGGCCTCATATTAAAAAGTTCATTCATCACTCTTGTTAGCTTCTCAAGTGGTACAGTCTCCGTACCATAGGTTTCAATCAAAAGTGACATTGGCTCTGCTACCCCAATGGCGTAGGCCACTTGTACGAGAGCACGTTCGGCCAGTCCTGCCGCCACTACATGCTTTGCAATATGGCGAGCGGCATAAGCAGCAGATCTATCAACCTTAGATGGATCTTTTCCAGAAAAGGCCCCGCCTCCGTGAGCACCATGGCCACCGTAAGTGTCGACAATAATTTTTCTACCAGTAAGGCCACAGTCACCCATCGGTCCACCAACTACAAATTTACCAGTTGGGTTAATAAAAAATTTAGTTTTATTATCAATTAGATGTTTTGGCACAACTTTATTAATAACTTCTTCCCTTACTCCCTCTTGAATTTGCTTAAGAGAAAGCTCTGCCGAGTGCTGAGAAGATACGACGATAGAATCCAATCTTTTTAATTTTCCATCTACGTATTCCGCAGTCACTTGAGTTTTTCCATCGGCCCTAAGAAGTGGCATAATACCATTTTTTCGAACCTCTGAAAGTCTTGCAGCAAGTTTATGGGAAAGGTCAATCGTCATAGGCATAAAATTATCTGTTTCATTAACCGCATAACCAAACATAAGGCCCTGATCACCAGCACCCTGCTCTTTATTGGAAGATTCATCCACACCCATGGCAATGTCTGGTGATTGTTTATCAAGAGCAATCATCACTCCACAAGTTTTAGAATCAAAACCTTTATCTGAATGATCGTAGCCAATCTGAGTAATTTTTTTACGAACTATTTCTTGAAAATCAACAACTGCTTTTGAAGTTATTTCTCCCGCAACGACAACCAATCCAGTAGTAATCAATGTTTCACAAGCGACTCTCGATTTAGCATCTTGGGCCAGCATAGCATCTAAAATAGCATCGCTGATTTGATCGGCCATTTTATCGGGATGACCTTCCGTTACGGATTCAGAAGTAAAAAAATAATTCTTAAGCATAGCTACTCCAAACTGGTTTTTTAATGAAGGACTATATCCTCGATTTTTTTTTTCGCCAAGAAATAATACCAATTCCAAATATTGGCTCGCACAAAAAACTACTGTGACAGACCGCGGCTTTTTTGAAAAAAACGAAATTTTTGTGGATTTCTATAGGTAAAAAATTTTTGAGATTTTAAATCGAGTACATAAGGTTGGCCCTTAATTTCGATAATCTTTAAACCCCTGACTAGACCATCTTTATTTTTAAAATCTAAATGATACCAATAATTGTAATGTTCAGATTTATAATTTTTCCAAAGCAAATGTTTAAATACCACTTCTGGGCCTATTTCATTATATTCAGGACGATAACCATCCTCACTCCAAATTTCCCCCATATCAATCCGTCCCACCATTGATGCTCTGGAAAAATAGCGAGTGAAAGAAGGCCTCATTCGATTTGCCCCCAAGGACTCAATTGCTAAATGAAGATTTTCTCTTCTTAAATATTTTCCAAGCGGCGATACATCTGGGCAAAAACTATAAAGTGATGCATTCATAAAAAAACGAGTAAAAGAAAACTCCCCTTCTTTGAACATCATATTAAGCCAAATAGAATCAGGAGTCTTGGCAAATTGTTTTTTATAATTAATATAAAAATCATCTTCCGGCAAAAATTCATTATACTCTTTAATCTTTCGACGATTAATAACCACTGATAAAATATCTTTTCTCTCTAGTGCTTCACGCCCATCTATTCCGCCAACTTCATTTATAAGAATAGATTCTAAGGCAAATAAGGCCTGAAAAATTTCAGGTAACTCTTCCCAATAACGATAAGTCTCAATTTGTTTTTCAATCACAAAGTTTTTTAAATTGTAACGAGAAAGTGAAAGTGCCTCAGCGACATCTATGGGCCTTCCATTTTGATCATTTAGTTTGCCTTTATTTTCTAAAATCGTTTTATAAAATCTAAATTGTTCTTGGGTTTTAGATTTCCATTTACGATGCCGCTCAAGCAATTTACTTTTTCCTAGGGATGGCCAATATTTTGCCCCACGAATAGCATCGACGAGATCATAGCGTAGATCTTCGGTTATAAATTCAGTGTCACTTCTAAGCTTTAAGTAAATTGTACTAAGAAGAGCGCGAAAAAAAATATCATTCTTGACTTGTT
>JAHEZZ010000142.1 GCA_023250815.1 Bdellovibrionales bacterium
AATGTACTGTAACCACTATGATACTATATAGTATTTCTCGAAAAAATAGAAAATCAGCAATCTTCCAAAAGATCAATTTAGCTTGACAATCTTTCCATATCTAATTGATATTATTGAACAAAGTATCGATTTTGACAAATTAAAAGTTGAATCTTCAATCTGTCAGAAATAGCTGCTCGCCCGAAGGCCAGATTTGGGGTGATTTTAAAAGCTGGCCCCCTGATGAGTAGTTACTCTCAGGAAGCAATAAAGGCGCTTATTTCGGACTTAAATTTAAGGGGTGGGAAGCGAAGCGCCTGCTCTCTAAATCCCTGGTCAATTGGTGTTGATTTTAGAGAATCTTCAAACTGAAGCTTAGGGGAAATAAAGCTCACGCCCTTATTTTTAAAGTGGGCCCTAGAACGCAAATTATCGACGACAAAGACAGCTCGCCCCAGTGCTAAGGATTTTAAGGAATTGAGAGGAAATAAATCCGATGAAAAATCAACAGTGGCCAGCGCTCCGGCCAAAAAAGGCGCCAATTCGCCATCGCATTTTTCACCAAAAAAATACTCCTCACCTATTTTTTTCTTTAATTTTAAAAGATGTTTGTCAGCGCCAAAAAAAATAAATGACAAATCTGAGGCCTTCAATTTTTGAGAAATTTCTTTCGCCAAATTCAAATTGATATCGGCATTGACTGCAATAAAATCCTTTTTTCCGGGCAAAAATTCTCTGCACTCACTGACAAAAGGAAATTCTGAAGCATTAAAGCAGGGCCTGAGAACTTTTGCATGAGGAAGGCCAAGCTCCTCTTTTAAAGAGGCGGAAGAGAGAGCAATATATTTTAGATCTTGCAATTTCCTTTGACAAAAATTTTGATTAGCGGACATAAACATTTTTGCAATAAAACCATTTTTTGGAATAGACCAATCATAGATAAAAGTTTTTCGAATACTCTTTTGGCAAAAATTAATAGCATGTGAAAAGCCGGAGCTCATATCAATTACCAAATCAAAAGAGCAAGAAATTTTCAATTTATTGCAGGCACTGGGAATTAAAAATGAGTATTTATTCAGATCATCAATACTTTTTACCAAATTGCTAAGAAAAGAAGAATGAATAGGACGACTTTCAATTGGCCCAAGAACTTTGCCCTGCACATGGGCCAGAGTAAAAATCTCGGCCTCAGGATATTGCCCTAGAAGTATTTCCACCATCTCATGAATATGCCCACGTTTAATTATTTGATCACAAGTAATTGCAACTTTCATTAGTGCTTCAAAAGCTCCTTCTTAAAATATTCTGCAGTAATCTTTATCCCATCATCAAAAATCACCTGAGGTTTAAAATCTGAAATTTTTTGTAACTTAAGAATAGATGGCCGACGTTTTTTAGGATCATCTTTAGGAAGAGGAAGAAAAGCGAGCTTTGATTTACTAGCTAAAACTTTAATGATTTCTTCGGCGCATTTTTTAATGGTGTATTCGTCGGGATTTCCAATATTAAAAGGAGTAGGATCATTGCTCATCATCACGGTGTGCATTGCTTGTACCAGATCGGTGACATAACAAAATGAGCGAGTTTGCGAACCGTCACCATAAATGGTGATGTCTTTATTTTGCAGGGCCTGAGTAATAAAATTGGGAATCACTCTGCCGTCATTGGCCCGCATACGAGGCCCATAAGTGTTAAAAATACGAACAATTCG
The DNA here is from genome assembly GCA_023250815.1 of Bdellovibrionales bacterium. Lineage (GTDB taxonomy): Bacteria > Bdellovibrionota > Bacteriovoracia > Bacteriovoracales > Bacteriovoracaceae > JAHEZZ01. The sequence continues at coordinate 1,691 of JAHEZZ010000142.1, forward strand.
AGTATCTACTTTATAACGTCGATGAAAACTCATAGTCAGCGCTTCGGCAAATCGCTTGGCCTCATCATAACAAGAACGGGGGCCAATAGGATTAACATGCCCAACATAATCTTCTTCTTGAGGATGAATTTCTGGATCACCGTAAACTTCAGAAGTGGATGCTTCAAGAAATCTCGCTCCCTTTTCTCGAGTTAACTCTAGAAGTTTTAGTGTCCCCTCAGAATTCACACGCATAATTTCAATGGGAATTTGCTCAAAATCAATAGGAGATGCGGGAGAGGCCAAGGAATAGATATAATCTATTTTTGTAGAACTTAAATGGGGCAATTTTTGATAAATATTCATTTCATGAAATTCAAAATTTTTATATTTTGCCAGGATCTCAATATTAGAATGGCTCCCCGTAATAAAATTATCTACACCAATAACTTTTGCGCCTAAATCCAAATAAAATTGACATAGAGTAGAGGGCACAAATCCGGCGGCCCCAGCGACAAATAAAGTTTTACCTTCAAATGAAGTAGGAAGTATTATTTTTGACATTTCAGTTCTCCTTATGGCGGCCAACTATACCACGGCAATGGCCAAAAGAATAAGAGATCCGCACAGGAATCTGTGAACGTTCTGGAGTCTTTTAGATAATTGCGATCAGATCTCTGCAGCGGATAAAAATTGTCCCAAATCTCGATTTGCTCTTTTGGCGATTAATTCTTTTTTAAAGCTTTTGCGCATTTTTGATTTCAACTCTTCACGTGTCATCTCAACTTCTGGAAAAAGCCCCGTGTTGATATTAGAAGGCCTGGGTGTCGGTGAAGTCATAATATAATTAATCAATGCACCGATTGCTGAAGTCACAGGAAAAGGAAGAACTTCAAATCTTTTTAATTTTTTTACTAAACAATGGGCGACGTATAAACCACTTGCTGCACTTTCAGTATAGCCCTCGACTCCAGTCATTTGCCCAGCAAAATAAATTTCAGGACTATGCTTTAGGGACATATCAAAATTAAGATGTGCACGAGCATTGATAAAACTATTTCGATGAACTGAACCTAAATGTAAAAAAGTTGCGTTCTGAAATCCTGGAAGCATTCGAAAAACCCGTAACTGTTCTTTGTAAGTCAAACGAGTTTGAAACCCGACAATATTAAAGGCACTCCCTAAAAGATTTTCTTTTCTTAATTGTACCACGGCATGGTGAAGTTTCATTCCCGGTTGCTTAAGGCCAATGGGTTTCATACAAGAAAAACGGGCCGTCTCTTCACCTCGTTCGGCCATTAAATCCACCGGAAGACAAGATTCAAAAAACTTTTCTTCTTCAAAATTTTTAGCGGGAACTTTTTGGGCGCTCTTGAGTGCGGCAATAAAGTTTTTATATTCTACTTCGTTAAGAGGAACATTGAGATAATCGGCCCCCTCCCCATCTTCCACATGACGCCCCTTAAAATACATTTTGCTGGTGTCTAAGCTATCAGCATCGACAATCGGAGCAATCGCATCGTAAAAATAAAAATCTTCTTCTCCAATTTCTTTTTTTATCCAGTTTTCAAGAACAGATAGAGTCAAGGGGCCAGAGGCAATAATACAATAATTGCAACCGTATTCTTTCATTAATAATCGAGGATCTTCCGCCACTTGTTCAATAAATTGAATGAAAGCATGAGATTTAAGTGCACTGGAAACTTCTTTAGAAAATTCTTCTCGATTAACTGCTAAGGCGCCACCCGCTGGAACTCGATGTTTATTTGCACATTCCAAAATGAGCGAACCCAAAGTCGTCATTTCATTTTTTAAAAGGCCGTGAGAACTATCGGGGTCCAGAGATTTCATAGAATTTGTGCAAACTAATTCCGCTGCCGTTTTCATTTTTTGAGCAGGTGTTGGAGTAATCGTTTTAGATTCCATTAAAACAACTGGTATTTGGCGAGAAGCAAGAAAATAAGCAGCATCGCTTCCTGCTAATCCTGCGCCAATAATTAAAATTTTGTTATCTCCCATCGCTCTTTGCATTTTTTTTAAATTCCTTGTATTTATCTTTGTTCGGCCGTTGTACAATGAGCGCTCATTTGCGTCAATAAATTGGGTCAGATTCATGAAACTTCTTTTGCACCAGACACATCACACGATAGGAGATTTTAATTCCATCTATCACCACTTGACACAAAAAATTTCTGAAATAAAAAAAGAAGGGCCAACTGTGCACCTCTTCCCCGAACTTTTTTTAACTGGCTATCCTCTGCAAGATCTCTGTCTTTATCCTGATTTTGTACAAAATTATCACATGCTCTTAGAGAACATTGCCAATTGGGGGAAAAAAAACTTAGAGGAAAAAGAAATAGCATTACTTGGCGGTCTGAAATATACTTTTTGTGAAAATAAAAGAAAAGATTTCGCCCGTTCATTCGCCCAAAAAATTGAAAATGGCATTTATTTTTTATCCTCAAACGGTTTAGAATTCGTGTATAGCAAATGCCTCTTGCCAAGTTACGATATCTTTGACGAAAGTAAATATTTTCAAGCGGGAAACGAATGCACAATTTTTTCTTTTCAAGGAAAAAACATCGCCTTGCAAATTTGCGAAGATATGTGGGCCTCAAGCTTGCATCAAATTGACCCTGTTCTTGCCCTTGCCAATCTGTGTAAAGAAAAAAATATTTCCCTCGATGTGGTGGTAAATTTAAGCGCCAGCCCTTTTAATCTTTTTAAACAAGAATCTCGAATCAAACGGGGCAAAAATATCTCGCAGATCTTCAACGTTCCCTTTTTATACGTCAACCGCATCGGCGGCGAAGATGAAATTCTCTTTGATGGGCAAAGTTTTGTGGCCATGGGGGATACAATCCAAGTATCCGGCAAAATTTTTGAAAGTGATTTACTTTCTTACCAATTACCAGAAAATAAATTTCAACTCGATCTCACCCAACTCGGAAAAGAAGAAAATACTTGGGAATCGCTTTTTAAACACCGCTTAGATTTAAACAATAATAACGGCATAAAACTCAAAAGCTTAGGCGATCAAGGCTGCCACGAAATACTAAAGGCCCTCATTTTTGGATTTAGAGAATATGCCACTAAAAGCAAACACCAAAAATTTACAGTGGCCCTCTCTGGTGGAATTGATTCAGGACTGGTTCTATCGATTCTCAAATTGGCGCTCCGGCCAGAGCAAGGGCTGGAGGCGATTTACATGCCAGGATTATTTTCTGCTTCTTTAAGTTACGATTTATGTGAAACGCTTTGCCAAAATTTAAATATCCCACTTTATACTTTCCCCATTAAATTTCTTCACAGCACTATTAAAAATCAAGTTAAAGAAAATTTTAAAACTGATCTAACTGGAATTGCCGATGAAAATATCCAATCGAGACTAAGAGGTGCTCTTATTTATTTAAGGGCCAATCAAACCGGATCACTGGTTTTAAATACTTCTAACAAATCAGAATTAGCAGTTGGTTACTCCACCCAATATGGCGATAGTGTTGGCGCACTTTCAATCCTTGGCGATTTATATAAAAGCGAAGTCTTTGAACTAGCAAAATATATAAACAGACAATTTGGCCCTTCTATTCCAACGCAGATGATAGAGCGGGCGCCAACTGCTGAGCTTCGAGCAGATCAAAGAGATGATCAATCACTTCCACCTTATGAAATACTTGATCCCATATTAGAAGGCCTTCTTAGTCTACAATTTAGTATCGACGATTTAATCGAGTTGGGATTACCCAAGGAAGATTGTCTGAAAGTCCATCAATTGTTTTTAAAATCAGAATACAAAAGATTCCAATTTTGTCCTATAATAAAAGTGCATTCTAAAAGTTTTGGAATAGGACACCGTTTGCCTATTTGTAAACAGACAAAAAATTTTGAGGCCAATTAAGAGGGAGAAAAGATGACAGCTGCACAAAAAAAAGATCTAGTAAGAAAAACTTGGGCACAAATTCAACGAGAAGTTAAAAAAGTACTTAGCAATAATAGGGTAAAAGAAGTCCAAAATGTCGTTAAAAAATTTTTGAGTAAAGCACAACAAGATTATCTCAAACTGATGAAAGGTGATCTAAGTGTTAATATTAAGAGTTTAAAAAAAGAATTAAAAACCTTAGAAAAAATGCTCAATGGATTGATTCAAACAGAAATCCAAAAGGCAGAAAACTTTTTACTTAAGCAAAAAAAAGAACTTACTAAATTTCAAAAAAAACTTGAACTAGCGCTAAAGAAACGAGGAGTGAGAGTTAAATCCACTCCCCAAAAAAGAAAAAATCAAAGTAAAAAAAAGACAACTAAAAAAAGCGCCTCTTAAGTTTACAAACAGCCTTTTTCAATCACGAACCAATCAACCGGACTTATAGCATAGCGGTGATATTTACCGGTGTTTAACTTTTTGCCATTTTCTAAAGAACAGTGCTGAAATAAATCAGTGGACTTGCGATTTGAATCTTTGCTCCAAATCCCGCAGGCGACTTTCACTTTTTTGTTATCTAAAAGGAAAGCAAAGTTAATTTCATAGTTAGTTACACCTGGGAGGAAAATAGTATTTAAAACATTTTCCACAATAGTATGGCGAATTGAATAAACTTCAACTGCTCGAACGTTAGAATTAGTCATATCAAGAATTTTTTCTGCTAAGCATTTTTTAGTTTGAAAATCTTTCTGAACTGATAATTCATACTGTTTCATTTGTGCTGCCGCCAAACGCTCAACTTGAGAATCTGACATGGCAAAGACACTAAAAGAGCTAGCGAGTAATAACAGTGACATTAATTTTTTCATTTTTCTTCCAAGTTAAATTTTTTAGCAACGCCACTTTCTCTCACAAGAAGACATTTGGCCCAATACACCTGAAATTTTTACCTGGGCATCTAACCGTTTGTATTGACTTCATTTTTATAGGGGCGCCAATTCCCCTGCCATTCATTTAGAGAAGTCCCCTGAGCAATATCATTGTGAGTGTCAAGCTCCACAATAATATAAGATA
>JAHEZZ010000022.1 GCA_023250815.1 Bdellovibrionales bacterium
AAATTTGAATCTACTATTTGCAAGTAAAGACCATTGAAATATGGCCTTGTTTCATCATTTGAAATTGCATAAGAAGAATTGTTGATAAGTTCCAATATTTTTTTAGATGAAATAATTATTTCACCTTCACCACCCTTAAAATTTAAATGTGGAAAATCATCTGTTTTATAAACAAGTACTGAAAAGTTAACCGTGCTTAAAGTAATATTTAAAAGGTTGTCGTTTTTATTAAAATCTAAATGCAAATCTCCATTGGGCAATTCTCTTAAAATATCTGTAATTGTTTTTGCATTAATACAAAAAGAACCCTTAGAACTCACCTTTGCTGGTATTATTAACTTGGCAGAAACTTCAAGGTCAGTTGCTGATAATTCAATCCCAGATTCTGTTGTTGTTATTGCTGTATAGGCCAGTATAGGTCTAGTATTTTTTCGATCAACTACAGATAAAATTTTATTTAAAGAGTTTCTAAAAATTTCAGTATCAATTACAACGTTCATAAAAGCTCTTCCTTGATGGCCTACCTATTTGATGTGTATAAATTGATAACTTAATATATTCTATTTTCAAAGTACTACTGTTTCATTCTTTTTTTAGTATTATATTATTTTAGTAGTAGTAAAGATGTGGATAAGTGGATAACTATCATAACCTGCTATAACTATTGATAAATAAAATAATAATAATTCACATTTATAAAAAATGTGTGGTCATTTTTATAAATTTATTATGAGGTTTTTAGGATTCTCCGGGGGAAAATCAGACTTATCAACATTTGTTCACATTGCAATGTGGATAACTTTTTTAGAGCGTCTATATTATGGGCCACTGTTCGAGTTATTCACAAAGTTATCCACAATGTGAATAACTTGGGACCATTTTCGGACCATTTTTGGGAAAAGTTATTCACAATTTTGACTATTCATGTGGATAACTCTTTAAATCATTAAAATTAAAAATAAAAACAGTAACAAGTTATCCACATTGCAATGTGAATTAGTGTGGATTAATGTGGATAACTTGTAAAAAAAAGAATGGATATCCATACTTATTCACATTCAATGTTGATAACTTTTGAGTAATCATTTTTTTAAACATCTAAAGCTAGAAATTACTTTCAATTGACGAGATGTCCCTGCTTATCTGGGTCTCAGATTCTGAAGAGACTTTTATTTTATTAATTGCGTGGATGACCGAGGAATGGTCCCTTCCTCCAAAATACTCTGCGATATCAATCAGTGTTAGTCTTAGGTGTTTTTTTATTAAAAACATTGCAATATGTCTCGCCTTTGAAATTTCTCCGCTACGAGACTTAGACTTAAGATCAGGAAGTGGAATTTTAAAATAGAGAGACACCGCCTTGCACACCTGGTCAATTGTCAACGATGGCGATGAGAAATTGCCACTTTTATTAAGCAATTCTTTAACCAAAAGCTCATCAATATTTTTATTTAAAATATTGGCCTGGGCATGAAGCCCTATCAGGGCGCTCTCAAGCTCCCTGATATTGTTTTGAATATTAAAAGCAATTAAAGAAAGAATTTCTTCTGGAATAAAAATATCAAAATCCACCATTCGTTTTTTCAAGATGGCCATTCTTGTTTCAAAATCTGGTTTTTGAACATCCACCAAAAGACAGCCCTGAAGCCTAGACTGAATTCTTTCTGAAAGCCCTCTAATTTCTGAGGGGCGCTTGTCTGCGGTGAAAATAAGTTGTTTTCCTTTTTGCATCATTAAATTAAAAATATGAAAAAATTCATTTTGGGTTTCGTCTTTGCCGCCAATCTCGTGAATGTCATCTATAATGAGAACATCAATTTTTTCGTAGTATTTTTCTTGGAATTCTTTTGTTGTTTTTGAGGAAAGGGCGCTGACAAATTCAGATATAAATTCTCGTCCAGAGACAAGATAAACAAGAAGATCAGGGCAGCCAAGCTTTACCTGATTGGCAATCGCATGGAGTAGGTGACTTTTTCCCAGACCAGAGTTTCCATATATAAAAACAGAGGGATAAACACCCTTGTTTTCTTTTCTGTTTGGATTTTTTGAAATGGTCTGGGAAATTGTAAAAGCTAAATTATTTGAAGGGCCAACAATAAAATTGTCAAATGTTTTGCTTGAATCTAAAAGAATGGAACGACTTTCTTCAAGATGTCTCATGTAAGAGGAGTCTGCCGTTGAAATTTTATCTTGTTTTGTCGGGTGTAAATTGTTAATTAAAAATTTAACCTCACTTACTTTTTTGGGCTTATTCTCACCCTGCAGGGCCTCATCTGTAATTGTTTTTAAAATGTTATTTTTATTTGAACTAAGGCCTTCGTGGATTTTGCTTTCAACCTCAATTTTTATGTTAAGATTGGGCCCAACGACTTCTTCGACAATTTGATGGATCTCTTTTAAAAACTGACTTTCAACCATGAATTTAATAAAGTCAGAAGTTACCGTCATCTTAACATTACTGTCTGCAAGGTCAGATATTTTTAGATGATTTTCAAAATAGGCGGAATATTTTTCGGCCGCCAAGACCTGGCGGAGTTGATGGTGTATTTCCGCCTCCAAATGGAGAAGGTTTTTAGTATTTTTTAACGGTACTTGTGTCTCAAAAAAACTATCAAAAGGAAATTCATTGCTCATATGTCATCTTTAATAAAAGGTGCACGATTTTTATCTAAACTTAGGCCCTCGTCACGAGAAAAAACAGTGCGCAGTGCGAGGGTTACGGTTTTATTTTTTATGTTGACCTTTTACAATATAAAACGTACACGGATTGGTTCTATTAAATACTTTAACGAAATTCACCAATTGGAATAATTTATGTCAAAAAGAACTTGGCAGCCAAAACGCAAAAGAAGATTAAAGGTTCACGGCTTTTTAAAAAGAATGGATACCCCCGGCGGAAGATCTGTGATGAACAGAAGAAGGGCCAAGGGCCGAAAGCGCTTAACCGTAACAACGGGTCAAAAATAGTATTGTGATGTTGGGTTTTGGCAAAGACCACAGACTTTTAAGCCCTAGAGATTTTGAAAACTTAAAAGTTAACTGCAAAAAAAAACGACATGGAACGCTCCTGGCCTATTTCAAATATAGAGAAGAAGGAGTTTCTCGTATTGGCATAAGTGTATCTGCTAAACATTACGGTTCTACACAGAGAAACAAAATCAAGCGAACACTTCGGGAGCATTTCAGAAAAAGTCAGATCAAAAAAATTCCTGTGGATATTTTGTTTGTGATAATTGAAAAAACCGCAAAGAAAGATTTTTTAACAATGGTTGACAGATTGCAAGAGTCAATTGATTTTATCATTTGCAATATTTTAAAAGACATTAAAATAAGATGATTAATAATTTTTTTATTTTTTTAATAAAATGCTACCGATTTTTCATTTCACCCTATTTGGGCAATAATTGTCGATTTGGCCCGAGTTGTTCTCATTATGGCATTATAGCCTTTAAAAAGTTCCCATTCCATTTAGCGATATGGTATTTAGCAAAGCGAATTTTTAAATGTCACCCATTTCACAGGGGTGGGTATGATCCAATACCTTAACTGCTTGGAGATTTATGCTTAGTGAACAAAAACGTGCCTTTTTGGCGGTTCTTTTGTCTGGGTTGGTTTTATTTAGTTGGCAATTTTTTTTCGCCCCAAAAACAACGACCAAGCAGGACAATAAGGTGACAAGTGCAGCCGATGGGGCGATTCCTTCCGTGCAGCTTGGTTCGCCCGTAAATCATATAGAAAATTCTACAACCCCAGAGAAGGCATCGGCGCTTGTGCAAACCTATATCTTTGAATATGGCGAACAAAAATTTGTTTTTGATAGCAATTTTAAATTTGTACACTTTAAAACTAAAAATAATTTTGCTGATTTTGAAGGGTTTTTTGGCACAAATGAAAGCATTGCCCCATTTCAAATGGGGAGCACTCCTTTTTTTATTTCATCAGTAGAAACCAATGGGAATTATTTTAAGGCCACGGATGCTGAAAAAACATTTTCCATCGAAGGAAAGTTTAAAGAGAACGGTGCGCTTGAATTGAAATTTAATTCCCGATTGCCAGTTGCCATAAGTCTAAAAGCAACAAATAAGTCAGAAGACAAAAATCACCATCGAGATTTTATTGCTCTTGCGGCGGGAGTACAAAGGGAGCCTGTTGGAAAAGATTTATTTGCAGAAGGGCAGTTAAAATGGTTTGGGGTAGATTATAATTATCACTTTTTTGGGTTTAGTTTTGAAAATAAAATTCTTGCAAAAGTGACCAGCAACGAATCGGGAGAGCTTCGCTTTATGAGCGGAAATGGCCCATTGTCACTAGTGGTGGATGTTTTTTTTACTAAAAAAAATTACGATCTTTTAACATCTCTTGGCAACAACTTAGAACTTTCAGTTGATTTTGGGATTTGGGGGATTATTGCCGTACCTATTTTGAGGGGTCTGCAATTCTTTTATCGATTTATACCAAATTATGGGATTTCAATAATTCTGCTTACTATAATTATTAGGCTGATAACGTTTCCTCTTCAGTACAAGTCTTTTAAAAGCATGAAAAAGATGCAGCAGCTTCAGCCAGAGCTGACAAAAATTAAAGAAAAGTTTAAAGACGACCCAACAAGATTGCAAAAAGAAACAATGGATTTATTTAAAACGGCCGGAGCGAATCCCCTTGGAGGGTGTCTCCCGCTTCTTTTGCAAATGCCTTTCTTTATGGCATTTTACAAAGTGCTCTATGCCGCAGTTGAGCTTGTTCATGCTCCCTTCTATTTTTGGATTCATGACTTAAGCGTAAAAGATCCATTTTTTATATTGCCAGTTTTTATGACAATTACAATGTTTGCCCAACAAAAACTTACACCAGCTGCAGGGGTTGATCCTAATCAGCAAAAGATCATGTTGATCATGCCTTTAGTTTTTGGCTTTATTATGAAAGATCTTCCAGCGGGCCTTGTTTTATATATTTTTGTTTCCACAATTCTTGGAATTGTTCAACAAACTTTTGTTAATAAATCTGTAAAAGTATAATGAATGATTATAGGCCGGCAATAATTGCTTCAAGCTCTTCTGTGGCAGGTGTTGGCGCAATTGCGGTCTTGCGAATTTCTGGTGATCTCAATTTTAATAATTTTCAAAAGTTTTTTAAAGTTAATTTATCTAAAATAGAGGAGCGCTACTGTTATTATACTAAAATATTAGACGGTAGCTCTGTTTTAGATGAAATTCTTTTGGTTTTTTTTAAGGGGCCCCGTAGCTTCACAGGTGAAGATGTTCTAGAAATTCACGCCCACGGAAACAGGCTTAATATAAAAAATATTTTGGATTTATTCATAAAAAATGGCGCTTGCAGAATGGCAAAAAAGGGTGAGTTTGCCCATCGTGCTTTTTTAAATAAAAAAATTAGCTTAATTCAGGCCGAAGGGCTAGAGCGTATAATTAATGCCAAAACGCCTCTGGCCCTAAGTTCAGGGATGTCTCTTCTGAGTGGAAAATTAAACCAGCAGTATACAGAACTTTTTAAATTATTTTTAAAACTAAAGTCCGCCCTTGAGCTCGGGATAGATTTTTTGGAAGACGTTGGGGAAGAGGGCCATCATAAAATTTTATCAGAAGCTCTTTTTCAGTTGGGTTTTGCGATTAAAAAGCTCCATCAGCAAGCAAAACATTTTAATAAAGAATTACTTTCTCCCCATGTTGCCGTTTTTGGCATTCCCAATGCAGGAAAAAGCTCTTTTTTTAACTGTGTTTTGGGTTCTGATAGATCCATCGTTTCTGATATTCCTGGAACAACCCGAGACTATATTTCAGAGTACCTAGAGTTTGACTCCACAACGGTGATGCTTCTTGACACTGCGGGGGTTCGACAGTCTTCAGACCTGATTGAAAATTTTGGAATCAAGAAAACGTTAGCACTTTATGAGAAGAGCCTTTTTAGGGTTTTGGTAGTAAATCCTTTTGATAAAGATTTTTTTATTACAACGAATCCATTGATCAATATGGAATTTGATTTAATTGTATTTTCACATTGTGAAGATATATTTTCTACAGACCCATTTTTACCTTTTGTTGAACTTTTAAAAGGGGAGCGTTTTGTTTTTTGTAGCTTTAAAGAGAATGGTAAAATGGGGCCAGTTTCCCTGCAAACAGAGGTCGGTCCTATAGGACCAGTTTTTAAAAAATATGAAGGGCCGATAGCTCCACTTTTAAAGAAATTTTCTGGTCCTATAGGACCACTTGCAAAAAATCTTGCTGGTCCTATAGGACCACTGAGTTGTTTAAACCCTGTTCAGGTTTCAAAAGATCAATTAATTTTAAGCTCTGGTCCTATAGGACCAGGATGTAACTTGTTACAAATATTAGAAAAAATTGTTTTGTATAAAATTGGTCAGGTTTCTCCAGATGGCGTTGTTGCCGAGCGACATGTCTCCGTGATAGAGCAATTATTTTTTGAATGGAATATTTTTTTAGATAAAACATCCAAGCAATCAGATATTGCAATTTTATTATCTGATCTTGTTTTGGTGGAAGAGACAATTGCTGAACTTGTGGGGCAAATTGCAAGTGAAGATGTTTTAAACAATATTTTTGATAATTTTTGCATAGGAAAATAATGTTCTACGTGGAACAAGTGGCCAATGAGTAAAACTATTTATGATATTTGTGTTCTTGGGGGAGGGCATGCTGGTGCTGAAGCCGCATGGATTGCTTCTGAGTTTAATTTAAAAGTGGCCATTGTTACTATGCCAAATGTCGCAATTGCCTCTACTCCCTGCAATCCGTCAATTGGGGGAGTTGGAAAAGGTCAGGTAGTGCGAGAGTTAGATGCACTTGGCGGCCTAATGGGAAAAATGGCGGATTTAAGCGCCATACAGTATCGGATATTAAATGAAAGCAAGGGGGCCGCTGTCCAGTCAACCAGGGTTCAGGTTGATAAGGTAGCCTATCAAGAAAATGTTTTAACTGCTTTAAGAGGCAGGAAAAATTTAAAAATTATAGAGTTAAAAGTTACAAAAATAACAAAAGAAAATGTCTTTAAAATTGTCTGTGAAAATTTATCAGAAATACTAAGTAAAAAATTAATTGTAACTACTGGAACATTTCTTGGAGGCAAACTTCACTGTGGTGAAATTCAAGCGGCTGGAGGGCGGGCCAACTGTGAGAATTCTGCTTCAGTTTCATCTTTGTTTCAAAATATTTTGTCTTCTGGAATAAGATTCAAAACAGGAACACCCCCAAGAATAGATAAAAATAGTATTAATTATAAAATTTTGGAAGTTCAGCCAACAGACACCGGCGCAGTTAATTTTCATTGCTTGTCTTCTCCTTTTTTAAGAACCTTGCCCCAAACCTCCTGCCATCTCACCAGGATTAATCAATCAGGACTTGATATAATTCGCCAAAATCGCAATCGCTCACCTATTTTTAATGGGCAAATTTCCGGTGTTGGCCCTCGATATTGTCCCAGTATTGAAGACAAGGCCTTTCGTTATCCCGATCGAAACACCCACCATGTATTTTTAGAGCCAGAAAGTTACAGCTTAAATACGGTTTATCCTAGTGGTGTTTCAACTAGCTTGCCTTCTGAGGTTCAGGAAAATTTTATTCGTCAAATACCAGGATTAGAGGAAGCAAAGATTTTGCAATATGGATATGCAGTTGAATATGACGTGATTAATACTCAAATGCTTAATCACTCTCTTATGTGCAAAGAAATTGAAGGATTGTATTTTGCTGGCCAGGTGAACGGTACATCTGGATATGAAGAGGCCGCTGCCCAGGGGTTTATAGCAGGTGCCAACGCTGCACTTTCTTCTTTTAATCAGGCGCCACTTCTTTTGGATAGAAATCAATCTTATATTGGAGTTTTAATTGATGACCTTGTAACCACTCGAAGAGATGAACCCTATAGATTGTTTACTGCTCGGGCGGAAAATCGTTTACATCTAAGAGACGACAATGCCGTTCTTAGAATGGCCCCCTATCGTTCGAAATTTGGCCTTAATAATGAAATAGATATATTTTCTAGGAATTTTTTGAATACTCAAAATCTTATTTCAAAAATAGTTCATAGTAGGGTCTATAAAAATTCTGAAACAGAAAGTTTAAAAAAGAGATATCCATCGGAATTAGGGGTAAAGAACGTTGCCCTAGCTGATTTACTTCGGCGTCCAAATTTAAAACCTACGGCGGTCCTTCGTCAGGAGGCCGAGAATGATGGAGTTTTTATTTCTGAACAGGCCATTAACTGTGCTGCCAATACTGAAAAATATTCTGGCTATATATTGCGAGCAGGGGAAAATCTTGACCGGATGGCGGGATTGCACAGAAAAAAAATAGATCCAGAGAAGCTGGCCACTTGTTCCAATATTTCTTTTGAGTGCCGGCTTAGAATCAAAAAATTTACACCGCAAACCTTTGGTCAACTTTCAAAAATTGAGGGCATAAGGCCAGCAACCTTAATTTATGTTGCAAATCAAGAATTATGACTACTCATCATGAATATTCAGATAAAATTTTTAAAATTATCCATGAAGATCTAAAAGGGCTTAACCTAACCTCAATTGATAATTCTAAAGAGTTTTACCTAAAACAATACTGGGATTCAATTTTTCCTTTTTTAAATCTGCCGGAAATGGACTCACTTATTGGCGAGTTCCAAAATATTGTTGACGTTGGTTTTGGTGGCGGTTTTCCTCTCTTGCCACTTGCTCTTAATTTTCCTCAAAAAAATATTTATGGTATTGAGTCTAAAAATAAAAAAGTGCAGGCAGTTAAATTAATTTGCCAAAAGATGAACATTTCAAATGTTAAAGTTGCACACCTGCGTCTTGAGGAGCTTAGTTTCAACCGTGACTGCTTGGTTACTTTTAAGGCGGTGGGTAAAATTTTTGATTATTTAAAAATTATTAATTCAGAAAAAAATATTGCAGTTGTTTTTTTCAAAGGGCGCAATTTGCGGGAGCTAGAGGATGTCCCAGATTCGGTAAATGGTTTAAAGCTTGTGCATGAAGCTGATTATCAAATTTCGCCAGAAATTTTGCGCAAGCTTGTTGTATACAAAAGATCTGTTCCACGTGGAACAAATTCAAGAAATAACCTTGTCAATCTTTCTATATTTGATTAGCATTTTCCTATCTAGTTGTAATCAGAGGAAGATATGGCAAAAATAATTGCCCTTGTGAACCAAAAAGGTGGAGTTGGCAAGACGACCTCCGCCATTAATCTTGCATCTTGTCTTGCTGTGGCCGAGAAAAAGACTCTGTTAATTGACCTTGACCCACAGGGCAATGCAAGTGTTGGCTCGGGGTTAAACCCTGAGAGCTTTAAGGGTAAAAATATTTATCATGCACTCATTGATTCTTTGCCTATTGAACAGGCTATTTATAAAAGTGAGCTGCCCTTTTTTGATCTTTGTCCTTCAGATGGCGATCTGAACGGTGCTCAAGTAGAACTTGTCGGTGAGCTGGCGCGAGAGTACAAATTAAAAACTGCCCTGGCCCCCCTAAATAATGTTTACGATTATATTTTAATCGATTGCCCACCAACCCTTAGTTTGTTGACAATAAATGCCTTAACGGCGGCAAACTCTGTCGTTGTTCCTATGCAAACAGAATATTTTGCAATGGAAGGTCTGGCGCAATTAATAAACACAATAAAGCTAATTAAAAACTCTCTTAATCCGGGCCTGGACTTAATGGGAATTTTATTTACCATGTTTGATGCCCGCGCAAATTTGCACAAGCAGGTAATGGAAGAAATTAAAAAACATTTTAAAGATAAAGTTTTTCAAACAGTTATTCCAAGGAATGTTAAACTTTCTGAATGTCCGAGTTTTGGTAAGCCAATTATTCTTTATGACATTGAATCAAAGGGTAGCGAGGCCTATCTCTCTTTGGCAAAAGAAATTATTTTAATGGAGCGGGCACCGAAAGTAGAAGCAGGCGGCGAGGCCACAATTTAATCTAAGGAAAAATAAAATGAACAAGCGGCTTGGAAAAGGCATGGATTCTCTTCTCTCTAACAAACTTGAAAAAGCAAAAGAATCATTGATGGCCTCTAGTGTCCTTGAAAGCAAAACACCATCTTTACAAAAAGATTCTGTATGGGGAGAGGGTGCAACATTTATGGTTGATGTCGGGGCCATTTTTCCGAACCCCAACCAGCCGAGAAAGCTTTTTAAAGAAAAAGAGATTGAAGAGCTTTCTCAGTCAATTAGAGAAAATGGAATTATCCAGCCATTGATAGTTACCAAGGGAGAAAGGGGTTTTGAGTTGATTGCCGGAGAAAGACGTTTGAAAGCGGCAAAAAAAGCAGGATTGGAACAAGTTCCTGTCGTGATAAAAAATGCCACAGAAAAAGAAAAGATGATCATGGCAATTATTGAAAATGTTCAACGATCAGATTTGAATTGTGTTGAAGAAGCTTTGGCCTATTATCAACTTATGAATGAATTTAAATTGACCCAAGAAGAAGTTGCAAAAAAACTAGGAAAAGAAAGATCGAGTGTCGCGAACTTTTTACGGGTTTTAAATCTGCCACGGGAAGTGATTGAACTTTTGCAAAAAGAGGAGTTAACTTTTGGGCATGCTAAGATTTTAACTGCCGGCAAGGACCGTGAAAGCATAATTAGAATGGCCCATTTTTGTGTGGCCAACAAACTTTCAGTTCGGGAACTAGAAAGGGAAATGCAAAAGGCCCCTAAAAAAATTACAAGCGAAAACGATTTGGGAAAACTTGAGCAGGCACAAAAAATGAATAGCTATAAGCAAAAACTAGAGCAAAAAACAGGTTTTCATTTTGAATTAATACAAAGAAAAAGCGGATCTGGCTCCTTTGCAATAAAATTTAACAATGAAGCTGAATTTAATGACGTCTATGAATTTATTATGAAGAGAAATTAAGAATGCTTGAAACAAACAAGGGAGATATTTCGGCAATTATTGAAGAGGGCTGCAAGTTTGAAGGCAAGCTTTCTTTTAATGGCGTTGCCAGAATTTCAGGTATTGTTAATGGGAGCATTTTTTCTAACGATACAGTTATTATATCTGAAGCAGCAGTTGTTAATGCTGATATATATGCAAATGTTATTTTAATTTCAGGTACCGTTAAGGGGAATCTTAAGGCGGGCTCTTTGGTTGAAATAATTCGCCCCGCTCACTTTGAAGGAACGATTACAACTCCTAGCTTAATTGTTGAGGAAGGGGTCATTTTTCACGGCACAACAAAAATGCAAGATAAGCGTCAATAGTTTCTTCGGACAAAATTTCTTGACGTCCAATTGTCCTCCGTTTATTTATAATAATCACATCTACTTATATTAGGGTCAAAATCTCCATGGAAATGATTTTAGGAATATTTACAAAGCTTGGTGTTGACTCAACAATTTTTTATCAATTTGCTGTTGTTGTTGTACTTTTTTTTATTTTAAAGACACTCTTTTTAAACAAACTTAAAGAAGTTATTTTACTGAGGGAAGAGCGGACAACCAAGTTAGAAATTGAAGCAAATAAAAAAATGAATCAAGCACAGGAACTTTCTGCGCAATATAAAACCAAAATGGATAAATGTTTTAACGATGCCCAGATATTTTTCAGAGAAAAACAGAGTGCAATATACAGTTCTGAAAAAGAAAAAGTAGATGCTTTTGAATTTCATATGAGTACTGAATTTCAAAAGAAAAAAGAAGAATATATATCTGGCCTTCAAGCAAAAAAAGATTTGGTGATGGCCCAAGCAGATGACCTCACTCAAGAGTTGACGAATAAATTAACTTACTAAACTCGGAATGCGTATGTGGAACAACAAATTTAAAATATCTTTTGTGGCAACCTATTTGTTAGTTCCGATGATTACTTTTGCAAACGAAAACCAGGAAGGACACCGTCAAGTTTCCGTTATGGATTTGAAATGGCCCCTTTTTAACTTTATAATTTTGATGATTGGGATTATCTTTCTGGGGAAAAAAAAGATTTCGGCCAGTTTCACAAAACTTTCTTTGGATGTCGAAAAACTGATTAATTATGCTCAGGAAAAAGATCGCGAGGCCCAACTTAAATTGGAAATGTTTCAGCGAAAAATCGAAAATTTTGAACAGCAAAAACAAAAAATTGACCAAGAAACGAAACAAGACTTAGAAAAATATGAAACACAAATCCAACTTGATTTTAAAAATGAATCCCTAAGGCGAATAAAAGATGCCGAGAGCAAGCTTGAAAATGAAAAGAAGTTAGTACTTAAAAAACTTTATAATGAGTTAATTGATAAGGTGGTTGAAAATACAAAGAATAAATTTTTAAAGGATAAAAATTTAAAAAACAAAGCAACAGAAAAAATTTTGTTGCAAATTAGGTAGTTTAATGAAAAGCAAACATGTCTCTAGGGCCTATGCTCTTTCAATTTATGAACTTGGCGAAAAAGAAAAAGTGGATTCTGCTAAAGAATTAACCACCCTAACAGAAGCGATAAATCATTCAAACGCAATGGAGAATGTACTTTTCCTTTCTGTTTTTACCCCTGAAGAAAAATCAGACATAGTAAAAAAAATATCTCAAAAACTAAAACTAAGCCCATTAATAGAAAAATTTTTGCTTTTTTTAATTCAAGAAAATAGAATCGGCTTACTCCCGCAAATTTTTAAGGATCTAATCGTTATAGACGACGATCGTAAGGGATTTTTAAGAGGAACAATAGAAGGCACAGAGGATAAAGTTGATGGAATTTTTAGAGAGAAAATTCTTAAATATTTAGAAGCAAAACTTTCTTCAAAAATTGAACTAAATTATAAAGTAAATAACCACATTACTGCAGGCTATAAAGTAACAGTTGGAGATCTTCAGTTAGATGCTTCCCTTGATAGTCAGCTCGAAAAATTTAAAGAATCATTAATAACATTATAATTAGCACCCAGAGAGGTAAATATGTCAGTAAATCCAGAAGAAATTACAGCAATCATCAAAGATAGAATTGCCAATTTTGAGAGTCGGCTTAAGGTGGATGAAGTTGGAACCGTTTTGACTGTTGGTGACGGTGTGGCGAGAATTTTTGGGCTTAAAAATGTGATGGCCGGGGAGCTGGTTGAATTTGAAACAGGAACTAAAGGCATGGTTCTCAACCTTGAAACCAACAATGTTGGGGTTGCTATTTTGGGTGATGATTATGGAATTAAAGAGGGAACTTCAGTAAAGCGAACAGAAAAAATTGTTGAAGTTCCTGTTGGTGAAGCTCTGGCCGGTCGGGTTGTAAATGCACTTGGAGAACCAATTGATGGGCTTGGAGAAATTAAAACAAATCATAAAAGGCCAGTGGAAGTTAAAGCACCCGGGATTATTGCAAGAAAATCTGTTCATGAACCTCTGCAAACCGGACTTAAGGCGATCGATGCCATGACTCCAATTGGAAGAGGCCAACGAGAGCTTATTATTGGCGACAGAAAAACAGGAAAGACGGCGGTTGCCATTGATACAATTATCAACCAAAAAGGCAAAGGTGTTTACTGTATTTACGTTGCAATTGGACAAAAAAATTCGACAGTAAGACAGGTACATCAAAAATTAAAAGATGCTGGCGCACTTGAATATACTACAATTGTTTGTGCGACGGCCTCTGCCACTGCCCCTTTGCAGTTCATTGCACCCTATACTGGAGCAACTCTTGGGGAGTATTTTAGAGATACAGGGAAACACGCTCTTATTGTTTATGATGATTTAACAAAACAGGCCCAAGCCTACAGACAGATGTCTCTTTTGTTAAGAAGGCCTCCCGGGCGAGAAGCATTTCCTGGGGATGTTTTTTATCTTCACTCCAGACTTCTTGAAAGGGCATGTAAAATGTCTGATGCGACCGGGGCAGGCTCACTAACGGCTTTGCCAATTATTGAAACTCAAGAGGGCGATGTTTCCGCTTATATTCCCACGAATGTTATTTCAATTACTGATGGACAAATTTTTCTTGAATCAGACTTGTTTAATGCCGGAGTTCGGCCGGCCATCAACGTAGGGATTTCAGTTTCTCGGGTCGGCGGTGCTGCTCAGGTTAAAGCAATGAAAAAAGTTGCAGGGACCTTAAGGCTTGATCTTGCCCAATACAGAGAGCTTGCGGCTTTTGCCGCTTTTGGAAGTGATTTGGATGAAGCGACTCAACGACAGTTAAGCAGAGGGGCACGCCTTGTTGAATTGTTGAAACAACCCCAATATGCGCCTATGGATGTTATCAACCAAGTGATCGCCATCTATTCTGCCACAAAAGGTTATTTGGATACTGTGCCTGTACAAAGTGTTCCAGAGATTGAAAAAGAATTATTGGAGCTTTTAAACACTCGTCATAATGAATTGATGTCAAAAATTCGAGAAAAGAAAGAAATCACGTCAGAAGTTGAAGAAAAATTGAAAGAAATTATTGTCAACTTTATTGGTACAAAAAAGTTTTAATTTAGAGGACCCTTATGGCGGGCGTAAAAGATCTAAAAAAGAAAATAAAAGTTACCAAAAGTACTTTTAAGATTACATCGGCAATGAAATTAGTTTCAGCGGCAAAACTAAGTCGGGCACAGCATGCCATTTCGAGCTCTAGGCCTTATAATAATGAATTAGAAACGACGATTAGAACTGTCTCTGCCCTGGTTCAAAATTATAATCATTCTTATTTAACGAGCAAAGAAAATGATGAAAGCAATAAAAAATACGGTCTACTTTTAGTTGTTTCCAGTGACAAGGGGCTTTGTGGCTCTTTTAACTCTCAATTAGCAAAGGAAGTAAGAAAATTTTTGAAGCGCTCAGAATTGGAGTATAAAGTTTTTTTTATTGGGAAAAAAGTTAAGGAGCTAATTGAAAAAGAAGTGAATACTGGAAAACATTATAAATTTAGCAAGGGAGTTCCCTCGTTTAATGATGTAAAAAATATTTCCGAGGAACTTGCATTGATGTTTGATGGTGGAGAAGTTTCTGAAGTAAATGTTGCTTACAATGAGTTTAAGTCGGCAATCCTTTTTTTCCCAAAAGTAAAAAAAGTACTTCCGATGTCGATGAGTTTAACCCAAAAAGAAGAATTAAAAAGCAAATTTCCATTTGATTTTAAATATGAGCCAAGTCCAAAGGAAATTTTAGATACGCTTATCCCTGAAGCGTATTACTCTTCTGTGTATACTTGCGTTCTAGATGCTACTGCTGCTGAACATGGTTCAAGAATGAATGCCATGGATAGCGCCTCAAAAAACTGTAAAGAAGCAATAAAAACATTAACAATTAAAATGAACAAAATTAGACAAGCGGCCATTACGACTGAACTTATAGAAGTTGTTTCCGGTGCTGAGTCTTTAAATAGTTAAGGAGCGTTTGCATGTCTGAAAATGTTGGTTATGTGAGACAAGTATTGGGCCCAGTAGTTGACGTGGAATTTCCGAACGGAAAACTTCCAGCGATTTACAATGCTCTTAGGCTTACTAATAAAGTTATTTCAAGCAGTGAAAATAATCTTGTTGTTGAGGTTTCTCAGCATCTCGGGGACAATGTTGTTCGTTGTATTGCCATGGATGCGACAGAGGGCCTAAGTCGAGGTTTAAAAGTAATTGACACCGGCAAGGCAATCCAGACTCCGGTTGGTCGTGAATGTTTAGGAAGAATTATAAATGTCATTGGTGAGCCAGTTGATGAGGCTGGGCCAATTAATGCAAAAAAATATTACGGGATTCATAGAACTGCTCCCCCATTTGATGCTCAAACAACAAAAAAAGAACCTTTTTATACAGGGATCAAAGTGATTGATCTTCTTGCTCCTTATTTAAGAGGTGGGAAAATTGGGTTATTTGGTGGTGCGGGTGTGGGAAAAACTGTTCTTATCATGGAACTTATTAACAACATCGCAACTCAACATGGTGGTTTTTCAGTTTTTGCTGGAGTTGGTGAAAGAACTCGAGAAGGAAACGATCTTTATCACGAAATGAAAGATTCAGGAGTGTTGAGTAAAACCGCTCTTGTCTATGGCCAGATGAATGAGCCCCCAGGGGCCCGCGCTCGAGTTGCATTAACAGGTCTTTCGGTTGCGGAATATTTTCGGGACGAGGAACATCAGGATGTTCTTTTCTTTGTTGATAATATTTTTAGATTTACTCAGGCGGGATCGGAAGTTTCTGCGCTCTTGGGACGTATTCCTTCTGCTGTGGGATACCAGCCAACTTTAGGTACAGAGATGGGAGCGATGCAAGAGCGAATTACTTCCACTAAAGATGGATCGATAACATCGATTCAAGCTGTTTATGTTCCAGCAGATGATTATTCTGACCCCGCTCCTGCGACAACCTTTGCTCACCTGGACGCAACAACCGAATTATCACGGGCAATCGCAGAGCTTGGAATTTATCCAGCGGTAGATCCATTATCGTCATCTTCAACCGTTTTAACTGCTGAGATAGTTGGCGAAGAACATTATTCGATTGCTAAAAAAGTAAAACAAATTTTACAAAAGTATAAAGAGCTTCAAGACATCATCGCCATTTTGGGAATGGATGAACTTTCAGAAGAAGATAAAATTACTGTTTCACGTGCAAGGAAAGTTCAAAAGTTTTTGTCTCAACCCTTTTTTGTTGCCGAACAATTTACTGGCATTAAGGGGCAATTTGTAAAAATTGAAGATACGATAAAGTCATTTAAAGCAATATTAAACGGTGAATGCGACGATGTTCCTGAGCAAGCATTTTACCTCGTTGGTGGACTTGATATGGTTTATGAAAAGGCCAAGGAACTAAAGGGCAAGTAAAATGAATTTTTTTACAGTCGACATTTTGACTCCTTCAAAAATTGTTGCCAAATCTATTCCGGCAGAATCTCTTATTGTTTCAACATCAAGAGGGCAAATTAATATATTGCCAGAACATACACATCTTGTTTCACAACTTGATACTGGGGCCGTGACAATTTTTGGTGGAGCAGATGACCCCGACAGATCATTCACTGTGACCAAGGGAGTTTGTAGAGTTTTGGAGAAAAAAGTAGTCATTCTTACTGAGGTTTCGGAAGAAGACAAAATGATTAACCTTGAAAGAGCAAAAATGGCCCTTGAAAATGCAGAAAAACGACTTAAGTCAGATAATTTATCTCAAGATGAGCGTATTAAATTTAGAAGAAAAGCTGAACGGGCCACTTTGCGGATTCAGATTTATAACGAAGCAAAAAAAGCCTAGAAAAGCATCTTTAACAAGAGGCTTTTTTATTGAAAAAAATCTAATTTAGATCACAATAAAATAATGAAGAGTATTTTTCTACTTAGATTAATTTTATTAATAACATTATTGTTCCGAGATAGAGATCTCTGGGCCCAAGCGACAGACAGAAAAAAGCTGTTTCCAATTGGAGGCGAAATTTCTTCTTCTGTAAATGAGGTTATAAAAAGAAATATTTCATTAATACAAAAAAATTCTAAAGATCCAAAATTTTTGGACATCGAAAAAGAAATTATATCGCCGCCCCTTTTTGGCAATGAGAAGAAAACTGATTTTTTAAATATGCTGGCAAGCTCTGCTCAGAAAGAAGAAAAGTCCAACGACGAAGAATCTTTTCATCTTGATATTGTCATATTTAACAAGGGTGAAAACGTTAACCTTTTAACAAAATATGAACTACAGTCTTTAAATGACGAGGAAGAAAGACTCGATTGCGACAAGGATTGCAAAATATATATTTCAAGAAGTTCTGGCATAAAAAGATTTAAACTTTTATCACAAAAAACGTTTCCAACCTCTTTTGAAGTTGGGTTAGATGATAAATCCAATGTTTTTTTAACAACATTTGAAAATGATTATTTCATAAAGAATTATCTTGGCGAGTTCTCTAATTTTGACTTAAGAGATTTATCCTTTTTGCTTATAAAAAATGATATGAGCATTCTTGACACGGAAATTGACAAAAAATATTTGAAACGAATTATTTTAGATGAAAATTTTAACATTGTGCCAGAAGGGATTGGAGCTTATAATTTGTATATTGGAATTGCTCCTGGGTTAGTTAATTTACTTTCTAAAAACAAAAGAGGACTGCTTTATCGCCCTGTCTTTTTAACACGTGGTGAGCTTCTTGTTTTAGAAAATCAATTAGATGTTTTTGATTCAAAAAATGTCGATCTTTACCAAATGGGCGCTCTTGCAACAATTCCCTCCCCCCTCAACCTATACGAAGATTCGATTGGAAATTTATCAAATGAGACAAAGGGCAATCGCATTGGCCCCAATAACTTTCAATTTAATAACGTAGTTATAAATCCATCAGGAAAATATTTTTTTGAAATAAAAGAAAGGGATATTAATTATATTATTGGCACAGATTTTCTTTCTCCCATTGTCATTCCAGACAAGGATCTTCAAACATTGATTGAAAATAGAATTGGCGCACAAACCAACGATCCAGACTTTTGCATAACACAGCTTAATTTTTCTAAAAGGATAAGGTCACTAAAATATTCTTCTGAAGACGAATTGGGGCCTGGAGATATTATTGCGCTATCACTCAGCGAAGAAGGGGATATTAGTGATGATCAGCATGAGGGGGCAAGGAAAATTTTTTTTCACAGTTACAAATATGAGGGGATTTACTATAAAATTATTTTTGAAGATGGAAGCAGATATGAGAATGAAACATTTTGTTCGCCGTCAAACAGAGTTGTCGAACAAATTTAAAATAAATCTTTTTGCCTAAATATTTCGTAAGTTCTTTTGTAACCCATTTTTATAATTTCCGCCATCTTGTCAGCATTTAGTGAGAATGAATTTTTAAAAAATAGATTATAGTTTTCGTGTGATGGATAAATGTCGATAAGGTGCAAGTTTGGTTGATGGTTTAATTTTTGTTCAAGGATAGAAGTTATTTTTTTTCGTTGAGATTCTGTAAACTTATCTTTTTTCATATAATCTGAAACAGTTTCCAAAATGTCTTTTGAGTTTAAACGGCGAGAGCGGTGATCGACAATCTTTTTTTGGATCAGCAAATAAATTGCCTGGATACAAATGGCCGGGATTCCATAGTTTACCAATGAACCAATTTCATCATGATAATGATAAGGAGTATGGGTCCATGAACTAATAATAATTTCACAGCCATTATCAATTGCCACATGTGTAGAAAGTGTTTCTCTGATTTCTCCGTCGATGTAATAGTCAATTTGTTTTGTGAGTGAGTTTTTAACCGGGTAAGGAGCATAAAATGGGGGAACAGACATGCTCGCAGCAACGGCATCGCAAATGGATATGCCGGTGTAATATACGGCGGTAGGGTCGTGAGACGGATTGGGGTAGTTAAATTTAGAGAAGATGACCTTTCTTGAATGATCTAATTGGGTTGCAACGACAAAGAGATCCGCTGAATAATCCGAAAAATCATCTGAATGGATTACATTTTTTTGAATATATCGGTGAAGTCCATGTGTTGAAAATAATCCAGAAATATTTAAAAAAGGAGTTAGAAGAGCTTTTATATAAAAGGGCAGTCCATCAAATGGGTCATAGGTTGTGCTTTTTGGGGGTTTTTTCATTGGATTGGTAAGAGAGAGCATATCTTTGTAGGTAATCGGTTTTAATGTTGGATTAGAGTTTTCAATTGTCGCAGCTATAATATCAATTGGACGAAAACCGCTAGCGAAGTAAAGACTAATCAGCGCACCTGCACTCGACCCCACATAAGTAGAAATATCCAAACCATCTTCAGATTTTTTTCCATTAGAATTAAGGCAAAAGCCAAATTCATCAAGGGCCAAGGAAACCCCAAGGTGCCAAGCCGCCGCCTTAACAACTCCGCCAGAAAAAACCAAAGCAGTTTTTTTCCCTTTAAATTTAGAAATATCAACTTTTTGCATTTGTTATTTAATATTAATCTTAAATGGGGAATAATAAAGAAAAAGTAGAGAATGGATAATTTTTTTCAAACATATAGGAATACAAGTGATCAAAGAGATGACAGTGAGTGGCTCTCAATAGTGGAGTATTCTCGTTTTTTTAATATTTCTATTTCTACTGTTCGAAGAAAAATAAAATCTCAAAAACTTAAATTTGTAGTCAAAGAAGATATGTATTTTATTGAGGTTTTAAAAACTCATTTGAGGGATAAGAATAACAATAAACAAGAAGAGATGTTAAAATTAGAAAACCAAAAACTCAAAGAAGAAATTAATGAACTCAAAATGTTGATAGAAGCCTATGAAAAATTTGATTAGATTTATTTTTATTTTTTTGGCGATTTACCAGACAGAAAATATTTACGCAAAGAGTTCAATGCGAAATTGTTTGTTATTGCCAGTTACAGATAATATGCAGGGGGCCCTCGCATTTAAAGTTTTTGAGGAAGTCGAAAATTATCTTAAAGATAGCAATTGGTGTGTTTATAAAACAAATTCTGAGATCCTAAATATTTTAAAAAACTATAGAAATAACCTTGCAGAACATCTTGCGAACAAAGAAGTTTTAAAAATTTTAGCAGAAAAAACAGATTCTGGAACGATGATAAAAATAAATTTAGAGAATGTTTCTGAATTGTTAAAAGTGGAGATAGAAGTTATTGGTGAAGATGGGGAGTCTTCATATTTAAAAGAAAGTGCACAGGTTAAAAACTCAGAACCAGAAGCGGCAACCCAAGCCGTGAAGAATTGGTTAAATGAATTTCAAAAGGGAATTCCCTACGATGGAAAGGTTGTTGGGGTTTTAGGAGATCAATTTTCTGCTGACTTTGGAAAGCAATTTGGAATAAATACCGACGACGAAGTAACAGTCGTTCGTCCAGTAAAAAGGAAGATGCATCCTTTGCTTAAGGAAATTGTGGAATGGGAAACTGAAAAAATTGGCGACGGAAAAATGTTTCATGTTGCACTTGATAGTTCGCAAGGGAAAATTACTCAATATGAAAATAGAAAAAAACTTCAACTTGAAGACTGGGTAATTGTAAAACGAAAATCAAGCGAAGTGGTTGTCAATACAACCACCAAAGAGGAATCACCAGATGGTTATAATTTTGGAAAAATTGGTAGGGCCAGTGTTTATCTGGATCTTTCAAGCGATACCGTCGGAGCGAACAATGGCAATAATTCTATTTATGATGGGAATAATTATGGAATTTATTTGCTCGGAGAAATTTGGATAACAAGAGAATATTGGGCGGCGCTAGAATTTGGCCGTAAATTTGGAAAATACAGTAAGCACAGCGGCCCCGGTGCTTCGGAAACTGAAGCAGCAAACAGTGTTGTAAAAATTAAAACAGGATATAAATATCTTCCAATGGGATTTTTCTTTGGGCCACAATTAGATGGTTATGTTGGGTATGGGAGTTATAATTATGGACTTGGTACCAATGCTGCTGGCGGAATTGTTGCCGCAAGCTTCAAAGGCGCAATACTTGGAATAAGAGGCAGCGTACCTTTTTTTAATACAATTAGGCCTTTTTTGGGGCTAGAATTTATGCTATTTCCCAAATATGAAGAAGATGCAAATATGTACGGCAATCTTGAGTCAGTAACAAGTTATCAAATGCAAGTTGGCAGTTCCTATATATACAACAATTCAACAACGCTGGATGGATTATTTAGTTATACGGCCAATAAAACACAAACGAAGTCCGCCGATAAAGTTTATTCTTTTAAAGAAATTTCTTTAAAATTAGGGGCGACATTTAGCTTCTAGATTTGTAAATTGATCTGATGAAAAACGACAGAGAAAAGGAACTCGAAGAAGAGATATTGGATCATAAAAGGCGCTATTATTCTGGCCAGGCGATAATTAGCGATGACAAATTTGATTTACTAGAAGAAGAATTAAGAAAAATAAATCCAGAGAACTTTGTGCTTCTGACTGTCGGATCAGTAGCTAGTGCAAGCGCGAAAATTCCCCATGAAACTAAAATGCTCTCACTTGAGAAGACTTATTTATTGGAAGATCTTGAAAAATGGATGGGAAAAAATGATCTTCTTAGTATTTTTAAAATTGATGGAGTTAGTTGTTCTTTGATCTATAAAGACGGGCAATTGATAACTGGAAAGACTCGGGGAGATGGAAGCGTTGGGGAAGAAATAACAGAAAAATGTAGATGGATAACAGATATTCCAAAAGTCATAGAGAAAAGCGTTGGGCAACTTGAAGTGCGGGGAGAAATTTTTTGTACAGAAGAGAACTTCATAAAACTTGCCGAGATGATGGAGATGAGAGGTTTGCCAAGACCAATGTCTTTGCGGAATATTGTTGCGGGATTAATTTCAAGAAAAGATTATATTGACCTATCTTCATTTCTTTCCTTTAACGGTTTTGATCTTATTGCAAATCTGCCAATGAGGTCGGAATATCACAAATTAGAATTGTTAAAAAAAATGGGGTTTAAACTTCCCGATTATGAAATTCACAAAAATTTTAAGAGTGTTGAACAGTTTATAAAAAAAGCAGCTACTTTTATAGAAGAGGGAGAATATCAAATAGATGGAGTTGTTTTCGTGGTTGATAGCATTGAAATGCAAAATTCTCTTGGGGTAACCGCCCATCACCCTCGCTACAAGATGGCCTTTAAATTTAAAGGTGAAAGTAAAGAAGCGACAATTCTTGGAATTGACTGGAGTGTTTCAAGAAATGGGTTTCTTACACCGGTTGCTCGAGTGACAAAAACGGAATTGAGTGGTGCCACGGTAGAAAACGTGACACTACATAATTGGGGCATGGTAAAGCAATTTAACTTAAAAAAAGATGACAAGATTTTAATTATTAGATCCGGGGAGGTTATCCCAAAATTTTTAGAAGTGATTTCCTCGGCAAAGGGAGAAACGAGTTACCCAAGAGTGTGTCCGAGTTGTGGTTCTGAAACTTGCGAAAAAGATATTCGATTAGTTTGTAAAAACCATGAATGCTCAGGAAAAAATAAAGCAATTATTTTAAACTATATTCAAAAAATCGGGATTGAAGATCTAAGCGAGAAAAGACTAGAAGAGATGATAAAGAAAAAAATAGTAAAAGAAATTCCTGATTTATATAAAATAAAAACATCTGACCTTTTACAACTTGATAAGACGAAAGAAAAAATGGCAAACAAGCTTTTTGCCAACATACAGGCAACAAAAGAAATCGACTTAATAACATTTTTGAGTGCTATTGGGATTTCTGGCGGGGCATTTAACAAGTGTCAAAAAGTGGTTCAGGCGGGATACGATACAATAAATAAGATATTAGATTTATCTCTTGAAGATTTAATGTCGATTGAGTCTTTTGCAGAAAAGTCTTCCAAAGATTTTTTATTCTCACTACAGGGCAAGAATGAAATAATAAAAGAATTATTATATTTGGGAATGAAATTTATCCCGCCAAGACAAGATTCACAAATTTTGCAAGGGAAAAGTTTTTGCATTACTGGATCTCTCAGTGAAAAAAGAGAGGTTGTGGAGGACAAAATACGACAAAACGGTGGTAAGGTTTTGTCTAGTGTCACTAAGGGGTTACACTTTTTAATTTGCAATGAACTTGGTCTGAGCTCTTCAAAGCTAGAAAAGGCGACAAAGTTG
Organism: Bdellovibrionales bacterium; assembly: GCA_023250815.1. Classification (GTDB taxonomy): domain Bacteria; phylum Bdellovibrionota; class Bacteriovoracia; order Bacteriovoracales; family Bacteriovoracaceae; genus JAHEZZ01. The sequence goes on from JAHEZZ010000022.1 coordinate 23,490, forward strand.
GGGGTTGAAATAATTAACGAAGAAAATTTAAAACAGTATCTATTAAATGGCATTGGCCAAGATTCTAAAAAGGATAAAAGATGATTAACAGTGAATCATATTTAATGATAATTAATTTTTCAAAACTCAAAAATTGAAGACTTGTAATTTTTGCGAGAGTGTAATAGTTGAATAAGGGTATACCACTCGTAATACTGAGTTTTCCGTACCGGAAAACTCAAACGTGATGAGTATAAATGTCGGTGTTGTTTTCTTTTGGAGTTTTTAATGTCAAAAAAAAATAGTAATTTTGTTTGTCAAAGCTGTACTTATTTAACCTCTAAATGGATG
>JAHEZZ010000143.1 GCA_023250815.1 Bdellovibrionales bacterium
TTTCGCAGCACCAGTGGCCATCATTTCAATGGCACAACAGGCAAGTCCAAAGGTCATGGGCCAAAGAGAATTTTTTCTTCCCCAATTTAAAAAATCATCGAGGGTAGTAATCACCACTTCAGAATCCATAGATTTCATCCCTTAATTATAAAAAATAAGTCGTACTTTAGTTGTACCTTAGGGCGGGAATTTTCGTCAATCAAAGTGGCGAAATAAAAGAAATTTGAAGAATTTGCCCATGCCGAATCTCAGTATCTTTTTTGTAAATGTGAACTGCAACGATGTTTAAAATTCTCTCGAAGCTGTAACCAAGTATCGCTTTTTTCGGAAGCGGGAGAACGTTCTTTTTCAGTACCGGCCGAAGTGTTTTGTAATTGATCAATTAAAGCGATTCTCTTTTGATCATTTTGGCAGGCCTTATTCATGACGGTATAATATTCTTTGATCGCCGCCAGAGGATAGGGCAAAGAATAGGCCGAAGAAATAAAAGAAGGTGTATCCGCACCAATTTCAGGAAAGTCATTCTTATTTAAATTTTCTTTAGTGATATCATTAAAAAAATCGGTGTAGTAATTCCCCACTTTGTAAAATTCTTTGATTCCTTTTTCTTTTGAGAGATTCCCTTGTAAATCAGCAACTAATGAGCAGCGGGAATTATGAGACTCAAAACTTCTAAAAATATCTTTAAAAACTTGGCACTCAACTAAATAGGCGTCGACTTCTCCACCTTTTCCTTCAACCGTTGAGACAATAAATTCTTTTAGGCCAAATTGCGGACGATAGGGATTGAAGGGTTCACGATGCAAATAATGTGTCATCTCATGGGCCAAATCCATCACTGCATCCACGACATTTAAATGGCGATTGAGATAAATAAGTGAACGGGTTTCATAGGCAACAACACTCGGATCATGGGGAGAAAATCGCCTGACTAAAGTAGTATCAGTTATTGAAGAATCGCCGGGAATAATAACATCTGTTAATGTTTTGCCCTGATCTTTGGCCTTACGAGAAACCAAAGTGAGAAGGGATTTTCCCGTTGACGATTGTGATAGAGTATTAAATAAAACCTTGAGGGCAATCTCTTCATTTTTGGCAATCTTCGTCCAAGTTTGAGTATAACTTTTAGAAATATCGACATCCAAATAATCGTCAACGGCCCAAGAATTGCAAATCAAGACGAGGAATAAAATAAATATTTTCATGACTCTCTCTTCGGATAAAAATGAAGAGGTCATCTGCCTTGAGTAAAAATAATAAAAAATTGGAATTTTTTGCCATAGAATTCCCGACAGTAAGGATCGGGTAATTATGGGTCTTGATTTTTAATGACAAAAATTTAAAATCACGGTGTTTTTTTTGTCGATAACAACTTTTCCAAGGTCTAAATTTTGTTCCCCAGATTTAGTCTTGATTTTAAGATGAGGGTGATACTCTCCATCTTTAAGAGAAAGCGAATAGACAAAAATATTTTGCGGAAGAGTGCTCCATTGTCTGGTATCGGCCTTTTCACTCGCTGCAATCCCCCGGGCCAGAGCAGCGTACTCTAAAACCGCCAAATTGGTGGCCAAAAAATCTGGACCTTTATCTTTCGCCATTAATTTATAAGTGCCATAAGCGCTCAAAATCGCCACAAGATGTTTAGAAGCAAGCCTGGCCCCAATTTTGATGTAACGGCCAGCAGAGTTTTCCGCTACAGCTTCTTCCGCAATATCACCCAGTGGCGACACCAGCGGTAGCAAAAATTCTTCTTTTTCGTTTAATTGCAAATAAAGAGTGGAATCAACCTCACTGCTTTTAATAACCGGAAGTTCGAAAGAAATATTTGCAGAGTCAGCGGCAAAAGAAGCAACATTCACTCCTAAATAAGCTCCCGCAGGCGACCAATTACTGGGAGGCGGAAGAAGATTTAATTTATTAAGAGCAAACATAGTTAGCGCCATATGGCCAACTTTAGCAATGGCCTTTGAAGTATCGCTACTATCTGGATTTTGAAGAGCAGAAGTTAGGCCATAATATTGTTTCTCCGCCACTTTTAGAGGAATAGGCCCTTCTTGAACCAAGATTACAAGTTGCCCCTTATCTTCTTTTTTTATTTTTTCCAGCGATTTAATTTTTTCATCTAAAAATTTTTGCAAATTTTCTTGGTAGGCCGTTTGTTCAATATAATTTTTTTCTAAGTCATCTTTTTTAAGCGTGGGGAGTTTTTCAAAATCTTTTTTAAAGTTGCTGGATTTTTTATTAAAGGTTTTATAGGCATTGCCATTTTTCAGAAGAACTTCCTTGGCATTTTTATAAAGATTAATGGCCACTTGTTTATCATCACGAGTACCAATTAACTCATGAACCATTCCACCAAAAACTTTTGCCAACAAGTCATTTTTAAAAACACTTCTTCCCAGACGATCAGATTGAATTGATTTAAGCATGGAATCCCAGGCCAAAAGTTCTGCTCTGGCACGAGATAAACTTTGCACCTTTTCACTTGATCCCTCTGGAAATGATTGAGCAACAAGAACGTGATTTAAACTCAGGTAAAAATAAACTAAACTATGCTCATAGGCCTCACCATAATAGATATCGGCGTTGTCATTTGAAAGTATCGTTTCTGCTTTTTTAGAAAGTGAAGTAGTATAAAGCTCCTTAACCATTGCTTTGGCGGCATCAAATGCCAAAATTGATTCCGCATATTTTTGATTGCGAAATAGCACTGATCCTTTTTCAAGAAGTTTAAGCAAAAGAACTTTGGGTTCTTGATAAAACTCATTGGTCTCTAGATAATTTAAAGCGCCCTGATAATCAGAGCGCTCAATAAAAGTTCTAAACTCGGCCCTTTCAGTCCGGCCTCCGGTAGCACAGGAACCCAAAAAAAGGGCGAGGGAAACTAGAGATAAAAAACTTTTTACCAACCTGCACCTTTTTGAGCAGAATATTTGGAAAGTTTAGCTCTCGTTCTGGCAACCTCCACCCCTTTTTCTAAATCAGTCAGATAGATATTGACCGAGTATTGTTTAATTGTTTTACCCTCTCTAGTTTCCGGCTTCATATAAACGTTTCCAAAAATCATCAAATCAGCGGCCGCCGCTTTACCCACTTTTTTAGCGCTGGAAGGATCAACCATCCCATCATTTTGATATTTAATTTCTTTTAAAAGATGCTCCCGAGAGGCGGCATCAACCAAAACGTAATCACCAGACTGGGAAAGAGCATTTAAAAATTCATCGTTCAAATCGTTTATCGGATAATAGGCCTCACTGGTTAAATTTTTTACTTCGCCAACAAATAATTTTGGCTGATGGCCAAGGGCAGACACCCAACGACGATAACCCTTATGATCGTCTAATTGTTTTAAGACTTCGCCAATCACTTGTTCAGTGTCTTTTTGAAGCCATTCATCGGTAATCGTAAGCGCTTTTTCGTCTGATTTTGCAGCATCAACTCGCTCCGCTTTAAAACTAGAACATGAAACAAGTCCAAAAATAACGGCAATTAACATCCCTTTCATACTATTCTCCTAAGTAATTAATAAAAATTAAATTTCTCCGCGACGGGCCTTGATAAAATCATCATCGACATTGTTCAGGGCCTTTTTTACATTTTCTTTTGTCGCAGCATCGTCAGTATTTTTAATCACCTGCTCTGCCGCTTGATCTATCGCTTTTGCCAATCGTTTATTTTCAAAGCGAACTAAAACTGCACAGGTGTAAGCAGAATAATCTTGTTTCGCTCCCAAATCTTCTTTATAAGCGCGTTTTTCCCAATAACTTTTGACAACACTGGCCCCTCGAACAAAACCTTGCACTTTTTCCGCCAGCGTATTTTCGGTAAATTCCTTCAGCGCTTTTACGTGGGGGTTATTTTCATCAAGCGCCCCTTGGCCTTCAATTGAAGTTCCCAATTTTTTTTCAATAAAAGTAGCAATCTCAGCAGCGATATCGGCGCGACTATTGGTTTGCGCTAAATTACAGGCGATCTCTCGACTCACTTTAGGTTCAGTTTCAAATGAAAAATAGCGAAATTGATCCAGGTCTTTTTCATTATTTTTTGCCCAAATTTCGGCGTCTTGAATCCATCCCGGCCTTACTTCTGCATTAGAATCAATAACCGTATAATCTCTTTTGATATCTTCATGCGCTCGTTCTGTTAATTTTTTGTCTTCTGTTTTTTTAGAACTAGAACAACTGGCAAAAAGACAAAGTGAAAAAAGACCAAGCCCCCACATCAAATTCATTTTTTTCATTGCAAACTCCTTTTTATTCAAAATTTAATTCGTCAAAATGATCGTTTAAAAATTTTTTAATTTCCGGCAAGGCATTTTCCAAGGCCTGTTCAAAATTTCTGCCGGTAAATTCTGAGACAAAATTAATTTGCGAAATTTTTTCGCCGGCCTTATTTTTCGCCGAAAAAACAGCGGTGATTTTATATTTTTCAAAACCATCTACATCAAAATGCATTTTTTCTTTTTCTAATTCCACATCCAAAACTTTTTCATGTTCACTATCTTTGGGCCTCAAAGAGACCTTATAATCCCGATCAAGTAAAAACTTTGCCGCCATATGTTCGATTTCTTTACCCCATTTTTTCTTGGCGCTGGTGTCGGAAAATAAATCAACAACAAGTAAAACAGAAATAGTTTTTTTAGTAATCACCAATTTTTTATCGACCATTTCTTGATAACGAATCGGGCAAGGATAGGCCGTGCCACTTAAAAATTCATAGCGCCAGTGAAGCAGTTGCCTTTCTTCGTAAAGCTTAAGGGCCCGGGCCAAACTCCCTCTGCTATTTTCTTTAAAAAAGGCGACAATTTTTTCATCGATCAATTGAATTTCCGACAAAATGGCCTTTGCTGCTTCATCTTTTTTGAGCGCCACTAAAGCGTAGAAATTATTTTTATCTTCGTAAGTTTGTTTGATCGCTGCTGCATTGATCACGCCCTCACTTTTTTCTTCAACGGTCATAAAAACATCGTCAGTTATTTCTCCCCTAACCACATCCTTTTGTGTTTTAGAATTAGAAGATGTTGAAGAATGAAGGCGTCCTTTAACTTCCGCCGAGAAAATTTTAGAAAGCTCAGCTCGAGCTGCGATCTGTGCCGCCATCGGGCCACTCCCCGAACCAACAGCGCAAAGTTCAAAAGCACTACAACCATCCTTTGGACTGGAAATCCAATCGGGTTTTTGGGCCTGGCCCTTTGAACAAATCAGCAAAGTAAAAAGGAGGATTATAAATTTCATTTTTTCCCCAGTGAAAAATACTAGCAAACATTTCCAGCGCAAACCAAGAGGATTTTTAATCTAAACAACGCCTAGGAATATGCGAAATGTTTTTAATCTTGGGATGAGTTGCCGTTTATGTTAGTCTTGGAAAAATTTAGAAGGGTGTAGTTATGGAAAGCTGTGTGAGAAAAATCCATTTTTGTTATGGCCATCGAGTGATGAATCACGAAAGTAAGTGTGCAACACTACACGGGCATAATGGAATTATTTGGGTGCATGCTACTCCCGTAAAAAATTTGGACAATCTTGGCCGAGTGATCGACTTTTCAGTGCTCAAAGAAAAAGTTGGCGGGTGGGTAGACCAGTATTGGGACCATACTATGATCCTCTTCAAAGACGACCAAAAAACTATTGAACTAGTTGACCAGGCCCCGGCCTTTAAAAAAACTTTTGTTCTGCCGACAAATCCCACCGCCGAAAATCTTTCTGCTTATTTGCTGTGGGAAGTTTGCCCAAAGGTTTTAAAAAATTCGGGAGTGATCGTTCACAAAATTACTTTTTTTGAAACCGAAAATTGTTACACCGAAGAAATCGCCGATCCCAGTGACCCCAAACTGCGCAAACTCTATGGCCTCTAATTGACCTTATTGGTAACTGCTCACCGGGCGGGTGACGACGATTTTCTGTTTCAAGCAGATCATTCATGCGAATGATCGTCTAAGAAGAAAGAAAACTACAGTGAAAGGACGTTTTTGAGTCTCTCATCCACTTCTGCAAGGTCGGAAGCTGACACTGGGCCTTTGTTATTCTTGAGCATACTTTTCTCAACCGTAAAGATCGAAGCGCAACGAATGATGGTTTCTTTTTTTAATTTGATGACCACATCTTCGTTTGCATTAACAGGCTTCACTTTGCCATCAGAACGGTGGAGTCCCGTCAATTTAACAACCACGACATCGAGCAAGTTCTTTGCCTTATTTCTGTAATTGTTACTTACGATCAATACTGGTCGCTCTTTTTTTTCTGGATCACCTGGCCAGGCGGCGTACCAAATCTCCCCGCGTACCATTAGATCAAATCCTGGTCAGAGTCGTCTTCATCTTCGGCACGGGTGAAAAGACCTTGGCCCATCATCATTGTGGCAGAAATGCCTTTGGCATCTCGATCTCGTTTGGGTGCCCTGGCCACTTCTTTGTCGAAGCGTTCGTACTCGGCCTTGATCTGGTCTTCTCGTTCTCTTTCAAGGCCTTTCAAAATAAGTTCATTTACCCGATCACTGAGTCCCTTGACAGGAGCATCCTTGAGGACGGCCTCAACTTCGGGAGCAGGATAGAAAGTGCGCTTTAAAGCATTCGTCATATAAACCTCATCGTCTACTATCTAGTCTACCATTAGTAGACATTAATGTCCACAAACTGTA
>JAHEZZ010000144.1 GCA_023250815.1 Bdellovibrionales bacterium
GGATCTCAATATGTGGGAGGTTTAATAGGACAAAATGGGGCAACACTTCTTCGGAGTTATTCGATAGGAGCGGTAAGCAATACCGCTGATGCAACTTTTGGTGGGTTGACGGGATGGGGAACTACGGGGGTGGCATCTTTTTGGGATACAACGACATCGGGGCGCTCTAGCAGCTATAATGGAATGGGCAAAGTAACGGCGACGATGAAGAAGAGAGCGACCTATATTGCTGAAGGGTGGGACTTTAATCCCACCACTGGCACTTGGAGAATAGATGACGGCAGCACTTATCCAACTTTTGAATGGGCCCGCACCCCTGCGCAAATTCAGGCGGACCAAACTCCCGCTATAAGTACCTTTTTTGCTGGTGCTGGAACGGCGGGCAGTCCCTATTTGATTAGCACAACTGCCGAGCTTGTTAGTATCCCCTACGTCATGCAATTTAACGTGGCCTCCCGTTCGGCGTATTACAGATTGACGGCGGATTTAAACATGTCGGGGGTAATAACGGAAGCGATAGGAACGGCGGCGATTCCTTTTGCGGGAACGTTTGATGGGAACAGCAAGACGATAAGCAATTTAACATTTTCGACGACGACGACGAATAATTATTTTGGTTTGTTTGGATATATGTTGGGAGCGACGGTGCAAGACTTGACTCTTGCGACGCCGTCGATAACTAGCACGGCAACGGATTATGTGGGGGCACTGGCGGGTTACGCAGAAGATACAGCGATCAGCAATGTGATAGTGACGGGAGGGGGAACGATCAAGGGGGTAAACTACGTAGGAGGATTGGTCGGGAAGCTAACGGGAACGAGTACGCTTACGGGGACATGTACAACGGCGGTGAATGTGGGTGGTGATTCCAATGCGGCGTCATACTTGGGTGGATTGATAGGTTTTCTAGATGCGGGTGGGATTACGTTAACTAATTGTTCGACGTCGGGGACAGTGGGTTCGACGGCGGCGAGCTCAGTTTATGTTGGTGGTTTGATAGGATATTATTCGTCAGCGGGGGGAGCAGTTACGGGTTGTTTTGCGACAGGAGCGATAACTGGCTCGACAAGCACACAGGCGTATGGAGGATTGATAGGGCTGAGTACTTCTTCGGGGACAATCACCCAGAGTTATTCGACGGGGAATGTGACGGTGAGCACAGGTACTTATTTGGGTGGATTAATGGGATATTTTTCAGGGGGGACTCTGAGTAAGTCTTATGCGACGGGGACGGTGACAAGTTCTGCAGCGGGGAGTGGATCGAATGTGGGAGGATTAATAGGACTGGTATCGGGGGGAAGTGTAACAGATGTGTATGCGACGGGAGATGTTGCGGTGACGAGCAGTGGTAGTGGATCTCAATATGTGGGAGGTTTAATAGGACAAAATGGGGCAACACTTCTTCGGAGTTATTCGATAGGAGCGGTAAGCAATACCGCTGATGCAACTTTTGGTGGGTTGACGGGATGGGGAGCGGGAGACCTTTCTTCTTTTTGGAATACTACCACCTCCGGGCGGGCCTCTAGCTACAACGGCACGGGGGAAATGACCGCAGATATGACTACCACAGATGCCAATGTAAACGGAGTGATCGACATCTACGAAAACGCCGCTTCCCCCTGGAGTCCGGCAGTCTGGGACTTAACTCCTGGCGCTTACCCCACGCTTTTGCCTTAACCCTTGCATGTTTCGCCAGAAGCACATCGACATGAATTCCAGACAGCTGTTTATATTTTAAACGAATTAAATTTTCAACTAACTGTAAAGAGAATGGACAAAAGTTGGCGCCGTATTTGCAGAAAAGTCGGTAGAGTTATATTTTTAGAGAGGAAATTTTATGGCGTTAAAAGAACTTTCGCTGTTTTCAGTTCTTTCATTAATGATGATAAATGCTTATGCAATGGGGCCTATCACTGACGATGATATTGCAAAAGTAAATAAAATTCTGACCTCTCCGATGTCTCAAGATAAAGTCATAAAAATGTTAAGGGATAATAAAGAGATTGCCAGACGATATAAATCTAATCAAGCAGAAACAAGTGCTTTTATTAGTGCGGAAGTTATTAAAGACCGTTGTGAAAATATTGATCGACAATTTTTAAAATCTTTTTCAGGCATTGCCAATGCTAATAAAAATATAGGTGTGGAATTAAATAATTTATTAAACTCCAGGGCGGAAAATTTCAGTACCTCGTTGTCACAAGATCGCAACTTAGAAGAATTTTATAAAAGAAAGGAACTTTATAAAAATGCTCTCGATAATGAAAATAAATTAAAAAAAGAAGTTGCTTCTCGAGAAAGTGGATCGCTCAAAATTAAAGTAGATGAAATGAAAAATAAATGGACGGTTGCCTTACAAGGGATTTCAAAAAATAAAAAAGGGGTCTTCCAAGCAGATAAAGATTTATTTAGAGAAAATTGCAATAAGTTTATTCTTCCTTTTCACAAAGAATTATCTTCCAGGGCCAAGGGGACCTATTTTCAGAAAGAAGCTTTTGATTTGTGGGATAGTACTTTTAAAAAATGTAAGGCCGGTCAATATGCGAGTTCTAACATGGCCCTTCGTCAAACAAATGATTATTTATCAGCAATGAACAACTACTTTTCACCTTATTCAATTAGCTCTTTAAAAGAACAATTGAGCGAAATAAGTCGAGTTAAAAATGCAGTTGATGAAAAAGTTCGCCAGGCCGAAGAACAAGTAAAAATGGCGCAAAATTCTGCTAAAGATATTCCCGCACAAAAGTTAAATGAAGAAGTTTGCACTCCTTTTTTGACAAGTGTTGGAATGATTTCTGACAGTATTCGAGATTCAAATTATACTGAGGCCTTAAATATTTCAGAATTGCTGGATAGTTCAATCTCAAAATTTAAAATAACATGTGCTATGGATCCGATAAAAAAAGAAATTTTTATTGCAGATTACAAACAGCTGAGTGAGGCCCTTATTGATGCCCAAGGTTTTGTTATTCAATTGGAAAAAGCGGCAAAGATTGAGAAAGATGCTTGTGCTCGATCGGTTGAAGTTTATGCCATCCTTCGCAAAAAAGAACTTGCCGCATACAGTGCACTTTTAGCAGCAGAAGAAGTCTTAGAAGGTACGGAAAATAAAGAAGTGCCACCACTCCCCACTCCAGACGAGAGTGCTCCTGTTGGTAACTCTGCAAGCAAATAATATATACTGCTCGTAAATACTGAGTTTTGCTTCCTCGAAAAGTCATATATGAGGAGTATAAGTATTACTAGAATATCAAGGCCCGATTGCATTATTTTAGATTTAAAATAGTATCCGGCGCCTATGTATAAGCTCTTATTATTTCTTGTTTTAAGTACTTTTACGTCTTGTGGAGAGGCCTTAAATACACGTCGTAGAATTGTTTGGAATGATTATTCTAGAAATTCCCTTTTAATCTGTGCACCAGACATACATTTATCAGCTCTTTTTAAGCAGTCTGCCGATTTGAAGGGACAAGTAGATAAATTGATTACTATATACCCCAATATTTTTCCCATTTTAGATTTGGCCGATGATAATTCTCATATGGGGCCCCTAAATCCCCTCAAAATTAATGACCAAGTTTTACAAACTCAGATCAATTCATTGCAGACAGAATTAGATGCAATAAAAAAATTAGAGATAAATTCTATCGCCCAATCAAAGTTTTTTAATTTGCAGGAAAAACAGAAAAAATTTTATCAACGACTGGTTCGTTATAATAATCTACTTTGTCAAAAATCAATATTCCAAAAGAAAGAGGCATTAGATGTGAGGCCCTATTTTATATTAGAAAATCAGCTTTTCGAAGTATGCAGGGGGGATTTTTATTGTTTGAGCAATAATATTTCTCACCCCGCAGGTAATCTTATTCAAAAGTTTTTTTTAAGTTTATGTACATGGAGTTATAGTTCTCATTTTTGTCAAACTTTACTGGACAATCAAGAATTACTGGTGGCAAGGCTGCCTGAACTTATAGCAGAATACAAAAAAACTAAAGTTTCCTTTTTTTATAACACAGATGAAGAAGGCCCAAAATTTAATTGTGATATCGAAGATAAAAATAGCACCATGAAAATTGAGATCTATTCTTCAGAGATTACACTGAGTGAGAACGATTTACAAAAAATTGCCCAATTTTGGAACAATGAAGACCGCTTCAAAATAAATTTTTACTTCACTCCAATAAAAAAAGAGCATGCTATTGAAATTAAACTTTCTAAAGCAGGGGTATCATTTGTTGAAAGTAATCATCCGCAAATTGTCTATCTCAGTGATCTTATTTTAAAAAATAGAGATGAAATGCTTTCTACTTTGGCCCATGAATTTGGACACTCATTGGGGCTTCGCGATTGTTATCTGGAATTTCTAGATGGAAATTTGACTTCTGTCTATTACCAACTCGATTCATTTAATTTAATGTGTTCAATTAATGGTTTGGCGAAAATTAGCAGAGACTCATTAGTAAGTATTTTTAAGAACCGCTGTATGTGAATTTCTCGCTTTTCAATTCCCCGTTTCCGAAACTATAATATTTTGATGATAGGATTAGAAAATGTGATTGAAATTGTCATGTCAGAAGACAATCAAGATCCCTTAAAAAGCGATGGAGATGCGGGATCATTAGTTATCGATCAAGTCAAATTAAAAAGGCCTAAACTTTATAAAGTTCTTCTTCATAATGATGATTACACGACCATGGAATTTGTTATTTTTATTTTACAAAAAGTATTTCAATTACATTACGACAAGGCCTACCAAGTGATGCTGAAAGTGCACCAAGAAGGTGTTGGGATTTGTGGAGTTTATACTTTTGAAATAGCTGAAAGCAAATGCGCAAAGGTTGTTTTACTGGCGAAAGATAATGGGCATCCCCTGAGATGTTCTTTCGAAGAGGAATAATATGGAACAAAAATTAGAATATTTTTTCAATTTTGCCATTAAAAAGGCGAATGAGCTCCGTCATGAGTACATCACTTTGGAAAGTTTTTTGCTGGGGCTCTTAGAAGATACCTTGGTAAAGGAAGTGATCGAACGTGTGGGGGGAAATGTTGAAAAAATCAAAGTTGAGCTCAACACTTTTCTTTTGGATGAAAAAAATTTCAGCATACTCTCTGTAGAACAAATTAAAGAATTATCGAAGGTGCAATTTAGCGATGAGAAAATGCGAGAAATGGCCAAGCAAAGTGGTGTGCTTTATCAGCCAGAAGTGACTCAGGCGTTGCAGCGAATTGTTCAACGAGCGGCGGTTCATGTACAGTCATCTGGAAAACAACAAATCAGGGGAATCAATTTATTTGTTGCACTTTTTCAAGAAAAGGAAAGCTTTGCCGTTTTTATTTTGGAAAATAATGCTGTTCATGCCTTGGATGTTTTGCAAATTGCTGCCCATGATTTGGATAAACCACTAACTGAGCTTACGGCAATTGGCAGTGAGCAGGGGATGGCGGAAAATGGCGCCCCCGCAAACATTGGACATTCAAATAAACGTTCTGCATTGGCAGAATTTTGTGTCAACTTAAATAATGAAACAAAAGAAGGGCGCATTGATCCGGTTATCGGACGAGAAAAAGAAATTGAACGAGTTATTCATATTCTTTGCAGAAGAAGAAAAAACAATCCCCTTCTTGTAGGCGAGGCCGGGGTGGGTAAAACTGCTCTTGCTGAAGGCCTCGCTTACTCTATTGAAAAAAAATCGGTGCCCGTCCTTTTGAATAAAGCGGTGATTTATTCTTTGGATATGGCGTCCCTGCTTGCCGGTGCGAAATTTAGAGGGGATTTCGAACAAAGATTAAAGGCCGTTTTAAAGGAGTTAGAGGCCAAAGGAAAAAGTGGGGAGTTTTGTGTTCTATTTATCGATGAATTGCACACTGTAATGGGGGCAGGTGCGACAGGTGGAGGAAGTATGGATGCTTCTAATCTTTTAAAGCCCTATTTGGCCAACGGAAAACTTCGCTGCATAGGCAGCACAACCTACGATGAATACCGAAAATTTATTGAAAAAGATTCTGCCTTTTTAAGGCGCTTCCAAAAAGTTGATATAGATCAGCCAAGCTCCGAAGACACTTATAAAATTTTGCAAGGATTAAGGCCGCAATTTGAATCTCATCATGGAGTCAAGTATCCCAACAGCACTTTAAAAGCAGCGGTTAGTTTGGCCGAGAAATATATTCAAGATCGTTTTTTCCCGGATAAGGCGATTGATTTAATTGATGAGGCCGGAGCGATGGTTAAACTTCTTCCTGAAAATAAAAAAAGGTCTCAGGTGACACATAAAGATATTGAAACAGTGGTAGCTCAATTTGCTAAAATTCCCAAACAAAGTGTTAATACCGACGAAAAAGAACTACTTAAAAACCTTCGAGATGAGCTAAAAAAACTTATTTTTGGACAAGAGCATGCCATTGATAAAGTTTGTGATGTTTATTTAAATTCAAGAGCAGGTCTGACTAAACATGAACGGCCGCTTGGCCGCTTTCTTTTTGCTGGCCCTACTGGCGTGGGAAAAACTGAGCTAGCAAAACAGATGGCGAGACTTTTGGGCGTTCCCCTTATTCGTTTTGATATGTCCGAATATATGGAAAAGCACTCAGTATCTAAATTAATTGGAGCACCTC
>JAHEZZ010000145.1 GCA_023250815.1 Bdellovibrionales bacterium
TTAACAGCGAGTATGATGGTATTGTTGTCTCCATTAAAGAATATGGCGCTTTTGTGGATATTGCTCCAGGATTATCCGGGCTTGTTCACGTTTCAGAAATGTCTGATGAAAGAGTTGTCGATGTAAATGATTATGTAATCGAAGGTGATGTTATAAAGGTAAAAGTAATAGAAATTGATCGCATGGGAAGAATTAAACTTTCTGCTAGGGCATCAGTTCCTCTTCGTAAAAAAGGGAAATAGTGATGAAGGTAGATGTAAAAGTTTTAAAACTTTCTCATTTTGATCATGCACTTCCTTTGCCAAAATATGAAACAGTGGATGCTGCAGGTGCTGATGTAAGGGCCTGTTTGGGGATTGGCGAAAAAATAAAAATTAAGGCCGGTGAACGAATATTGGTTCCTACCGGTCTTAGTTTTGAGATTCCTTCAGGGTTTGAAATCCAGGTCCGCCCCCGCTCTGGTCTGTCTTTTAAAACTGGCCTAATGGTGGTTAATGCCCCTGGAACCATCGATGCCGACTATCGTGGGGAAGTTAAAATTATTTTGGGAAATCTTGGGCATAAAGATGAAGTCATTGAACATGGGGATCGTATTGCCCAGCTAGTAGTTGCCCCGGTAATTCAGGCCAATTTTAATGAAAGTAGTGAATTAAACGAGACAGCGAGAGGTGTCGGTGGTTTTGGTTCTACCGGCAAAAGATAGGAGAGTGAAGTGAGTGTAAGAATTCCTTATACCCAAGCGACAAGTAAGGATGAGGCCTTTAATAAAATAAAAGGACAAGTTACTGCAGAATATTTGGCGCAATTTAAAATTTCTGCAGAAGTTAAATATGACGATTTAAAAAAATGTATTAAGGCAAAAGGCCAAGGGTTTGAATTAGAAATGCAATTTGATGATAGTGCTTGCTGTTTTGATTTAAATTTATCATTTTTACTAAGGCCCTTTAAAAATAAAATTTTAGATAAGATTGAAGGCCAAATTAAAAATAATATCTAAATAATTATAAAGTAGAATAGGGAATGACAAAATATAAAGTAACACTAAGACCGGAGTTAAAAACGCTTGAAGTTAATGAAGGAGAAAATCTTCTTCAAGCTTTGCGTGCGCAAAGTGTTTACGTAAAATCTTCTTGCGGGGGCGGAGCTAGTTGTTCGGATTGCATAATAAAAGTTGTTTCAGGTGAAGAACATTTAAGTCCGATTGAATTTCCGGAACTCAAATTGCTAGGAAATGTATTTCATATAACCAAAGAGAGATTGGCCTGCCAAACAAAAATTACAGGTGATATAACTATCGATGTTTCTCGGCATAATAAAGATTTAGATCAAGAGCAGCTAAAAAATAAAACTAATAAAATGCGCCCTAAAAAATCGACAAGCACTCTTCGAAAAAAAGAAGTAGTTGAACAGATTAGAGAAGAGCGAGAGCAAAACTTTAAAGAAAAAGAAAAAAAGTCTCAAGATCAACCTTGGTTTAAGCATTGGGAAAAAAAAGATGATGGCCCAACTGATCGAACCGGCCATCAGAAAAAACTTGGCGGTGGCAAGAGGCCAAAGTTATTTAAGTACGATTCGGAAGAAGATTAGGACACGCCCTAGTCTAATAAGATTTTAAAAGGTTTTGAATTTTTTCCAGTTCAACTTTTAGTGAGTGGCGATCAATTAAAATTTTTTGGTTATCAGAAGTAAGCGCAAAAAGTTCAAAGTATCCCTTGTTTTGAAAGGCCTTGCTTGTGCTGCTCCCGTTTCTCCGGGCCATATTAGGTGAATCTAAAAAATGATCGATTTCTAGAGATATAGGGTTTTTTAACTCGATTTTTTTAATAAAAATGGGGAGAAAAAAAATTTTCCAGATAACTGTCAGTTGGGCCCCTTTTTTTTCGATAATTTTATCAGTAAAAAAAAATCCGCATAAAGAAAGGGAAAGGAGAGGGATAAAACAAAACATAACATAGGCCAAAATTTGATCAATCAATTCTTCAGATTTTAAAAGTTTTAAAACGGGTGCCCAAACAGCTAGACTTAGAAAAAAAATGATTGACAATGAAGCAATGAGATAACCCCAAAAAATCCAAGGCAGGCCATAAGTTTTTAGCTTTAATGTATTTTCAGCATTCACTGTAATATGACTGCTTTCGTTTATTTTGGAGGGGAGTAAATATAGTAAACCCATTCGGTTAGTGTACTTAAGAAGTCGGAAATTTGAAAATACTTTTCTGACAAAAAACAAATACTAGTAAAATAATGCAGCTCTTTCAAATCTTAAGACCGAGCTTTATAATTTAATTAACCGATGAAAATTTTTTTAATCATGATGAGCTCAAGGAGTTTTTATGATGAATAGGACTACAGTCTATCTTAGGCTTGCGTTATTCTTTTGTCTGTTTTCTTCAATTTTCCAAAAGGCCAGCAGTAATGTTTTAGTTATCAGTGACATTGATGACACCATAAAAACCAGCAACTCTATGGGGAAAATTTTTGAGGCCATACACTATTTTTTACAGAACAAACCTTATTATGAAATGCGAGATATCTTTGTTGAGATAGAAAAGGATGCTGATCTTCGCGGACTAGAAAGTCATTTTTTTTATGTGACGGCCGCTCCAAGATTGGTTTTTAATGCCACTAAATTTTTGAATAAGTATCATTTTCCATTAGGGCCTGTAACCATGAAGAAAATGTTGGGAGGCCAGGGGACCTATCAATACAAAATAGAAAGAATTAGAGAAATTCTCACTCTTAATTTTGCTCAAGAATATGATCAAATTTATTTTTTTGGTGACAATTCTTCCTATGATGCTGAAGTTTACCACGATTTGGTCAAAGAATTTGGGCTTAAAAATGCTTCTATCTTTATCCGTGATGTAAAAACAAATGCTTCTAAAATTTCCGAAGAAATGAAAACGGAAAAATTAGAAAATGTATTTTATTATCTTTCAGAAGCAGAATTGATTGGGCATCCTGCACTTGGGTTTTTAACATCAGAATTAAAACAAAAAATAATAGAAAAATACAGCAAGGGTTCCTTGATTCCCGCCTATACTTCAAAAACATATTTTAGGAGGGCCCATAATATTTTAAAATGTAAAATATTTCACAGCAACTCAAAGTCTTGTATGCATGAAAAGAAAAAAAAGGCGCAGAGCTATTGGAAAAAATTTCACAAAGAAGTTCTTGAAATTGTCAAAGTGAGGGAAGGTTTCCCGGCGGAAAAATTTTAATTTTTACAAAGGTTGATTGATGATCATTTTTATTTTAATAAGCGCTTTTAATCTTTATGCCTATGATTCAACGGATAATAAAAGTCAGAATAAATTTGATCGCATTGGAATTATTGAAAAATACCTACAAAATTTAGAGAAAGATCTTAATTTAATGGCCGGTGATGTTGAAAATAGTAAAAGTGAAGTCAAAAAAATACCGGAATTAAAGACTGATTTAGAGAAATTAAAAAATGAATTTAAGGATTTAAAACAAAGTATCACCTCAGGATCTGGCAAGTCTGCGACAGGGGCCTTGGCCTCATCAGATGAACTTAAGGGGGCCCTGGAGTATATTGCCAAACTCAAAGAGATGAAAGTGGAAGAACTTAAATACAAAGTTGAAGTACAAGAATTTCAAATAAAATCTTTTTTAAAAGAGAAGCAAATAGACAGTGAAACAAAAACTTCTCCATCTCTTTTTTCTAAACCAAAATTGACTCCGTAATTGACTTCTTAGAGTAAAAAAATCAGACTTTCTTATACTGGCGGTATCAGGGAGATTCTTGGTGAGAGAAGATGTATTGGAGCTCAAAGATTTTGAGAATAATACTAGATACAGAGATTATTTCAGGAAGGAAGTTATACCTAAATATTACTATGGGCCCTTCCATGTACTATTAAATATTTTTTTGCTTCTGGGAGTTATTATATTTTCTGCTACTCAAATTAAATTGCCCAGCATTTTAGAAATAATCACTTTGCCCTTGATGTTAATTGTGGGAAATCTGGTAGTTTTTGTGATTCATAAATACCCCCTTCATCGTCCAATCAAATTTTTTATGTCTCCTTATAATATTCACAGTAAAATGCATCACCAATTTTTTACTGACAAACATATCGTCTATGACAGTCATCGTGATTTTTATATTCTTTTTTTTCCACCTGAGGTTGTGATCTCTTTTGTTTTTATTTTTTGTCCCATTTCTTTGTTTTTGATGAGTGTTTTTATTTCTTTAAATGTGGCCTATTTTTTTATTATGGGTGCGGCGATTTATTTTATACTTTATGAAGTTTTTCATTATGCTTCTCATTTGCCCATTGATCATCCCTTGTTAAAAATTCCCTTTTTTTTGTATATGAGAGAGCATCACAGAATCCATCATGATCCAACGCTGATGAGAGATTATAATTTTAATATTGTCTATCCTCTAAGTGATTGGCTTTTTAAAACAATTTATAAAGCTCCAAAAGGAGATAGTTAAATGGATATGGTTCTTGAGCGATTTTTTAAGGGCAAAGCAGTTTTTATTACCGGGGCGGGAAGTGGGCTTGGCAAATCTTTGGCAATTAAATTGTCGGAATATAATGCCAAATTAGTTTTAACCGATAAAAATGAAAAAAATTTAAAGGAAGTTATTGAAGGGGCCAGTAAAATTTGTCAGTGTGTTGGGGCCCCGGCCGATGTGAGAAATTATCAAGAGCTATTGAACCTTAAAAATAAAGTTCCCAAAGAATGGTTTATAGAAATTAGTATTGCCAATGCCGGGGTCGGTGGCATTAACCCTGCCGATCATTTTTCACTCGAAATCGATCAGGCAATTATGGGAATAAATTATTTTGGAGTGGTTAATTCGCTCCATCTTTTTTTAGCAGAAATGAAATCCTTGCGTCGTGGCCATTTAGTGGGAATATCTAGTCTTGCCTCGATCAGAGGGTTGCCATCGGCTTCATCTTATAGTGCTTCTAAGGCCGCTATTAATAATTGTTTGGAGTCATGGCGTTTGGACCTTGCTCCTCAAAATATTAATGTTTCCTGTATTCGCCCTGGATTTATTAAAACTCCTATGACCAATCACGATGCTTTTCCTTTGCCTTTTATGGTTAGTAGTGAAGAGGCGGCAAAATTGGTGCTTTTAGCGATCGCTAAAAATTTAAAAGTTTATTCCTTCCCCTGGCCAATGGGGTTTTTATCTTTCATTAATAAATTTCTTCCAGTTTGGGCCTATGATTTTATTCTTCCCAAATTAAGTCCCCGAGATCCCAAAAACCCCTTACTTCCTAGAATTTTTTAAACGCCAAGGGAAAAATATTCCTACCATAAGTTGATTAATTATTTTTAATTTAAGGCGGGTCTTTTTCCGATAAATAACCATCGCAAACTAGGATGGTTTATGACAAAAGAAAGAAGTCGATTGCTTGTTTGTTCTTTTTTTTTCAGTCTTTTCTCATTTTACGCAAGAGCAGATTTACTTTGGGCCTTTCCAGAAAGATCTGACAAGGAAACTAGCAACAGTAAAAATCTTATTTTAGATGTAAAAATATCATCAATAATTGGAAAATCAAAGGACAACAAAAATTTTGAATCTTTAGAGATTGATGGTTTGCCAAAGTCCCGTGACCTTTTTAAAAATTCAATGCCCTATAAAACATTTTTGGTTTCAGGTAAGAATTTGAAATTAAAAATAACACCAGGAAAAGCAATTCTTTTAAGCGGCATCAATTCCAATAATCTTGCTCTTTATAAAGGAGAAAAGTGTCGCTGCAATAACCTTATTGACCAAAAAACTGATTCTTTAAAAGAAAAAAACCTTGCTACTCGGCCTGTAGTTTTAAAAACGTATTTGGGTGATTTTAGAGGCAAAGAAATCTATAAAATTGAACTTTCTCCGGCCCAGATTAAATCAGGAAAAATATATGCCTATCCAGATTTAAAAGTTGAAGTGCGTGGAAAATCTAAGGCCAAAATATTTGTTTTAGATGACGCTAATTTAAATAAAAATATGCTGATACTCCATCCTCCTCATTTTTTAAAAGAACTTGGGCCATTTATTGAGTTTAAAAGGAATTTAGGATTTGAGATTTTTACCCAGGAAGTTGCTCAGGGTACCAGTTTTAATGAAATAAAAAATGAGGTTTTTAAAATCGCTAAAGAAAACAAAATTTCTTATCTGCTTATAATTGGCAGTGAAAAATTAATTACCACTGAATATCTTCCCACTAACTTCGAAAAAAATACACCTTCTGACTTGGCGTTATCCTTACTCGGAGGAGTTGGCGATCTTATTCCCGATATTATGCTTGGACGCATTTCTGTGAATTTTCCATCAGAGCTTGAGTCTTGGGTACAAAAAACAATTTCATATGAAAAAAATCCAGGCAGCAAAAAATTTAAAAGTATTGCGCTGGCCAGTAATGAAGGTGCAAATCCATCAGATGTCGATTACGTAAAAGAGATGACAGCTCCTCTTAAAGAAAAATTTAATTTTTCTACACAATATATATTTCAAGG
>JAHEZZ010000146.1 GCA_023250815.1 Bdellovibrionales bacterium
GCTTGATCAAATTATAGTTCATTATCGGCCATGGCCGAAAAAGATTTTGCTATAATTCAAAGCATTCCGTAATTATAAGCAGATAACCATTTTGATCGGACTATATTAATACCCCTAAAAGCAGGCAGCAATCTTCTAACTTTTTGATTTTATGATTAGTATTAACATCCATACACTCTAGCGCCTTGAAAAATGGTCATCCTAGAATATCAAAAAACTTGCCGAAAGATTTCTTAACATGATGAGTGTTATGTATTTTTCCCCCGCTATTTTTGCGGCAAAAAAGATAGCTCACCATCACCATGCGATGATCCGCTGGAGGGGTGATTTCAACCCAGGGAGTTTTTTGCTCAGGGACCCCGGAAATTATCAATTTTTGGTGCCGGCCGCCTTCCAGCCTATGGGGTATCTTAAAGAGTTTAAGCAACTTTATAACCTCTTCCACTCTATCGCTTTCTTTATGCCTTAAAACCTCGACGCCATCGAGAACACTTTCACCTTCGGCATAGGCACAAACGTAGGCAAGAGTGGGAACCAAATCAGGAAAACCTGAACAATCCAAACTGACTGCTTTTAAATTTTTATTTTTCGTTACCGTCAGACCTTCTTTTAAAAATTCAACTGTCGCCCCCATGCTTTTTAAAATTTGCAAAAAAATACTATCGGCCTGAAGTTCGTCAATCTGGTGGCAATTTAAAATAGTCACCTTCCCCAGAGTTGCCGCCAAAGCTAAGGGGTAAGAGAGCCCGCTAAAATCCGGGGGCACCACAAATTCATCTACCCCCTGACGAAATTTTTTAATGAGATCAAAAGTCATTTCTAAATATGCTTCAGAAGAAGAAAGATTATCGAGGCGAATTGTACATTCCGGGTGATCCGCAAGAGCAAGGGCAAGCCCGGTGGCAAATTGAGTTGAGCGAGCGCAATCTACAAAAATTTCACCGGAGGGAATTTTAATTGGGCCTTGAACTTCAATCCAAAAATCATCTTCTGGCCCACCTTTTTTAATCTGCACTCCATGCGCCTGAAGTACATCCAAAATTTCATCCATTGGTCTGGACTTCATATGGCCACTGGCCTGTAATCTGTATTTTTTTTTCCCCAGAGCGAGGAGAGGAAGAATAAAGCGATTGGTAGTGCCGCCATCACCTGTTTCCAAATACACAACTTCAAGGCCAGCTTCACAGTTTGGAAAACTATTTTTGACAATAAGAGATTGATCGCTCTCTTCGATAATCAGTCCAATTTTTTTCAAAGAATTAACAAGATTTACAACATCAGAGGAATCAGGAGTCCCTTGAATTTTAACAACTGCACTTTTAATCGCCGCTAAAATAAGAATTCGATTGGCCCAAGATTTTGAGTAAGGCACTTCAATTTTTCTAAAAAATGATGTGGCCAGCACTTCGAAGGTTAAAGATTCTGAGTTTACTTTCATGTTTATCCAATTTTTTTTCTAGATCATCTAAAAAAAATTTCTCAATCTTTGGCGTTCCTATTTTATCCAGTAAAATAAGGTCGATACTATTCCTGCTTGTGCGTTTTTTATCTCTTGAAATATAGTCGTATAAATCTTTGCTAGGAAACCTTTTATTATGCCAAGGAGGATCGACTTCTTGCCATTTCAAAATATCTAATAACAATCGAAGTTCCGAAAGATAATTTTCTTCTTGAATAATTTTAAAGATAAGCGCCATTCCCCAAACTACAGCAATACCATGAGGAATATTATAAATTCTTTCCAGACCATGGCCAAAAGTATGCCCAAGATTGAGAAATTTTCGATTCTTTAATTCTAAAAAATCCTCCTCCACAATCTGCTGTTTGAATTGCGCACAATTTATTATTTGTTCTTTATAATCTTTGCCTTTAATCAGCTCCTCATAAATGGAGCGATTTAAAAATGAATATTTAATCATTTCGCCTAGGCCACTTGAAATTTCACGTTGGGGAAGAGTTTGTAAAAAAGCAGTGTTGATATAAACATTCTCCGGCAAATAAAAAGATCCAATTAAATTTTTGCCCGATTTAGAATTGATCCCCGTTTTTCCCCCTATCCCAGCATCAATCATTGCCAAAAGAGTAGTGGGAACACAAGTCCATTTTATGCCTCTTAAAAGTGTCGACGCCACAAAACCGCCAAAGTCAGTAGTTGCCCCACCGCCTATGGCAACCAAATGACAATTACGATGAATTCCTTTTTCTAAAAAAAATTCAACACAACATTGATACTCATCAAAGCTTTTGGCCTTCTCTCCCTCAGATGATTTCCAAAGGATAACTTTTTTACCCTTATTTTGAATCTCTTGGACAATATCCATCTCTTGCTCAAGTAAAGAATAAACTTTGTTATCAACCACAAGTAGCAATGTATCGCTTTCAATTTTTGAAATTGAATTGATAATTGCCTTTAAATCACTGGGAATAATTTTGCATTTCATAACCACGGCCTTATCTGTAAGCATTTTGTCTTAATAAATGATCCGCAAGAACCACTTTGGCCATCGCTTCAACTACCGGAATTGCTCTGGGAATAATACAGGGATCGTGCCTGCCTTCTTTTGCTTTTTCACCGATGGTTGAAGTCGGTTTAAAAGTCAGAGTGATTAAAATTCTTTGGCCGTTTGAAATACCGCCTTCGATCCCTCCAAAATTATCCCGATTGTTAGAAACTTCTGACCCATAAAACTCTGAAAATTGTTCTCCAAGCCCGTAGGAAAATGAGGTGACTGCTCCAATAGACATCATGGCCTTCGCCAAATCGGCCTTGAGTTTATCGTACACTGGTTCACCTAGGCCTTTTGGAACCTTATCAATAACCAAAAGCACTTTTCCGCCTATGGAATCGCCTTTTTTTTGCAGATCAACTAAAAAATTTTTAATATTATCGGTCTCATTTAAATTTGGAAAAGAGTAGGGTGCAAAATTTTTTTCTAAATCATCGGGGACTCCAGAATAAACAAACGGCCCAATTTTAGATACAAAGGCCTTGACTTTTACTTCGCTTAAAAGAAGTGAGGCAAAATAACCTGCAATCACTCGACACAAAGTTTCTCTACCGCTTGCTCGCCCGCTTCCTCTATGATCTCTAATTCCAAATTTAAAAAGAGTGGTCTCGTCAGCATGCCCTGGGCGATTTTCAGTTTTTAATTTATCGTAGTCCTCGCTTTTTTGATTAGTATTTCGCACCAAAACAGCAATCGGCGTACCCAATGTTTTACCTTCGAAAATTCCAGACAAAACTTCTGCTTGATCTGCTTCGTTTCGAGAAGTAGTCCCGGCAATTTTTCCAGGAGCGCGACGATCAAGGCACTTTTGTAAATCACTCAAAGAAAAAATAAGTCCAGAAGGAACTCCATCGATCACCACTCCATATGCTGGGCCATGGGATTCGCCAAAAGTGACAAAAGAAAAAAGTTTTCCAAAACTATTACCTCGCATTTCTTTATTCCTTTCTATATTATTCTTGTGACCCAAAGAATTACATTGTATCACTTCTTTTTTTCCCAAAGCAGCCACTAAATATGAATATTCATGAAATTTTTGAAAACTTGATCGAAATACAAAGTATTTTCAAAACTATCGGGCAACACCAGTTAACAATAGATGAAGAGAATAAACGCCTGATCTTTTTAAAATGCCAAGAAAAAATTAAACTACAAGAAAAAAATGAAATTGATGCGCAGATAATATGCTATAAAAAAGAATTAGATGAACTGGAGATCAAATGTTTTAATGGCGAAAAAAATATTGAGAAATCCAAACTTGCACTGGCCGCGGCCAACAGCAAATTTCATATGGAAACTGCCACTAATCAACTCAAATTGTTTCAAGAGAATTATCAAAGTGATTCTCAGTCTCTTTTTTTGGCGATGGAAAAAATTGAAAATTCAACACCAGGTCAAAGTGAAATTTCACAGTTTTTAAAAAATTTTAACGCTACTTTTTTAGAAATTGAAAGCGAAGTTAAACTAGTTGTTCTAAGGGAGGACAATATTATTGCCGAGCTAAAAAAGCGCGCCGAGTCAGTCCTGGACAATTGTCCAGATCAGATACAGCATCTTTTTAAGGGCCTACTAAAAAATTATAAAAATCCCTTAATCTTCGTTGGACTAGAAGCAAATGCCAGCTGCCAAGGCTGCTTTCAGAGATTTGAACGAAGCACCCTAGAAATGGTTCACAGTAAAAAAGCAGTGCAAACCTGCCCCGGCTGTGGGCGAATACTTATCCCTCATAATAACTAGAATCTAAATTAAATCCTAATCAATCATCTGTTGACTTAGTTACCCCATTTGCGGCAACTTATTTCAGCTTTCCTAATATTGAGAAGGGGGCCATCGCTGGCACAAATCCGACAGGGTCGTAAGGCCCAGGATAGATTTTGGCGAGAGGAAGGTCCGGACACCAAATGGCAGCATAGCGGGTAACGCCCGTCCACCGCAAGGTGAGGACAAGTGCAACAGAGAGCAGGTACAGATTAAAGGAGGACTCCTTTTTTGCTGTAGTGAAACCAGGTAAACTCTATGCGGTGCAAGCTCAAATAGGCCAGTAGAAGAGTCGTAAGGCTTTTAAGGAGTGCCACTCCTAGACTGGCGGGTAGAGTGCTTGAGGTTTAGGGCAACCTAAATCCTAGAGGAATGATGGTCAAATACAGAATCCGGCCTATTCCTTCTCAGTAGCAGGTAGGGTAACAAGCGGGCGGAGTAATCCGCCCGACTTTTTTCTCCTGAAAGATAACTCTTTTTTACACCTTCCCTTCTAAAATTAATTAAAAACTCATACATAACTTCTCAATATTTTCTGGAGATTATTTTGAAGTACCTACTATTTTTTATTCTTTTTTCTTCTTCTGGCCATGCTTTCGATATCTTTGATCCTCTCGATTTTAAGAGTGCAGCACTAGTCGAAAATTCGGGAACAACAGTGGGCAAAATGGATCTCTACCTAGAAAATGAAACATGCTCGGTAGAAGTTGATCTTAAGAAAAAAACCATCTCCTATTTTTCTTTTAGTCGCCTTACCCTACCTTTTAAAACGGTGGAATTTAAAGATCTTAGTTCAAACCCCATTTTAAAAACTTTATCATCAACAGAAACCTGGGCCATTCCCATTAGTCGCGAACGAATTACTTTTAAGTTTGATGATAATAATAAATTAAGTAGCGTTACGACTTACCAAAATTATTCATGGAAACCATCACATACTTACACTTGCAATTTTTTAAAATAATAAGATCTTATACCAATTCCACTAATTAATGCTGGATAGATTTGGTGTTATTGCGAAATATGAACGGAAACTCCAAAATGATCAGACAATTGAGTTTGAACTTCCCTATCTTCATCTTTCACTAAAATATTTTCTTTAAAAACAATATCCACTTTTTTAGGAGTCAATCCCTTTAAAAAAATATGATCAATCATCAAATTTCCCTCAAGAGAATCGGCATTTATCAGATTATTTTTACAAAATGTGCACTGGGGCCCAATATTAAGTACGGGTGAAGAGTATTTAGAAAATAATTTACTGCAACCTTTTTCAAAGTCAGGATCTATATTTTCTTTTTTTATTTTTATAGAACAATTAAAATCCCCCATCAATATTGTGGGGTGCCGGTTTTTATCCAGTTGATTTATGATTTCATCAATTTGCTTTAAATTTTCATTTTCAAAACTTCCATTTTGGCCAACATAAGGAGCAGTCTTCGTTAAGTTAGCAGTTAAATGTGTGCAGCCAACTTGATAATCTATTTCTTTAATTTTTATATCTGAAATAAGAATATTTCTTCGATTGAGAGTGCTCAAATTTTCCCAGTTAAGGGTTTCTTTTTTTTCTATCGGATACTTTGAGAAAAGTATCACTCCATCACTTCCTTCATACGCAAAAAGACCAGCAAAACTGAATGGGTTAAAAACATTAAAAAGCGCTTTCCATGCAGGAAGCCCCACTTGCGCCATTAAAGCGTTAGCACATTGATTGTTGCTTATCTTGAGTTCATCCATTGGGGTTCTGCAATTTTCAATCAAACAAGAAGTGAATTTATCTCCGGAATATTTGATACATCTTTCAACTAAACATCTTCCGTATTTATTTTCACCAAAAAGTTCCGCTATTTTGCAGGCCGGTTTATTTAAAGATTTTTTTTGAACAATCGGAGTTAAAAAAGAATAGGGATATTTTTCTTTAAGTTCAAAAATAAATTGATTGCGGTCACTTTGAGTCCACACTTCTTGCAGGCAAACAATATCAGCGTTTCCTTCTTTTAGCGCTTCAATAATTTTTGCCGCCCGTTGATTTGCATAAGGAACAAAAGTATGTGCAAGGCCTGTGTTGAAAGTGAGAAGATTTACTGTTTTTTTAGATTTTTCTGGATCAATGATTTTTTTAATTTTTGTTTTG
>JAHEZZ010000023.1 GCA_023250815.1 Bdellovibrionales bacterium
AAGTATACTCAGGTCAAAAAGACTGCGGAGTACACTATCTGGAAAAAAAGAAATGGCCGTTATTCGGTTAAAGACAAGAGTGATAATTGGGTTAATGGTGACAAGAAGACACAAGTTCTTATGTCTCAGGGGCTGATAAAATTGACAGTTAAAAAAGCGGCCTAGTTTATACTACTCATTGGGACGTGTTCTAATTACAAAGTATTCCCCGATGGTTTATTTTGCCTTTTGCTGGGCCGATTGGTATGCCTTTCGGCCTTTCAAATGAGAGCAGTATTGAGTTAGAATTTTGAATTCGCTTAACAGTCCCATACTTTCTGCCCAAATCATTTGCGATCCAACAAAAATATCAGCAGCACTAAAAATATTTTGTATAAGATAGCTTTTATCTTTAAGGGCATTTTCAAAAACCACAGCAGATTGACCAAAGAGCACTTTGGCCTTTTCTATTTCGCTGGGATTTCTTTCATTCTCTGGCAGTTTTTTGGTATGTAGGAATATTTTGACAAGCTCAGGTTCAAGGTGATTACACGATAGAAAATACCATTGATAATAATGAGCTCGTTCGGGTGAGGTGATTTCCGGGCAAAGTTTTTTTTCTGGATATTGATCGGCCAACCACATGCACATTGCTCCAGATTCAATCATTGTCTGTCCATCGACAACCATCGCAGGTACAAGTCCCAGAGGGTGAATCTTGAGGTACTCTGGATTTTTTTGTTCTTTTAGTTTTAAATCAATTTTTTTTAGGGCGTAGTTTATGCCTAATTCTTCTAGAGTCCACATTGGCCGTGATGCACGAGTAAATGCAGCATAGTAAAGAGTTATTGCATGAGCAGACATAAAATCTCCTAAAGGGTTGTTCAGGAAATTATTTTGTCCCAAAATTAATGTGAAGTCACGAAATTGGTATTACAGTCCTTTTAATAGCTCAGATCTTCTCAATTTAATTTCTAATCTTCGCTTTTCAAGTAAATTCAAGATACCGATTTTGGTGTAGGCAGTTCCAAAAGATGCTTCATCGCGAGCACTTACGCTCAGAATTCTAGCATTATCTAAATAAGGGAGAATTGTTTCTCGTACTTCATTGATTGATTCATCAATTAAAGTCTCAGTTAAAACGGTATTCAGGTAATTTTTCGCAGTTTCTTTAAAAGCGTTATGTAGCTGAGTATCTTTAAAAATGGCGATATCAAGAGGGTCCTCGAAGCTATAGAGAATACTTTTATTAAACCATCCTCCCTTTGCAGCTGTTTTATTTGCTCTCGTTGGATGTGGAGAGGAAAATAGGTCTTCAAAGTCCCAGGGAATAATGTCAAAATAAATTCCTTGAGGTGAATTTACAGCATAAAAGAAAACTTCATCGCTGTAATCGCCATTTTTAAGCATGGTCTGGAGAGTAAGAAGTTTAAAATATTTTTCTATGTTCATTCGTATTTTTAGGAAGTCGTAGAGATTAACACCTTTTGGTTTTTTAATAAAATAGTACATATAATCAAATGCCTCTATGTACTGATTAGAAGTATATTTGGCGTTTTCTGGAAAAAACTTTTTAAGTTCGATATTTCCTTCTTCTCTTCTTCTTCCAATAAATCCTGATTTTTCTTTTTTTGCCAATTTTTGTGGTTTTTGTTGAATCAGATATAGCCCTAATGAACTATTATTCATAATCACTTCAGCATAGGTATTTTTAACGGTGGGTAGTCCCATTCTTTTGGTAAAAGCAAAACCTATTTTATTATTAATATACCCTGTATCTTGAGTCATGCTGGCAAGGATAATGCCATCAGTTTTCCAAATATCATTTTCCGCATTATTTAAAAAAAGTTTTACCTCTGAATCCATATCTGCGCCCAAACATCTTCTGTCTGCACCAATACATGATTGGCCACGAGTTTCTAGTTTAGAGGTAATAGATGCTTCTCCGTTTACTGAGACAGTCGAAGAATTAAAAAAGAATTTTTTGGCCTTAGATTTATAATTTCCATAGTCGCTCTGATTCACTGTGAATCTAATAGTGTTAGTTTCCGCCTGGATTGAGAAAGACGAAATAAAGAGAGCACTTATGAATAAATAAGATATTTTTATTTTCATATATATTCCTTTTAAAAATTTATTCTACGGTAACTGATTTTGCTAAATTTCTTGGTTTATCGATATCTGTTCCTTTAAAGCGGGCCACCCAATAAGCAAAAAGTTGATTTGCCACATTGATATAAAGTGGTGACAATTCATCTAGTCCTTCAAACTTAAGAGCGAAATAATAATCGCTAATCGACTCAATATCAGAATTATTCTCTGGCCCAAATGCTACGATTTTTCCTTTTCTGGCCTTAATTTCTTGAACATTAGAAATCGTTTTATCTAAAAGTTCTGGGCCAACTAGTGCAATGTTAACCATTTCGTTATCAATGAGGGCGATTGGCCCGTGTTTTAATTCTCCCGCTGCATAACCTTCGGCGTGGACATAAGCTATTTCTTTTAACTTTAATGCGCCTTCAAGGGCAATTGGAAAGTATTTTCCGCGGCCGGTGAAAAAGAATCCTTTAGATTCAAAAACTTTTTGAGCTATTGCTTTAATTTCTTCTGATCTTAATAAAAGTTCATCAATTCGTTCTGCGAGGAGAGAAAATTTATTAAAAATTATTTTTATTTTTCTTTCGTCTTTTAATTCGCCATTTAAAGCTGCCGACATTAATCTTCCGGTAAGTGCTTGCTGAGTAAATGCCTTAGTTGAAGCAACACCAATTTCAACTCCTGCTTTAATGAGAAGATTAGCGTCGCAATTTCTAAAAAGAGTTGAGCCTTCGACGTTGACGATGGCCAAGGTTTTGAGACCATTTTCTTGGCAAAGTTCTTGCGCCGCCAGCGTGTCTGCTGTTTCTCCCGATTGACTGATAAAAAGTCCGATCTCACCTTTTCTAAGAATGGGTTCTCGGTATCTAAATTCACTGGCAAGTTCGTTGGCCACGGGAATACGGTTGATTCTTTCAAAAAATTCTTTGATCACTAGTCCTGCGTATGAAGCGGTTCCGCATGCGGCGATATGAACGTGGGAAGGAATAATATTTGCTGAAGCATTTAAGGCCTCTCTTCCGGCACCATGAACGTAGTGTTGAGCAAGAGATCTAATCAACCCTGGTTGTTCATAAATTTCTTTTAACATGAAATGGGGATATGTTCCTTTTGTTGTTGATTCTAAACTAATTTCAAGGGGCTTAGATTTAAATCTTTGAGATACTGTCCCATCCATTTCAAAAAAAGTGATCAGGTTTTCGCTATTTTGGTCAAGCTTGCAAACGACATTGTCGCCAGGAAAATAAATTGTATCAACCATGCCAGCAAGAGCGTAGGGATCAGAAGAAACGAGAACTTCTCCTGTTTTTTTACTTGTTCCACAAACTAAGGGAGCGGCCCGTTTTAGCGCCCAAATTTCATTGGTATTTTTATTTAAAATAACAAAAGCAGAATTTCCTTCTACTTTTTTAAAGCTTTCAGTGATTGCAGAAAAAAGATCGTTGCCTTGTTCAATTTCTCTATTCACCAGGGCCATATAAACTTCAGAATCAGTTTGCGATTTAAATTTCACGCCGTTTTTCATCATTTCAATTTTGAGCGAGTGGGCGTTTTCGATAATTCCATTGTGAACGATAGCTATATTTTCACTGACATGAGGGTGAGAGTTTGTGTCGTTCACTTCACCATGGGTTGCCCATCGTGTGTGGCCAATGCAGGAATTGGCGTTAGTTTCGATTTTGGCCAATATACCTTTAAGGTTTTCTATTTTTCCCGCCTTTTTATAGACTTCTATTTTTCCATTTTTTTTAAAGCTGACTCCGGCCGAATCATACCCTCGGTATTCCAGTCTTTTAAGGCCCTCTAAGACTACTTCTATTGAGTTTTTTGGGCCAATATGTCCGACAATTCCACACATAGTAATACCTCTTTAAGGTTGATAAAAATTGGGCATTAGATCATGGTTGTATTGTAGTTAACGACCCCAAAATAACAATATGCGTTATATTTATTACATATTGAAGTGGTAAGCTGATAAAATAACGTGAATTATAAACTGTGTAGTTGTTAACATTATCGATAGTTCCTCCTGGGAGAGAGATTTAAATATTTCTATAAACGAAACATATCATTCCATTTTGTTTCTTTTTTTGTCTGATCTTCGGTGCTAGTAAAGGGAAGAAGTGAGGTTTTATGCCACTGGTAACTATTGATTCATTGCCACCTACAGATGCCTCTAGGGTCCCAGAGATGATTGCTAGTATCCGCCACTTTGGTGCCAGGGCAATGAACTGTTCCGAAGACAATATTTGGGTCATCTTTCGTCCCATTCCCTCGGGATATTATGTGCAAGGGCATGCTCCTGCCATTTTTCCCCAGGAGAAATCCCACCCGCCCATTGTCATCATACGGGCGCATGTCGGACGTTCTCGGGAAGTAAAAAGCGCATTTGTTGCGGCGGTGGCGAAAGCTATCGGAGAAGGACTCTCTATCCCAGCAGAAAATGTTTGGATTCATTATTTAGAAACACAGCTTGAAGATGTCTGGTTTAACGGGCATTGGGCGAATGGGAGTTTAATATGAAGGCGGCAGTTGTTCCCTATGTGAATGGGCCCTGGGAGATTCGCGAAATTCCCACACCAAAAGTTGGCGACGGTCAGGTCTTAATCAAAGTTCATGCCAGCGGACTTTGTTATACCGATGTTCATCAAACCCGAGGTTCCGCTGCAAAATTTCCTTGGGTTTTAGGGCATGAACCGGTCGGTGAAATTGTTGAGCTTGGGCCTGGGGTGTGGAACCGGCGCATCGGCGATCGTGTGGGAGTTCCTTGGACACAGGTGGGCTGCGGTCGCTGTGGGGCCTGTATGCGAAATGAGGCCCATCTGTGCGCTTCCAGTATTGGGACAGGAGTCGATCTTCATGGTGGGCACGCTGAATATCTCTTGGCCTATGCCGATGGCACGGTACTGCTTCCCGAGGGACTTTCTTATGAACTGGCAGCGCCCATTTTTTGCGCAGGCTATACTGTTTGGAGCGCCATTCGTATGGCGGAACCCAAGATAGGCGAACGAATTGCGGTACTGGGAGTCGGAGGCCTGGGCCACTTGGCCTTGCAGTATGCTCGGGCGGCAGGTTTTGAAACTGTGGCAGTCACCAAAAGTGAAGATAAAATACCTTTCATCCACTCGTTGGGAATAGAGCTGGTAGTTTCAGATGGTGAAGAATTAGCAAAGGCCGGCGGGGCCGATATTCTTCTTTGTACAAGTAACTCCTATGAGGCAACCGTCGATGCTATTCGCGGCCTACGCCCGAATGGCCGTGCCATGATTATGGGTATTGACCACAATCCCTTAGCGCTTTCTTGGAGGCTGATTGCCCCCCAAATTCGGGTGATCGCCGTGCAAATGGGCCCTCGTGCTTATCTTTATGAAGCATTACAGTACGCCGCTTGCGGAAAAGTGAAAGTAATGGTGGAAGAATTTCCGCTTGCCAATATTGGAACTGCCTATGACCGTGTTGTTAATGGGCAAGTCAGATTTCGAGCAGTGGTAAGGCCAGATATATTTAAAAATGGTTAAGTTGAATTGACCATTTCGACGAATCAAGCAAGACTTTACAAAAATCAGTAGACCCATTTATCAAAGATAACTTGTAGTTTTTTGCTCGAGGCCCACTCCATTGCTTTTTGAAATTCTTGACTGACCACTGAACGGCCAACATTTGTGCGTGTGTATTTTTGAACGCCGGACCAAAAGGCCTCTTCTCCCATTTCTTTTCGTAAGGCATCCATAAATAAAGCGCCCTTGCTATAAACGATAGCTCGTTGCAATTGAAGGCCTGGGTACTCGCCTTTGTATGTCAGGGGAACATCAAAATTAGCATCGATCGCCCTTTGGTAGCGCTTCTTAATGATTTCCATTTCTTTGTCGTAAGCAGCTTTGCCCCAGCGCTCTTCTTTGTAGGCCGCCACCATAAAAACAGTAATCCCTTCGTTAAGCCAGACCTGCTCCCAACTTTTGCAAGTCAGTAAATTGCCCCACCACTGATGTGCTAATTCATGGAGGATTGCCCAGTCTTCTTGGGGATTAGTTAGTATGGGGTCTATAAAATCTTTTCCAAGAACTGAAAAGGAAGTCATCTCTTGCGCTACATTTCCAGGCACCAGAACTTGAGTGTAAAGCGAATGAGGAAGTGGCACTCCCGATTTTTGCTCAAGAAATTTTACCATTCGTGCGGTGTCTTTAAATTTCTGCAAGAGAGAAGACTTGTCATCCATAACCCCTAAATAGCGAAGCTCCGACTTTCCCAACTTTGATGAAGCGGACTTAAATTCTCCTGCGGCAAATCCAAAAATATAACTTGAGTAGGGCCGATTTTCTTTCCAGCTATGGCGTACCAGTTTTTTCCCTTCAGATTTTTTAGAAATAAAATCACCGCTGGCGACAGTAATGAATTTTTTGGGAACAATAATGTCGATACTAAAATCAGTTTTTATTCCAGGCGCTTCATCACAGATCATCCAGTTGCAGGTGAAGAACACCGAGTAAACGTAATTGGGGCCAAAAACTAAGCCGCGTTTTGGAATGCCATGATAGGAAATTTCAATAATCTGCTTTCCCAAAATTGCTTTCAGCGGAATTATCAGCTGCCCATCGAGAATTTGAGTTGTAATTGATCGGCGGTTTACTTGAACCCCGTCAATCACTAATCCATTTAGAGGAAACGAAACTTTTTGAATGCTCCTTTCAGACAAATAAAGAGCCGTGACTTTGCCGCGAATAGATTTTGCAAGAATGTCGGGTTGAATTTCAGCGTGATAACTAAAAATACCGGCCCTGGCCGATTTTCCCATCAGTAAAACAACAAACAAAATAATTATCTTCATATTTTAAATTGTAGGGCGCACTATACAAATTGGCCAGAGCATTGGAGTTGAAGTGGAAAACGAAATCTAAGCTCTCTCACATCTAGAAATTCCAGAAGTCGGCCAGCTCCATTTTTATTCAGCGAAGGTTGTCTATAAATTCAATAAAATTATCAATTTCTTCTTTTAGCTTTTGGCGTGAAATAGTTTTAGAATAATTTAGTCGAACTGTTTTTTCTAAAACAGTTGGATCATTTAAGTATTTTTTGAACAATGTTGTAAGGTAGAACTCATACATATCCCGTTCTTTTGGTGTGATCTCATGGATAAACTGAAAGAAGAAAATTTTAAATAATTCGGATTGTTCATTTGGCAATAACGCTACTTTTTTTCTAAAATTATTAATAAATTTTTCACTGTGCCCTGGGATCATTCTGTTTCTTAGCGTAATTATTTTCATGTGTGCGATATCATGATTGGCAAAACGCAGTGGCGAATAAATTTTTCCATCGGCACTTTCTGTTTTATATACGACTCCAATAAAATATACTAGGCCATCTGCTGTATCGATAAAATCATCCACCTTAAGTATTTTTGATGTTGGCCAAATAATTCCTCCTTTATTGGCCGCTGTTTGATATTGCAAAAAGAGGTCGTTTCGAAAGTTTTTTAATACTATTGGGTATTGAGCAGGGCCAATCGTTTCATCAATGGAAACAATCGTTTTTGCAGAAATATCCAAGAAATCAAAATAGGTAATGTTCCCTGATTCTAATAAAGAATCAATTTCTTGTGTGGTTTTTTTTATAATAGTTTGTGATGCTATCGATGAATTTCGTTTTGCTGATTGTTCTAAGGTTTTTAAATATTCTAATAATTTTTCTTTGTATTCCAAAAGTTGTGGTTTGATTTCGTTTAGTTCAAAATTTTTCAATTTTTGACTAAACTTAAGATCCCCATATCCTAAATAGGATTTGGCCGATTTTAATTTTTGATGAAGAAACGATTTTGAAAATTTAAATTCACCTTGTACAAATTTTGCAATATCTTCTGGTTGGTATTTTAATGAAGGGATAAAATATTCTTCGAGACGTTTTAATTGTTCAGAGGCTTTTTGGAATATCGATTTACTTTCGAGACAGGGGCTTTCTGCGGCCAAAGAAATTTGGCAGTAAAATAGAACTAAATAGATTAATGTTAAAATTTTCATTCGGCCGAAACTTGTCGGAAATTCAGGGTAAAAAGCTTAAAAACGAAATATTTTTGTCATTTTTTACTAGCTATACCGCTACCAGTTTACTTTTTAAGTAAACTGTCCGGGCATATCACTCGTAATATTGAGTTTTGCAAACTGGAAAACTCAAAGGTGAGGAGTTATAATATATGGAAATTAGGTATTTAGCATATTGTATAGTTAACATGGCCACTTGTAAGGCGTTTGACCTGTGGCACTATATAAGAGATATTTTGGACGATATTGGAGTTTCCTATGATTAAGAAATATATTTTAAATTTCAGTGTTATTTTGATTTTAATTAATACCGCTGAGGGGAAGCTATCTAACTTTCCATTTACAGAACATAAATCATTGTTTCAAGTCGCGGGCATTGGAAAAAATGATGACGAAAATAATTGGAGTGGCGGGCATTGGAATCCAGTGACTAAAACTATTTATTTTTGTCGAAATAAATGGGGCATTAGATCTTTTAAATATCATGAAGACAAAAAAGGAAAATATTTTTCTTTAGATAAAAATCTCGAATTTATACCACATAAAAAACATGATTTTGAATCGATCACACAAAGTGATTTAAATTCACAAATAGTTTGGGTGATTAATGAAAATGAAAATAAGCTTGAAGAATATGATTTATCGAGCGCATCACCAAAACTTGTTTCGGAATGGAGTGTTGGAAAGTTGGTGGCGAAAAACACTTCGTTTGAAGGGTTAGTGTTTGTTCCAAATAGCTACCTTCAAAAATATAACTTTAAGGATGGTGAGGGCCACGCCTATGAGAAGGCAGAAAGTGGTCGGTCGGGCATTTTTTTACTTTCGGATCAGCGCAGTGGAATTATTTATGGTCTTGATTTAGGGAAAGATGGCAAAGTGAATGTCATTGGTTCTTACAAACTTCCTTTGGGTTCTACTCGTGCCCTAGATTTGGATTATGAATCGGGATATTTATTTGCTCTTGATGGAAAAAAGTTTGCAGCGTTTACTCTAAACTCTAAAAAAGATGACTCCGGAGAGGCGGATAGAAAATTTGAGGTTAAGAAATTATTTAAAAGTCCTGGCCCAGAATCTGTAGAAGGGTTAGCTGTCATTTCTAATCTTGATAAAAAAACTATTTCATTTATGGTTACTGATGATGATAATTTTAAAAATACAGCTATTCGTTGGTATGAAGTGGAACGAGATTTGATTTTCAAATAGAAAAGGTTAATAATCAAATGATGAAAAATTATTTATGTATATTAGGTTGTTTTTTAGTTTTCTCTTCTTGCAAATTTAATAGGAAAAGTGGCAAGCCTGATGATGCTATCAAAAGAAATGATGGCCTTGTAAATGGTTTAAGCCGAGTGCTTGAAGAAAATGAGGTACAAATCGGCAAGGTTGCTTGTCGAGCATTGCAAAATAAGATTATAAAATTTAAAACTTTGCATTTGGGAAAAGATTTTGGGTTTCAAAATTCCACTAAATCTTGTCCGCCAATTATAAGCACCTCTGACTTTGCCTTACTCAATGTCGGTGTTTCGGGTGCGCAGCTTAATTTTAAGGTTGCTAATAATTACTCCGGTAGTTTTTTTGAAGAAATTATCACCGATCAAGAGTTTTCCCTCAAATATTTTTGCCCAAAGATTAACAATAATTCTAGTGGTGAAATTTTAAATACTTTTGATCATTCATTTAATATGAGAAATAAAATTGTATTTAAGGGGACGATTGAAGAACCAGAAGTAGAAATTTATTACTTCATACTCAAAGATGGCAATACCTATGCACTTGATAAAAAATTATCTTTTGAGGTTGATATCTCAAAAGGAGATTTAGAAGGAAATATTACTTCACAAAAATTACAAATAATGTGTTCAAATTTGACTGACAGTTCTGAAATAACCCAAGTCTTTATTCCTTAAATTTATTTTTGATTTAAGATTATATAGGGCCTTTGAACAACAATTTTTGGATTATGGGATTTCTCAATTTCTTTAAACACTTGTTCTCTAACGTCTAGAATACTGGCCTTAAGTACGTCCAAACGAATTTTAATTTGCTTTTCTTTTGATAGGTACCAAATCATACCACTACCTCTTACTTGTGCCCTAATTTCCATGGCAATAGTCATTGATAATTGGAAAGCATTATTTTTAACTGCTATTTGTGCCCCACTGACTTCAACATTCATAGAGTTTGTTGAATCAATTAGGTTTTGGGGTAATAGACTTGCGAGGAGTTTATTAACTGTTATTTCTTTTTTTGTGTTTTGACTAAAATCTTTGAAGCTGGCAAATTCCAAGTTGACATTGGCATTTGTTGTACAACTGTCTATGACTTTTTCGTCTTGACCAAGACTAGAAAATTTTTCTGGACAAAACCCATTCAATTTTCTCATGTGAGTTTCAGATTCTTTTGCGTAAATATCTGCTCTTCCTAAATCTACTTTGAATTCAGATTTTTCAGAAACTAAATTGATATCAGAAAGAGTAAAATTTTCTACGTCATTTAGCATAGAAGGTGGATTTTTTAAGACAAATTCTTTGTCTGCATAGACAAAAATATAACTTTGATCTCTCTTAAAGAAGCGCATTTCTATTTGTTCTGGGCCAGTTGGCAGGGGAACAAGAAATTCATCTGCCGTCGCAGTTCCTGAGGGCGCTTGGTAGTCAGCGTTGAGGTTTCTGATTTTGATAAGGTTAAAATCGGCCAGAGATTCATAGGGGAGGAGCGAGAAAAATGAGAGGAGAGCTAAAAGCCTAAAACATATTTTCATAAAAACTCCTTTCTTACCATTATAAATAAATAAGCTATTTATAAAATATTTCATAAATAGGGACAAAACTGCTAGAGACGAAAGGAAAAAATTTCCTTAAAATAATCCTTATATAGTTTTTAATTAACAACAGGATCAGTCAAGTGGTTGATTGTAACATAATTTTTACTGGAGGCGGAAGCGGAGGGCATGTCATGACTGCACTTTCCATCATCAAGTCGCTAGACACGCTCGTCCTTGATCACAAAATAAAATTTAAAGTTGAGTATATTGGTGGCGTTTCTGGTATTGAAAAAGAAATCGTCGAGCGAAATAAAATCCCCTACTATGGAATTCAAAATGGAAAGCTTCGTCGTTATTTATCATTTTATAATCTCATAGATCTTTTTAAAATATTTGTTGGAATTTGGGAGTCTTTTTTTATTTTGGGAAAATTTGACAGAAAAAAAACGATCGTGTTTGCGACTGGGGGGTTTGTAGCGGTCCCTGTAGTCATTGCCAGCTGGTTAAGATGTATTCCAAGCTTTATTCATGAACAAACGACTCGAGTTGGGCTGGCCAATAAAATTTGTTCTTTTTTTGCGGGAAAAGTATTTGTGAGTTTTGAGGAATCAATAAAGTTTTTCCCCAAAAATAAAACGATTTTATCGGGGTATCCCCTAAGAGACGAATGTTTTTTAAAAAAGATCAATAGTGTAACCCTTGATGATTTTATTATTGCACCAGTTCCTGGCCAAAAGATATTGTTTGCCACAGGTGGAGGGAATGGCTCTTTACTGGTGAATAATTTGATCAAAAAAAATTTAGATTGGTTATCAAAAGAGTTTGTAATTATCCATCAAGTCGGTGAAAAGTTTATTGATGAATATAAGAGATATCAGTCGCCTACTTATAAAGTAATTAAATTTTTAGATCATGGCATGATTGATTTTTTGAAAATGTCTGATGTGGTTATTTCTAGAGCTGGTGCCGGAACAGTTTGTGAGCTGATGACTCTTGGCAAGAAAAGTATTTTTATTCCTTTGAAAATTGCTCAAAAAAATGAACAGTATCACAATGCCATGGCGGCACACCAAAAACTTGGGTCAATTGTGATAGAAGAAGATAATTTAGAAAAGGTCGATATAAAAAAATTAATTCAAGAAGTACTCGCAGGGAAAAAAGAATTAGAGGTTAATCAAAATATTCGAGCTCAAAAAATAATTGGAGATGAGTTGGTTCAATTGGTAAAAGAAAATCAAGGGCCATAAAAGAAAGAACATGGGAAAAATTCCATAATCTCAAAAAAATTATCTTGCTGATTGGTTTTTTAACGTCTGACAGAACGATTATTGTGTAAAAGTTCTTTTTTTCTAATCCTGACATTCTTTGGAGTAACTTCAACCCATTCGTCATTATCAATCCAGTCCATTGCCCATTCTAGTGTCCTTGGGGGAACTGGAGGTAAAATGACGTTTTCATCTTTTCCGGCAGTCCTAACACTTGAAAGATGTTTTTCTCGAACACAGTTAACATTGATGTCGTTGGATCTTGTATGCTCTCCAATTACCATTCCTTCGTAGACCTTATCTCCTGGAACAACAAATTGTTTGCCTGAAGAGAGTAAATTAAAGAGAGCATAAGGAGTGCAACTTCCAAGGCGATCGGAAATAATAGCTCCGTTGATACGAGCATTCATTTCACCCAGAAAAGGTTTGTATCCCAAAAATTGAGAAGACATAAGTCCTTCCCCTTTCGTGTCAGTTAAAAATTTTGAACGATATCCAATAAGTCCTCGAGAGGGAATTTCAAATTCAATTCGGGTTCGAGTTTCACTAAGGGTGTGCATGTTTTTCATGATGCCCTTGCGATTAGATACTTCTTGAGTGATCGGGCCAACTACTGTTGAGGGAATATCTACGACTAATAATTCAAAAGGTTCTAGTGTTTCGCCTCGATCATCTTTTTTGGTAATAACTTGGGGTCTGGAAATCATAAATTCATAACCACCACGTCTTAGTTCTTCAAAAACAATTGCCAGTTGCAATTCGCCTCGTCCTTTTAAGTTATAAACTTTGGGGTC
This sequence comes from Bdellovibrionales bacterium, assembly GCA_023250815.1. Classification (GTDB taxonomy): domain Bacteria; phylum Bdellovibrionota; class Bacteriovoracia; order Bacteriovoracales; family Bacteriovoracaceae; genus JAHEZZ01. Next base: position 12,935 of record JAHEZZ010000023.1, read on the forward strand.
AGAAGTAGAATCATAAAGCAGAGCAACGTTTAGTCGGCAGGCCTTTTGCAAAAATTCTTCTAATTTTCGACTGGTCAAATATTCACCTTCTTGTCCGGAAAGAGGTGAAGTGCTTACTGAAACATGAACTGATACTGTTGGTGGTTCAACTTGGACCCTTGGCAGCGGTTCTAGTTTTTCAGTTGAACAAATAGTATCGCCGATTTTGCCATCTTCTAGCCCTGCAATAATGACAATTTCTCCGGCCATCGCTGATTCCACGTCGACAGTTCCAAGTCCATCATAAATCTGGATAGCTGTGACTTTGAATGTTTTATCTTTTCTATCGACGTCACACCAGGTGTACTGTTGACTTTTTTTAATGCTTCCTCGTGCAATTCGACCAACAACAAGTGGCCCCAAATAAGACGAGTAAGAAAGATTGGTCAATAGAATTTGCAGATCTGGGCCGATTCCTATTTTTGGGGGGGGGTAATAATCACTGGCCATTAAATCTAAAATAGGGTGAAGGTCAGATCTAACCACATTTGGATCATGGGTGGCCCAACCATTTCTCGCTGATGCATATAAGAAGGGAACTCCGAGATCAAAGTCTGAGATATCAAGCATTGTTGCTAAATCTAAAAGCAAATTTTCGACATCGTGTTTGACTTCTACAATACGCTCATCAGCGCGGTCGATTTTGTTGATAACAACTGCAATTTTAAGTCCACGTTCCATGGCCTTTTGAAGTACAAAACGAGTTTGCGGAAGTGGCCCTTCGGAAGCATCAACAAGTAGTAAAACTCCGTCGACCATCATAAGTGATCTTTCGACTTCTCCGCCAAAATCAGCGTGGCCAGGAGTATCTAGTAGATTAATTTTAGTGTTTAGCCATACAAAAGAGCAATTTTTAGCGGTAATAGTAATCCCGCGTTCTTTTTCTAACTCGCCAGAGTCCATGACTCTTTCAACAACTTCTGTGCGAGCATCAAATGTGCCAGATTGTTTTAAAAGGACATCAACAAGGGTAGTTTTTCCGTGATCGACGTGGGCAACAATGGCAATGTTTTTAATTTGTCCAAAATTTTTGGCCATAAAATTTCCTGAAAAGATGTATTTCTTGCTCTATTTAAGTTGTTTTAATAGCATGCCTTGCCCGTAGTGGCACTAAATTTATAGAAACCGTTACTTTATTAACCAGAATAAAATAAAAACCTTATGCTTAGCGTGAATAATCTTAGTAAACAGTTTGGGCCACAAATTCTTTTTGAAGATATCAATTTTTCTTTATCTCAATCCGAGAAGGTGGGGCTTGTTGGTCGCAATGGCTCAGGTAAAACGACGCTTTTAAAAATTATTTTAGGAAAAATTGCTTATGATGGTGGGCAAATTCAATTTCCAAGAAATTATAAATTGGGCCATTTAGAACAGCATATTTCTTTTACAAAAAAAACTGTTCTTTTGGAGTGTGCTCAGTTTTTGCCTGAAGAAGAAAAAGAATACAGTTTATATAAAATTGAAAAAATTTTAATGGGACTAGGATTTAGTAAGGATGATTTTCAGAGAGACCCTTATTATTTTTCTGGAGGCCAACAAATTAGGATTAATTTGGCCAAGGTTTTAGGTCAAAACCCAAACATGCTGCTTTTAGATGAACCGACAAATTATCTGGATATTGTCAGTATTGAATGGCTTAAGAATTTTCTTCGGGGTTTTAAGGGTGAACTGATGTTGATAACTCACGATAGAAATTTTATGGATTCAGTTGTTACTCATGTGATGGGTTTACATCGAAAACAAATTAAGAAAATTAAGGGCGATACAGATAATTATTATTCTAAAATTTTAGAAGAAGAATCGCAGTATGAAAAAACTCGAATTAATCAGGATAAAAAAAGAGTTGAATTAGAAAATTTTGTCAGGCGGTTTAAGGCCAAGGCATCGAAAGCTGCTCAGGCCCAATCTCGCATGAAACAATTAGAAAAAATGGGTCAGATGAAGGAACTTCGAATTGAAAAGAATTTACAGTTTGAGTTTACTTATAAAGCTTGTCCGGGAAAGATATTGCTGACGGCCGATCATTTAAAATTTTCTTATCCAGGAAGTGTTGGGCCTCCTCTTATTGATAAATTTTCACTCATTATAAAAGCTCAAGATCGCATTGCCATCATTGGGAAAAATGGCAAAGGCAAATCTACACTTATGAATCTCATTTCCAGAGATTTTCGCTTAGATGCTGGGGAGATCTCGGCACACCCAGAGACAAAAATTGCTTTTTTTGCTCAAACTAATATTTCTAAATTAGATAATGATAAAACGATTATCGAAGAAATTTATGAATCAAATCCTGAGTTGCAATTTCAAAAAGTGAGAAATATTTGTGGAACGATGATGTTTGAAGGGGAAATGGCCAATAAAAAGATTGCAGTTTTATCAGGCGGGGAAAGGGCGCGGGTAATGCTCGGAAAAATTTTAGCGACACCAAGTAATTTGCTTCTTTTGGATGAACCGACTAATCATTTGGATATGGAGTCGATTCAATCTCTTGCAAATGAAATTAACGATTATAAAGGCGCTTTGGTTGTCGTTACTCACAATGTGGAGTTAATTAATGCTTTTGCCAAACGCCTGATCATTTTTACTGAATCAGGGATTATTGATTTTGACGGAACCTATGAAGACTTTATTAATAAAGGCGGTTTTGAATTTCTAGAAGAAAGGCCATTGCTTCAACCTTTTCCGCTAAAAAAAATGGCAACTATAAAAGAAAATCTATTAGAAAAAAATAAAAAGCTAGAATCTCAAAGCTTGATAGCTAAACAAATTAAAAATTTGGAGTCTAGAATTATTGAAATTGAGGAACTTACTCAAAAGATCGACCAAAAATTATTGGATGCTTACCGAGACAATAACAGCAATGATATTTCTGATTTTTTGCCATTGTCAGGGAAACTAAAAAATAAAACTAATGAACTTTATCAAGAACTGGAATTGCTTTTTATTCAAGAAAAAGAAATATTAGAATAATTTTTTTTCATGAGTGCCAGGCAATTAGAAATATTAGGGTGGTTATTTAAGGGCCTTCGCTAAATCAATTCTTCCTGCTGCTACCATTTTTCCCGCAAAGGTGGGCACAGGCCCTACCGTTGCCATCAAATGATTTTTAAGTTCAACAGGGCCAAGTTCTGGGTGATGGGAAAGTACCTCGGCGGCAACACCCACAGCATTTGGAGTGGCCATAGAAGTTCCTGACATGTTGGCATAAGAATTATTTGGGATTGTCGAAAAAATGTCTGAACCGGGAGATGCTAGGTCGACATTTTTTGCACCATAATTAGAGAAAAAAGATAATCCACCCCTTCTTTGGGTAGAGGCCACAACCATTAAATTATCATTATCGTAAGAAGCTGGATAAGTGAGGATTGTATCAATGTTTTGAGTATCATTTCCAGCTGCAACAACGACGAGTACCCCATAATTTTTCCCAATGTAGTCGATAGCATCATGAACAGCATTCCCGCCTTCATTTACTGATTTTCCAAACGAACAATTGATAATCTTTGCACCATTTTTAGCAGCATAGATAAATGCCTCTACCACATCGACATCAAGTTCATCGGCGTCGTTTGGGACCGTTCTGATTGCCATAATTTTAGTATGAGAGGCAACTCCGGCAATACCTATTCCATTATTTTGTTCGGCGGCGATGATGCCAGAAACATGTGAGCCATGTGAGTGGCCGTCCATTACATTCATGGTCGCTCTGCCCTGATTGTCTCTGACAAGCGTATTGATACCGTGAATGTCATCAATATATCCATTGCCATCATCATCGATGCCATTTCCTGCAATTTCTTTTTCATTTGTCCACATGATATTTTTTAAATCTTGATGATTGTAATCAACTCCTGTGTCGACAACTGCGACGATAATATTTGCTTGGGGTTCGCCGGCATCTCTGCTGGCATAGGCCTTAGTAACTGATATCCCATATTGAGATTCATCTAAAAAACTCCATTGCTTTGCTATCCCTGGGTCATTGAATTGGGTGTTGCTGGCCTTTTTTTCTCCAAGCATTTTTGTAATATTTGTAGGTTGTTCAAGCTTAATGGTATCGTGGTAGTAATCGTGTTCTATATATTCAAATATATTTTCAGCTTTAAGTTCTTTTTCTAATTCATTGATGTTTTTACTATAGAGTACGTAAACACCCTCGAAAAGATGTTGAGTGCGAGAAACATTTTCAAAATGAGAAAGGGTTTCTCCCTTTTTTAATTTAACGATAAGGCGATTTGTGGAATACGGAGAAAGTGGAATTTGATTTGCAAATGAGACAAGAGAAATAATTCCCATGAACAGAGGGACAAATAATTTTGTGATTTTTTCCATAACAATTCCTTTTGTACGGTAGAGTTCATCTATTCTGACAAATTTTATATGCATTAAAAAGAACCATTTAAGGCGGTAAGAAAATGTTATACTCTTTAATCTTGGCGTGTATGCTGATAGATTTTAATTGCTATGCCAAAAATGAAGGCCAAAACAAAAAGAAGGGTGAGACCGTAGAAGATTGAAAAAAGCGATTTAAATATCACCACAAAAATGATTAGAAAGAGAAGTATCGTTGCAATCTCATTCCAAATTCTGAGTTGTTGACTGGAATACTTGTATATTCCCTGTCTCATCTGTTCAAAGATATTGTGACAACTAAAATGATAGATTGCGAGAACTATAACAAGAAGGAATTTTGCTATCAGCCAGGGGTGTTGGTGTAGGGGCCAAAAAAAATAAGATAACCAGGGGCCCAAAATAAAAGTGATGATTGCCGAAGGCCATGTAATTCCAAACCAAAGTCTTTTTTGCATAATTTGAAATTGATCAGTTAGAATTTTTTTTTCTATTTCTGATTTTTTTTGCGCTTCAGTTTGGTAAATAAAAAGCCGTACAATATAAAAGAGTCCAGAAAACCAAGTAACTACAAAAATAATATGAAGGGATTTGATAAAAAAAAATAACATGTTTTAAATTGTAACAAAAAATTTTTAAGTCGTAAATTATACAAATTGCAAATTGGTATTACCCTATCTTGACGAGTTAAGGTTTGATTGCTTGGCAGGCGCTAGAAACACAGCCCCCTACTTCCCAGTTCTGGATTCTTTTGCTGACTACTTTAGAGTAATTGATGACCTCTGTTTCGGCGTAATTTAGGTTATCCAAACTGATCAATTTTCCGGTTCCTTGTAGGACAAAAGATCTAAAGTAAGAAGGACTGTCGCAAATGATGTTGGGATTTTGAGCGAAGAAAAAATCCACAGGAGGCAAGGATTGCCAACAATTAGCACTTGCGCCGGCCTTCGCTGGATTTTTACACAGGCAGTATTTTGTGAAAACTTCTCTTAAGTAGGCGTCAGTCGTCATCATCACTGGGCCCGTTGGAAGAGGAATGTAGGGAAAGTTATTGTAAGGCCTGTATCCGCTGAACAAATAGGAGGTCTGAGTTAAGTCGTTGTCTAAAACCACAACCCTGTCCCTATAATTTAATATTTTACCAAGCAAAATAACCCCTGATAGGTATATTAAATAACTGTCACTCGTATTTTTTTCAATCCCTGCGAAATTTAGCATTGAAGACTCTGCTATAAGCCAAGGAGCGAAGGCATTTTCGGTGTACATTTTGAGATTGGTTTCGTTAAACCATCTAACTAATCCATCTGAAATATAATTCCTGGGATTATTCAGGTTAACTGGGGCCGGATCAAAGTCGATATAGGTGTATCTTTCAGGGTTGCGGGCAACATGTGAGGGATGGGTTCGCATCCAATCCCAATAGCTGAAATAAGCACTAGAAGCTGCTGAAAGGGTATCTCTCAAGGCCATGGTGTGGGTGCAAGCTGTTTTGTAGCCGATGGATTGCAGTCTGCTGCCAGTATTGTGTTCAGCATAGTATTTTTGGGAGATGAAGTTGGCGTAATCGTTCATGGTGAGACTTGTGCGATCTACGCCGTTTATGTTTGCCTCATTCAAGAAAGAACTTACGAATGGCCCATCAGTTTTACCGGGCGTGATCACCCCGGTTGAGCTGATGGCACATATATGATTTCCAAGTTCAAGATTTTTTTCCAGTGGTTCGAGCAGTTTTACACTCGCCCCTGCGTAACAAGAATGATCGACTATGGCGGCACTAATTCCTTTTGCTGCAAGATCTGAAGCAATCTCGTACATGTCTCGTGCTGTTAAATTCGATGGGCCATTAGGTCGGTTCATATGCACATCAACAAAATGTGTTCCCATCATATCGCTTTGTATGGATGTAGAAAATTTGTCGATATACGGGTATTGAATGGAAAGGTTATTGCTTTGAGCGAGAAGTCCAACATAGTTAGCACCTCCGCTATTGTTGATTTCACTACCATGTCCTAAAACTTCGAGCCAGACGGTGTCTCCTCTTTTTGCAGATTGAATGGCCTTTTGTACGATCGCCTTCATCTTGCTCTGGCCGGGATCGATGGGGTAGTTTTCATCTAGTAATTGGACATTCCATTTGCCTTCTTCTGCCAGAATTTTTTCGCCTAAAGTTCTGGCCTCTTTGCCAAAACCTGGATCAGTCCAATTGGCGGTAATGACCAGAAAATAACTTTTGGGAGGGGCCTTTTGCAAAATTTGGGAGTCGATCTGTCCTTGAAATGTCGAAGTACCAGTTTGTGTATCGACGGCCAGAATTCCTGCCTCGGTCACTGCCCTGCTGATTGTCGGAGATAGAGTAGTCTCGGCCGCCGCGATAGTGTCTGAAACCGCTTGAGCTTTAATCACTGCTGGTGCTGTATTTTGAATAATTTCAACTTGTGGTGTGGAAACGGGAGTTTCAGGAGAGGCTTGGGGTGCGTTCGCCACGGGTTTGGATGTGACTGTTTCAGCTTGAGCCCGTCTTGGGGATACGGCCTTTTTTTGGGAAAATTGTTCCATACAGCCTGTCACTAATGACAATAAAAGAAACATTTTTAAAATTTGCACAGATTTATTTTTTGCTTTAGAGTTTGATGGCACGACAGGATTTCGAAACACATCCCCCTCCCATTTTTTCCCAGTGCTGGATAACTTGAGTATTGAAGACGGAGTAATCGATGAGATCTTTTTGCGCTTGATTGACAGCATTCAGGGTACTCATGATATTTCTATCAGTGATAATAAAATCGCGGAACGAAGCTGGATTTTTGCAAATTAAATTTTGCGGATCAAGGGCAAAGCTGGAGGGTAGTGGCAATTCTGCTTTGCTGCAACCGATGCTCCACTCCGCCGGTCTTTCGCATAGGCAATATTTAGTAAAAACCTCACGTAAATAAGAGTCCACTGTCATATTATATTGATTGTCGTCAAAGACGAGAGTGTTTGTCGCCTTGTTCAGATGATATCCTGTAAAGGGATACATGTTCGTTAACATTAAATCCAAAGTGGCAACCTTATCTCCATGATCTAAAATACGGTTTTGCATACTGACACCAACTTGATACATCAAGACGCTAGTCTCTGCGCTTTCTGCCATCTCTGCCGGGGAAGCAATTGAAGATTCTCCCATCAGCCAGGGGCCAAAAGCATTTTCGGTATAGAGCTTGAGATTTGATTCACTAAACCACCTCACCAAACCACTTGCGATATTGACTCGTGGATTATTGGGGATAACTGGCCTTGGATCAAATTCAATATAGGTGTATCTTTGGGGTTCTCGGGCCACATGGGAAGGGCGATGACGGCCCCAATCCCAGTAACTGGAGTAAGCATCTCTGGCCAGGGAGAGCGTATCTCGCAGGGGCATGGTGTGATTACATCCAGTTCTGTAGCCGATAGATTGAAGCCTGCTTTTTCCTATAACATGTTCGGCATAGTATTTTTCAGAGATATAGTTGGCGTAATCGTTCATCGTGATAGTTGAGCGATCGATACCATTTACCGCTGACTGCTGTAAAAATGGGCCAACAAAGGGGCCATCAGTTTTACCGGGATTTAAAACTCCAGTAGTGCTAATCGCACACAGTTGAGTTCCGTCGCTTGATTGGTTGCTAATATACTCTATTAACCTTGCAGTTGCTCCGGCGTAACAAGAATGATCGAGGACTGCCAGATTGATTCCTCTGGAGGAGAGATCCAAAGTTATATCCCGTATCATCGTGGTGTAGAGATTTGCCGGTGCACCCATTCGGTTCATGTGAACGTCGATGAAATGAGTTGCCAAAATGGTGGCATCTTCGGCCACGGTAGCGCCATCTAAGTAGGGGTAGTGTTCTGAAAGGTTGTTAATTTGTCCTAGGAGAACATCGTAGGTTACAAGTTTCTTTATAACTTCCGAACCATGGCCTAAAATCTCCATCCAAACAGTGTCACCTCGTTGAACTGGTTCCAATGCTTTTTGTATTACTGTTTGCATATTCCCAGGATTTAAGGGGAGAGGGTAGTTTTCGTCTAAGAGTATGACCTTCCATATGCCTTCGCTCTTAAGCCTTGTTGCCAAATTTCGCGCTTCTGCAGCAAAGTTACCATCGTTCCAATTGGCCATAATAACTACATATTTTTTTGGCATAAATTTTATTATATCTACCGTCAGCTGGCCTTTGCTTAAGACTGTGCCTATTGGAATTTTCAGTCCCATGGTTTGCTGTGTCTGCGGTATTATTTTTTGAGTGGCCGTCGCCATTCCTGCGAAGGCAGTAGTTTCTGCTTGAATTGCGTTGGTATCTACGGCCGCTTTGATCAGCTCAAGTTTGGGTTGTAGAGCAACTGCAGATACTGTGGCCGTCGCCGGAGCAATATTTGTCACCGCTGCTTGTGCCTTGATCATTTCAGCTTGTGATATCTGCACGGTCTTTTGGGCCATGCCAACTTCTGCTTGAAAGGGAGCTGTTTGGGTTTGCGCTACTACGACTTGAGTTTCAGCAGCTGAGACAGGTTGGGGAATATTCACCGCTGGTTGTGATTTGATTGTTTCAGTTTGACTTTGAGTTTGGGATACAGTTTTTTTCCCTGCTTGTTGTTCCATACAGCCTGTCAGCAGTGACAATAAAAGAAACATTTTTAAAATTTGCATAGATTTCTCTCCGCTTTTTTATTGCGATCTCAGGCGGCCTTTTTCTTTTGGCAAATTTCTTTTAGTTGTTGGTTATA
>JAHEZZ010000024.1 GCA_023250815.1 Bdellovibrionales bacterium
GTGCACTTTCCGCCTGCAAGAGTATTGCCCTTCCAAAAGATATCGATTTCTCTGGATCATTTCTCTACAAATTTCTAAGCTGTCTAACTGAATCAGACCTGGCCGGAAATGAAAAATTTTATGGGACGAATAAACTTATTCGATTACTAGGAGTTGATGGCCTTGAAGAGTTCACTAAAATTCTTCTTTTTAATTTTCCAGATCAAAAAGATAACAAAGATCAAGCAAACGAAGCTGCTGCTTATCCGTTTCTTCGAACGACAAGGGTTCTCATTGAACGTGGCCTTTTTAATGACATTGAAACTACTCCAAATCAATCTCTAACAGAAGAGCGATTAGTACATTTACAAAAATTTTTTAGTGAGTTTTATCCAAAACCATTTATGCGATTTCTACTTAATTTAAATAACGATGAGATGGCACCAAAACTACTCAAAACATTTGAAGATTTATCCGCCAGTGATTTTCCCTTATATCTATCATCCTTTATCAATCAACAACTCCATGGACAAGAATTACAAGGCCATCAGTACCAATTAGTTTCAAATTTTTTTTACACCAAAGAACTCACTGAACCATTAGATAGAATGATTTCGATTAGCGATGGAATGCTTCTTACTTCAAACTCAAAACAATTATGTCTAGAGCAATGGCTCACCCCTGCCCTCACCAAAGAAGAAGAAAGTTGCCCCATTTTAAACTCCTTAAAAAGCGCAAATGGCCCAAGTATTTATACCAACCAATTTCTAAATAAAATGTCACTGGAAGAAAAAAATGAACTGATAAAAGCTGCCACAACATTTGAACAATCCTTATTGGGCAGTGAGAATATTGCTGACAATTTAGAAAAATGGAAATTAGGACTACAGGAAATATTAAAATCACAAACTTCTCCCTTTAAACATTTCGCCTCAATTTTAAATTTTTACAGTACAACAGGAACTCATGGTCAAACCCCAAAAGTTTCCGATCTCACTGAATTAATGTCTGCGGTTGAGGAAATTATTGGGCAATCTGGGCCTCAAGCACTACTCTCACTTAATATTAAAATTGGCAGCGCCAAGCTACATCAGTTTGTTGAAAATAAATTAATTGAGGGCGGAGCAATTCATTCTTGCCCAGGAGTCGATTTAAAAGGACTAAAAGAGGGACAATCGCCGTCTGAGTTTGAAAACATTTTTGACGCTTATATCAGACCAAATGAGCTTTGCCCCTATCATTTACCGCCCCTCTACTCTCTGGCACTTGAATTTATCGCTCAATCTATAAACACCAACTTTCCATGCTCCCTAGAAGAAAGTGACGCCTGCCTTGATGACAAAAGCCTAAATAGATTTGGACAAATTATTGTCAATTCTCCCTGGCAAAACAGAATTTCACAAGAAGATAAAAATAAAAGCAATACAAAAAGGAAAACCCAGCATCAAGCGGGGATAGAAGGGCAAGACCTTAAAAATTTTACCATCTCAGCACTCGATTTTTTAATAAAAAAACAAAAAGAAAATAGCACGGTAATTCATGAACTTAATCTTGGAAATTTAGATTATCCAATTAATTCGTTGATTCATTTAAAAGAAATTATAAATGGAAATGAAAACCTTACTGCTCAAACGTTAGCACGGCTGGACTTTAGCGAAGATTCACCCTCAACACGTTTCTTCGAACAACTATTAGCAATTTATTTAAGACAGGCGAAAAATTATTTATCACCATGGCAAGGTTTATTCTCTGACCAAATATACCGCGACCAAAAGGCCAGAACTGTAATCCAAGGGATCGGTCCCGAAGGATTCTATGAACGAGCGGGAATTGAAATATTAAATCTTAAGAATATTCCAGATGACATCCTTTCAAAAATTGCCAAAAAAGATATCAATCGACTTGAGGCCATTTTAGCGCGAGTACAGGCACCAGGAAGTTTCTTTAAAAATCAACGACTCGATCCCTACGAGGAAGAAACACCTTGGTTTACTTTGGGCCAAGAAAAAAAATCAATTGAGTTTATCTATCAAAAGATTGGTAATGAATTTCACTACAAAGGCCCAGAACTGACGAAACCTCCGCTAAATGTCGGAGATTTATTTTCAAAAAATATTTGGAAAATTGAAAAATATATAGGAGAAGATGTCGCTGTTTCAAAAGATATTTCAAAAAATACGACTGACCTTTTTTTAAAATGGTTCCAAACTGATTATTATAATTTTTTAGCAAATACCTTTTCATGGGTCAATTTCGTTGATCAATTTAAACTGACAGCTCCCCCAATCAAACTTCAAAAATATATAAAATCTGAAAACTATACGCTCAAAGAAAAACGGGCCTTTGCTCTATTTATTTCTCAAAATTTTCTTATAGCGAGTGATCTACTTCCTGCTCAAGAAGATGCCTATAATATAGAAAAAATAATTCTTAAAAAACGACCTGATATTCGCGCTAATTTTTTAAGTCTGCCTGCCGAGGAAAATAAATTATGGCACATATATTTGAAACACTTCCCAGAAGATTTAGCATCCGAAGAAATATATTTAGAAGATACTATTAAAAAATCGTTGGATGTATTCACCCAAAATAATTGGTTACAAGTTCCTTGGAATAAATTACCAATCGATAAAAAAGGTCAAAGAGAATTAAGAGGGGTATTAGGAAACTCTCGTTTAATTATTGAAATTTTATCATCACTTCAATTATTAACCGTAAATTCTCAAAGTAAATTCGCACCCTTTGTCGGTATCGGCAAAGAATGCGAAAAATCACCAGGCCAAAATTTTCCTTGTCCAATTGTCTTTAAAAACTTTCAAACACGAAACGGTGAAGAAATACAAGCAATCGACAGTTTAAAAGAATATCTCTACAGCAAATCCCTTTCTTATTTTTGTCCCTACATTGTAAAAAATGGCCCATTTGCAAAAGAAACAGCGGAGCGAATCCGAAATGAACTAAATATAAAAGTGCGTGATGAAGCAACCCAACTATTTTGTCAAAACCTTTGGGAAGAACACAATCTCATTACTAAAAAAAATGAAAATGGTGCACAACTTGGATTGCCCTTTAAATCACTAGAAGAAACATTTAATATCTTTTTTGATCTTGGAAAAAACCCTCAACTCCCTTCACAGTTTTCTAAGGTCATTGCCAGTATCCAATTCCATAAGGACCTTCAAGAAAACAACAATAACATCGACAAGGCCAGGCACTGGTTAAATTCCCCTCAAGAAGAAAGTGAAGAGATTAACGAATATCTTTCTAAAGTTGTCTCCGATCATAAAGGATTTTATTCAAAAGAACCTGGCATGCTAAGCGCCAAGCTCTATTATATGAGTTCAATCTTCAGACAACAATCTGAAGCTTACGATCATGCAATTTGGAGATTAGGCGTAAACTTAGAGGCCAAAGATGATTTAAAAAATGGCAACATTCAAAAATTCTTAGAAGAAATACTTCTTCCTCTATTTAAAAACTATAAAAATCCCGATGCTCCAATTCTCTATTTTTTAAGTGATTTAATAAAAACTTTACAGCTTCCAGAGCATAAAGGGCTAAGAGAATCACTGTTTTATTGTTTGGCCTACCCTGAAGATGCGGAAACCTATCCAAGCTTTAGCAAAACATTACCATTATTTTTAAATCATATTTATTCTAAATTCGGTTCAGAAAGATTATGGACTCTCCCTTCACTTGAATTAATAAAACCATTTATTTTACAAGAAAATTTTAAGGCCTTCTCTGCTCTCTCGAGTCATTTTACGCCTGATGAAGTTTCTAGTTTTTTTAATATGTCCTTAGATGGACTGGCAAAATTCAGCGACAAAGGATTACAAAATATTGTTCAAAGACTAAATGAACTGACACAAGATTTTATGTTAAGACTGGATCTTAACAATTCGTTATTTATTGACTCCTACAAAAACGATATAAGACAGTTGCTTGAATCAAGCTTCATTTCAAAAAATAAATTAAGTATTGATACATTTTTAAAATCTTTAAAAACGCCTTTTTTGAATTTAAATGGCCAGCGAAAAGTAGTCTTTCTTGATTCCTTCAATTTTATTAACAAATTTCTCATTGATAAAACTCCCGAGCTACTTTCCATTTATCAAAATCGTTCAGTTAAATTTGTTGATGAATTAAAAACAATGACTCTAAATCTTATTCACCCGTTTAAAAAAGGGAAAAACGGCGATGGGGCAATCGCTCTTTCTCATCTTATGGCAAGCAATGAAATCCCGGACTGGTCTACCTTTTTTCATTCTTTTATTTTTAACCAACAAAACCAAAATAATTATTTAGCTCTTGCTGGAAAAATTAATAAACTCCCCAATACTGACCTGACACAAATTATTAACGAAAGTGCTGTGCTTTTACCAAAATCCTATAACGTTTTGAATTATACCATTCAAAGAATTAGATGGCGTCCCAATTTATCAAGTGATGCCAAAATGGCACTCCATTCTCTTGCCAGATTAGGGACAAATGATAATGAAATATTTATCAAACAAGTCCAGACATCACTAAATTGGTTACAAAATGAAGCTAATTTGCAAGAATATAGCAATGAGAAAACAAATCCTTAATTTAAGGGGGAATAATATATGAACAGTTTTTTAAAAATTTTTATTTTTTCCAGTTGGTGTATTGGTGCATTTGCCGCCAATGAATTGCCAAAAATCCCAACAAATTGTTTTCAAGAAAAAAGTTTTTGTTATGGAAATGATGTGGTTGACAGCGAGGAGGGTCGCAGAGTTATCCGCGTTTCTCTTATTGCAAAATTTGATAACACAGAATACACAGACCATATGGAGTTAGTGAATAAGTTTTTTGATTTTGCACAATGGCCGGTCTACGCTGAAGATAGTCAAGACGTAAAATTTTTTGAATCAAGAGAATTGGACACCCTTAATATAAATGGGAAACAAATTAGAAGACACCTGGCCCATTATGAAACAGGTGCTCCATTCCCTTTTAGGAGAATGGAAATTTTTGAAGTGGCCAATTATTATCAAATCTCCAGTCCTGCTGGAGCTTTCCTCTCTTATAAATTTGTCGCTGACATGAGTAACCCTCAAACTAAAGGCATTAAATATAAAGTGGGTATTCTTCATCTTGCGAAACTTCAAAACAACGATTATCTGGTTTATTTAACCGTTGATGTTATTCCTGCGATTGATCTTCTTCCTAAAATTGCCGCTCCTTATATTGAAAAAGCGATGATGGGTATCTTCACTGGAATGTTTAATTTAAGATAACTATAAGAAAATTAAAATATGTTCTCTTTTTCCCTAATAACGAAAAAGTGCGCTTGCCCAGGTAAAGCCACTGCCAAAAGCAGCACTAGCAACTAGCATACCAGGCCTAAGCTTACCTTCTTTAATTGCATCATACATTCCAATGGGAATTGTTGCTGCCGTTGTATTGCCATATTTTTGAATGGTATTAAAAACTTTATGAGCAGGTATTCCGAGCAGTTCAGCTACCTTTTCATTGATTCTTAAATTTGCTTGATGGAAAAGAAAAAAATCTACGTCAGTAATTGCTATTTTATTATGAGTAAGGGCCTCATTTAAAACTTCACACATGCGTCTCACCGCATGAGTAAAAACAACTTTCCCATTCATCCTTGGAAAATGTATCCCTTCATCAACTTCAGCACGGGTGACCAAAGCATCGCCATTACCCATACCCAAACCTGATACCCATAATTCTTTTGCAAAGGCCCCATCAGCATGCAGATGGGTACTAAAAATAAGACTATCAACTTTGGGATCACGACATTCATTACGTGTTAAAACAAGCGCAGCTGCACCATCGCCAAACAAAACAGTAACATCTCTACCCTTATCACTTTTATCCAACCCTTTAGACTGAACCTCAGCTCCAACCAGTAGAATATTTTTATAAATACCCTGCTTGATATAAAGGTCTGCGAGAGAAAGTGCGTAGATAAAACCAGTGCACTGTTGCCTAACATCCAAAGCAGGGCACCCTGAAATCCCAAGTTTTGCCTGTAAGAAACAAGCATTTCCTGGAAAATAATGATCAGGACTTATAGTCGCAAAAATAATCATGTCGATTTGGTTTTTGTCTATTTTAGCATTTAAAATGGCCTCATTAGCAGCAATAAGTGCTAAATCAGATCCCGATTCGTTATTACTAACCCAATGACGTTCTTCAATCCCACTTCTCTGTTTAATCCATTCATCAGAAGTATTAATAAGTTTAGCAAGATCATTGTTAGTTACAACTTTGCTAGGAATACATTTTCCAATCCCAATTATTTTTGACTCATTTGTCATGTCTTTAGCACCAATTTTTATTTCATAACAACATTAAAATCGACAGATACTTCATCGTTAATTATTTTATCGCCAAGGCTTTTAAAGAAATTTTTAGAATTATAAATCATATCAAATTTTGTTCTATCAAATTTCAAAGTTCCCTTGTAACCCATTTTATCTTCTTTCAATTTAAAAGTTACAGGATTTGTTTTGCCTTTTATCGTCAAATCAGCAGTCGCCACACCGGCCTTAATCTCCTTAAATTTTAAAGCTGCTGTGGGGTATTTTTCGATATCAAAAAAGTCAGGACTCTTTAGGTGAGTTAAAAGTTTTGTTTTAAATTCACCGTCTAAATCTACTACATCAATTGTACTCAAATCAACTACAAATTCTGCAGACTTAAGTTTGCCTTTCTCTTGTTCGACATGGCCTGATTTTAAAATAACAGTTCCATGATGTTCGCCTGCTATTTTTTTTCCAAGCCAAGAAAAAGTACTTTTTTGTAAATCTACTTCAGAAGCAAAAAGCGAAAAGCTTGAAATCAAAAATACTACACTTATTAACTTTGTCATATAATCTCCTATAAATTAGAGGCGTTCTCCATTATGAATTTGCTCAGGGGTTTTATAATCATAACACTCAAAAGGTATGTCAAGTTGACCGGCGAGTTCCTTAAGTGCCCCCAGGTGATCTCCGAATGCTGTCATTGGGTGGTTACTATTAATTTTTTCTTCAATTTTTCCACAAAGTTTAATATACCAGTGTGGCCAATCAGGACTACATCTTGCAGATCTTTCCTTCCACTGTAGATCAGTAGGAACATCAGTGACTCCCCGACCGGCACACAGATAAAGCTGATGATTGCGATAGGAGAACCTTGCCCAAGTTACAACGCCTGGATGTCTTACAACGACGGAAGAAGTTCCACCGCCTTCTTTAAAGTACATCGGAGTTTGTCTTTCTGACCAAGCACCTTTTAATGAATCGTGGCTTTTATTTGCAAAGTAAGGAGCTAGAGAACCAGAATTTACAAACCAATAAAGACCTTTTTCACTATCCCAATAACGAAGATCGTTAAATCCAGCTGGATCATTATTATTGAGCATTTTTAATACTTGCATCGTAAGAGCAGCACCATCGTCAGCTTCGGTTGAAACAACAAAAGTTTCTCCGTCGCCTTCAGGGCGCAAACGATTATTCATAAGACCTAAAGTTAAATCTGTAGCTGGATAATGTTCGATCCAATCAAGTTGATCTTGTACTCCCATAAAATCTAGTCCAAATTTTTTCTTGAGATCTAGAAGTGCAAAATAAACTTTCATCTGAAAAATAACCATATCTTTGGTAAGAGATGTTTTAGGATCAACACCCATTTTTAAATCCATGCCCTTGTCGATTAAAAATTGCATGGCCGCTTCTGCTCTTTCTGTTGGAATATTTTCCGCCATTTTTGCCAACCTGAGGCCATCAAATCCCTCACGGGCAATTCCAAAAACTTTTAGAAAATCCGCTTCGGAAATCTTATTCCACATCTGCATTGAACGGGGGCCGACTGAAGCATAAACCATGCCTTTCAATTTGTTTTTTACATTGAATGCCTTCTTTTTATCTTCTTCAGAAACTTTTATATCGATTGTTTTTGGATAGTAGCTTTCATATTGGCCAGTTTGCAAAAATTCACAGATTGCTTTTTCGTAAGTTTCATGACGATCAAAATGCTCTACAAAAAGACGTGAAGTCTCTACTCCCATTTGAGCAAGGCCTGATTGTGCAGCAAGAACGCCAACAGCTCCTGGAAAATCTGGAATGCTACTTCCTAAAATAAGTTTTGGAGTTGCAGGGCGAAGTTGATACATGGGGGAAACAGAAAAATCGGGGTAAGTCCAACCGGCCATAAAATTGATAAAACGGTCACCTTTGGCATTTTTAATAACTCGTAGGCCCTCTGCCACTGAGGCCACAGGTTTTTCAGGATTAAGAACATTTGCTTCCCAACCATATTTTTTTATAACTTTTTTTATTTCTTCTAATTGTTTCATGGCCACCGGCCACACTGTTTGATTTGGCGCCTCTCGTTCATCCAGGGGCAAATAAATGTCGACAATTTTGGCCATAGTAAACTCCTTATCTATTATTGTTCAGTTTTAATTCTTTAAGTTCTTGCATAATTTCAGGGTGATCAACTCCAAAAAAATCATGCAATGTTTTATAATGCTTGTAGATTTCACGATAATTTTTAAAGTGATCTGGGTTTGGGGAATGTGTTTTAAGCGCAGGTTTTACCATGTGAGTAACGGCCTCTTCAATATGATCATAGCCGCCATTTCCTTTGCCACAAGCGAGTGCTCCAAAAATAGCAGCACCAAGGGCCACTGCCTGATTGGATTCGGCAATGTTGATAGGCATTTCTAAAATATCAGAATAAATTTGCATGACTTCATCTAAAAGAGAAAGCCCACCGCAAACAGTGATATTATCAATAACAATCCCCGCATTCCGATACGTTTCAATTATTTTTTTTGTTCCAAAAGCAGTTCCTTCAACCAGGGCCCTAAAAACTTCTGCAGAAGTTGTATCAAGCGTGAGTCCTAAAATATTTCCAGTCAAATTATGATTCATTAAAATAGAGCGATTGCCATTCATCCAATCAAGGGCAACCAGTCCATGTGCTCCGGGTTTTAAGGAGTAAGCTTCCTTTGAAATAACTTCAAAGGCATTAAGATTTTTTTCATCTTTAAGAAATTTTTTTACAAACCATGCAAATAAATCCCCAACCGCAGCTTGTCCTGATTCATAACCAATTAACCCTGGAATAATCCCATCGTGAACTGCGCCAGCCATTCCTTTAAAAAGGTGAAGGCTTCCCGAAAGGAACATATGGCAACTTGAGGTTCCCATAATAAAACAAGCCGTTCGGTCAGAGTAAACACCCATGCCCGGAACGCCGCTGTGAGCGTCGATTGTCGCCACACTAACACCAATATTATTTTGTAGTCCTAACTCCTTAGCAACATCAACTGATAATAATCCCGCCAAAGTTCCCGGGGCCATAACAGGAGAAATCCAAGTGCTGGCAATATTTTCCAAACGAGGGTCAAGCGCATTCAAAAATTCTTTTGAAGGATATCCTTCCTCTATACTCCAAAGTCCTTTATAGCCGGCAAATGTGGCACTTCGAACCCAAGATCCAGTTAGTTTAAATACAATCCAGTCCCCAGCATCTACAAAATATTTAGTCTGATTAAAAACTTCTGGAGCACATCTTAAAGTTTCAAAAACTTTAGGCAGCATCCATTCACAAGAAATTATGCCTCCATAGTAATCAAGAAATTTTTCACCTCTCACCGTCGCCAAACGATTTATTTCATCCGCCTCTTTTTTGGCCCCATGATGTTTCCAAAGCTTTGCATAAGCGTGATGATTATCTTTGAAGTTGGAATTAAAACACAAGGGTTCACCCTTGGCATCAACTGGAAACATGGTACAGGCGGTAAAATCAACACCGATACCAATAATTTCATTTTTTGAAACTTTCGAGGCAACCTCTTTTAAAACTTTCCACCCAGAATCTAAATAGTCTTGCGGGTCTTGAAGTGCAAAATCGGGACATGGTGACATTATACCGTGAAGATAGTGTTCAACACTAACAGCGATGGTATCGCCATTTTGAGTATCAACTAAAATGGCCCGTACCGATTCTGTGCCGTAATCAAGACCAATAGAATATTTTTTCATTAAAGCCAAGCTCCGCCATTTTTAACATTATCTTTGGTGTAAACGCGAGACTTCAAGGTCATTTCTTTCTCAACTTTTTGTCCAGCAAAAATTTTAAGAGCCGATTCAATTGCTTCTCTTCCACCTGTTGGATACTCAAATGAAGCCGCTAAAATTCCTTGTTCAACATAGGCCTTGCCCTCTTGAGGAAGTCCATCTACACCGACAAATAAAATTTTATCAGCAAGCCCTTGAGCTTTTGCCGCCAAAAATGCACCATGGGCCCCTGGATCATTATGGGCGTAAACTACTTTGATATCCTTGTGAACTGCAAGTGCCGATTCCATTTCTTTTCTGGCATTGGGTTCTAGCCATTTCATATCGGCCTCAAAAACCACATTGAGTTTTGATCCGGCAATTCCTTTTCTAAAACCGCTATGGCGATCTTGTCCCGGGGTTGAAGTCATTAAACCTTCTAACTCAACCACATTTCCAAGACCGTTAGTTTTTTTAAAAATCCATTCGCCAACTGCTTTTCCAATTTTGGCATTATCTGCACCGATAAATGTAGTATAGTCAGTACCCAAAACTCTGCGATCAAGAACGATAACCGGAATTCCATTCTGATAAGCTTCAGCAATTGGTTTGGTGAGGGGTGCTGCTTCTTTTGGAGAAACAATAATAAGATCTACTTTATTTGAAACAAATTCTTCAATTTGCGCTCGCTGTTTTAAGGTATCATTTGCCGCATCTTTAAAAATAATTTCTAAATTATTATGGGCCTTCGCAGCGGCAGCAATATCGGCGTTCATTTGTACACGCCAAGGCTCACCGAGATTGCATTGGCTCATGCCGATGACAAATTTTGTTTTGGCCATTCTTTTGGCCGGGACCGCAAAAGCACGACCAACAATAAGTGCAAGAGAAAATAAAACAATTTTTGGCAAATACTTTAACATAAGATCATCTCCTCGATTCACATTAAATTTTGAGAAAAACGCTACCTCAAACTTTCTGGAAATCAAAGGAAAGTGCTTAGCAAAATTAACACAACGAGCAGGAATCTGCGAGGCTGGCTCTATGGTTGTTCATTTTTTTGTAGTAAAACGGCACAAACAATAATCACCCCTGTCAGCATCAAACGAATTGATTCTGGCACAGCATTTAAACTTAAAATCTTTTCTAAATAACCAATCACTAAAACACCTAAAAGTGCAGTAATAATACTGCCTTTTCCCCCGGCCAAAGTGGTGCCGCCCATAACAACCATCGCTATGGCAGTAAGTTCATAACCCGTCCCACTTTCTGGATCACCTTGGCCCTCTTGAACGGCCTGACAAATTCCCGCAATCGTCGCCATTAGCGCACACCAAGCATAGGCCAGAAGTTTTGTCGCAGTGACATTAACTCCTGAAAGCCTTGCCGCCGCCTCATTACCACCGACTGCTAAAAGATGTTTTCCAAAATAAGTTTTGTGCAAAATAACCCAAGAAAAAAAAGCAGCAAAAATAAAAACAACAGTGACCATGGCGACAGAATTTCCCCCAATTTTATGATCGAGAAAAGCAAAAATGGGAGGTAGTTCGATATATCTAAAAGTTCCATCGGCATTTTGAATGGCAGTAGAAATTTTTTGCCCTCCACTCACCCACTTCGCTATACCTCGAAGAAGAACCATCATAGCAAGTGTCGCCATAAAGGGTTGCAATTTAAATTTAGTGATGAGAAATCCAGCGAAAAGGCCCACCGAAACTCCAATCAAGAAGCAAAGAGCGAGGGAATGAAAAGCGCTGTATCCTTTATGAATGGTAAAAAGAGAAAATAAGACACTGGATAATCCCAAAATACTTCCCACTGAAAGATCTATTCCGCTAGTAACAATAACTAAACACATACCACAGGCCAAAATTCCCGGAACAGAAACTTGTCTTAACATATCAAGATGAGTTGATAATTTTAAAAAAGATCCGTCAGCATTAAAAATTATTCCAAGCAGAAGAACTAAGGCCAGGGCCCCCAGAGTTCTCGGCCACGAAGGAATACTCATCTGATTCAATTCTAGAGGTTTTATTTTCTTTAAAGTTTGGGTTTGCATATTTTGCTCCTATAATATCACTCATGATTTTTTCTTGAAGATCAATTTCTTTACGCCCATAAAAATTTTGAATCTGCCCTTGATATAGAGTCACAATTCGATCAGAGAGCCCAAGAAGTTCATTCATCTCTGACGAATAAAGCAGAATTGCTCCGCCATTATTAACAAAATCACAAAGCAATTGATAAATCTCGACCTTGGCCCCAATATCAATCCCTCGGGTAGGTTCATCTAAAATCAAAATTTGAGGGTCAGTCGCCAGCCACTTGGCAAGCACCACTTTTTGTTGATTTCCCCCAGATAAAAGCCCCACTTCTTTTTCTAAATTTTCACTTTTAATCTTGAGGCCTTCCTTCAAAGAAAGAGCAATTTTTTTACAGTTTTTTTCTCGTATTAAGCTGAACAGACTCTCCCTCTTGTAAATAGGAAGAGAAATATTTTGCAGTATAGAATGATTTAAAATAAGCCCCGTATTTTTTCGATCATTGGTAACATATGCTTGGCCATTTGCAATACTTTTTTCAGGTGAAAAAAATATTTTATTAAAAACTTCTCGATGCCCCGATCCTTCAAGCCCTGCCAGTCCTAAAATTTCACCTTTAAATAATTTCAGCGAGGGCCGCTCGATTTCCAGCACACATTCTCCTGTTATTGCCTCTCTTTGAGGAAAATACTCACCTAAACTTCGCCCTACTAAATCTTTGATAAATTTTTCTTCACAATAATCTGCTATTTTTATGGTTGAAATCTTCTCTCCATCTCGAAGAACTGTAATGCGATCTGCGAGTAAAAGCATTTCATGCATTTTAT
Organism: Bdellovibrionales bacterium; assembly: GCA_023250815.1. GTDB lineage: Bacteria > Bdellovibrionota > Bacteriovoracia > Bacteriovoracales > Bacteriovoracaceae > JAHEZZ01. Next base: position 12,892 of record JAHEZZ010000024.1, read on the forward strand.
GGGAGATATAAAAAACTGCTTTTCCAGCTTTTTTTAATTCAAAAATCACTTTAAAAATAATTTCTGCTTCAATTTGAGAAAGTCCCCCAGTCGGTTCATCTAATATTAAAATCTTACTATCTCTTGATATTACTCTGGCCATTTCTAAAAGATATTTTTGTGACAAGCTCAAATTTCGAACCAATTCATCACCGGACAATTTAAGAGAAACTTTTTTTAGCCACTTCTGCATTCTTTCTTTTTGAATTTTTCTACGAATAAAAGAAAATTTTGAAATTTCTCGTCCTAAAAAAAAATTATCCACTACCGACAAATTCTCAAGAAGAGAAAGTTCTTGATGACACATTTCTACGCTATTGCCCTGAAAATTAATTTCGCCAGAAGATTGGCACAAATTTCCAGAAACAATTTTCATCAGAGTTGATTTTCCAGCGCCGTTTTCCCCCGCTAAAAAATGCAACTCCCCCTCAAATAAATTCAGCGAAATATTTTTTAAGACTGAGATATCACCAAAATTTTTGCTGACATTATCTAGCTCAAGTACTTTATAACCCATAGACCCGAGAACTCCACACTCCACCTTGGCCGCCACCAACGTGAGTTAGGTAAAGGGAACCATCCCGCTTGTCTTCAAACCATTCTCCTGCATGACTTTGAAGTCTTGCAATCGGTGTACTTGAAAAATTAAAAGGAGTGCTTGATCTAAACAAATAAGTAGCATCGTAATCTATAGGATAACTGGTAACACTCAGGTAATAAAAATCTCCCCTTTTAAATACAAAGGGAGACTCCGTAAAACCCGAATTAAACATTGGGGCCGTTTCTGAAAGGGTTAAAACCATACTTGGATCTGACCAATGAATTAAATCATAGGAGGTTCTAACAGCAACTCCACTTCTTTCGAGAAGCAAATTATTACAACGAGTATAATAAAGCGCCCACATATCCCCGATCTTCAAAAGCATCGGGTCACGAGCGACGCAAATATCCTTAAAAAGAGGTTGCTGCCATTTACTCCAATGTTCTAAATCATCACTATAGGCCAAGCGAATTTGGGCATCATTATTATTATAAAATCCCCCATGATAGACCATCACAAATCTTTCTTTTCCTTGAAATTTTGTTTTTATAATATGCGGGGCCCAGATATGATTTTCCCCTAATTTTAAATCGGCAGTTATGGCAATCGGTTTTTTAGACAAAGTAAATTGCCCTTTATTTTCAAAGGGCAATTTATAAGGTGCCGTGGCATGCACAAATTCTCTTTCTTCACTCGAACCTATCGGCTCCTTATGATAAATTCCGATAAGATGCCATAATGAATCCTGCAATGACCCTTTTTCTTCTAGATAAAAAGCATGATCGTTCATATAATAGGGTTCAGATTCAAGATTTCGAGTGTCAAAAAGATAATGAGCACTTCCCTGGGAAATTTCAATCGCCATTTTATTGCTTGTTTCTCTTTTATAAAAATGAAGTTCATATTTTACATCAGACCAAACGACATTAGTCGAAGTAAAATCTATTTCAATTTCTTGTTTCAACTTTTCCGAACAATTCACATCAATATTAAATGTATCTTGAGCAAATTTTCTTTTTGGATTGGCATAAAAATTATACCAAGTTCCAACTTCCACTCTATTTAATTTTAAAATGGCCTTTTGAAAAGGAATTGAACTGTCATAAGTGCGAGTGATTTGCACTAAATTTGCATCCATGGGGCAAGTGAATAATATTTTATGCTCCCCTCTTTGGGAATAATTAACAGTTAATTTTTGAATGGGTGAATTTTTTTCGGCATCCATCGATGCCTCAACTGTTCTTGTTATATGTTCAAAGGGAAAAAGCATCACAGGATTTCGATTGATGACAGGAATCATCTTTTTAAATTTAAATCCAAAGGCCAGGGAAATCATGCGAACAGGAGTGTAATCTCCCTCTGGCCCGGCCTCAAAACCAAAAGATAACCCGCTTCGAGAGACAATCGGATCAGCGACATGATGGCGATAGAGCACTTGTTCATAATTAGCATGAGACCAACCATCTTCAGGATTATTTACAACAAAACGAGGCATACCAGAAAGTGGGTTGTCATGGGGCCCCGAAAAATACCAACCGCCATTATAATAATCTTCAGTGCCAGTTCCTAACATTAAGGGATAAGTCATTCCGTCCACTTTTATCATTTCATCGCCTTCTAGATAACTGCGATCACCTGGTTTTCCATCGATAATTTGCTCGATTAAGGAAATGAAATGAACAGCACCCGCCGCTTCAAACATGGGTGTAGTTGTTTTTTCACCTTTACTCATTTGATTGCGAAATTGAGCTACTGTTTCCACCGAGTCAGAATAATCTTTTATCGAAGTATTATATCCCAAAGAAAAATCAGTTTTAGATCCTTTATTTACAATTGATAAAGCGATACCTTCTGGAAGAATAATTGGAATACGAGTTGAAAGTCGCCCTTCAAACTCATCGACAAAAGAAAGAGCATTTCTCATACTTTGCCAACCTCTTCCCTCCGCCTCTTTCCCAGTAACTCCAAGTCCAAAGAAAAAAGGCAGCGGGATAAGTTCTCCTGCGCCAATTTTGACAAAAAGATTTCCCACATCTTCCAACTTAATTTTCATATCAATTTTTGAAATAGTAATCGGCCCTTTGGCAATAAGGAAATCTCCATCCTTACCAATATCTCTATTAAAAATTTGAGTGGGGATATTATCCCACCAAGCCTCTGATAAAAAATTGGCCAGCTCAGAAGCAGAAGGCCCGGCAGAAGATCCCGCCCCCTCTCTATAAGTCACTTGAAAATAACTGGGCACCCCTTTAAAAAGAATTTTTGCTTCGTGAGCATAAGGAAAAGGAACATAACTGGTAAAAGCACCTGAGGACATTTTTCGATCGAGCACAAGCGGATATCTCCAAGGGCCCTTACCTGCAAAAAAGTCGATAGGATTTCCTTTATAAACAGTAACTCCATCCAAAATAATCCAAATTTCTAAATAATCACGAGGGTATGAACGCTCCATTGTGGAGGTCATCCATATACGAGTAATTCTTCCTTCACCTAAATCGTGAAATAATACTTTATATTCAGATCCATTTACAATTTCAGTGGGATTACCATACCAATTGCCGTCGCCATTTCCCCCAGAAGGGTCATGACTAGTTTGATTTTTAGTCACCCAGTGGGCCTTATGATGGAGTAAGTCTTCCAAAACGGTTGAAAGAGTTAAACTATCATTCATACTGGCGAAACTTGGCCCTGTCTTAAACAGCAAACACAACAAAGATAGTAAGAATTTAAAAGCTACGCCCTTAACAAGTTTTTCCATGGGCCTTCTCCTTAATAATAAACAATTGAAAATGTGAGGAAAAATGGTAACAGGCCAACAATCTCGAGTCAAAAAACAAATATTGGGAGACCACTTCTATAATTTCAAGCTATTAACAATTGTTATTTTTACAGCAGCAAAACAACGCACAGCGCCTTCGTGGTAGAATCTCTACTTAATTTTACAAAGACCAGAGATACTATGCGAATTTTAATATTTTTTTTTCTATTCTTTTTAAACAAAATTTTTGCTGCTCAAATTGCTACGACCTCCTACCCTCAAATGGAAAAATATCTAAAAGAGGAAAACCTTAACTGGAACTGCAATCTTGAAAATATAAAAGTCTGGGAAAAACATATAGGCGAACTTATTCTTCAATCTAACCATGAATCTGTGGATAAAAATGCTGATAAAAATAAGATACAGGCGCTTGAATTGGCCTTTTCTCTTTTGCAATCAATTCATCAAGAAACTTGGCCAAATCGCAAAATTTGCGAATCTCTTGAAAAGGCCTATTTAATTTTATATGCCGTAAAATCATCTGAAGTGCCACCTGCAACAATGAGTATTTTTTCCTATCTTTCTATTTTAAATAAAATCAATCATTCAATTCGCTATTTAGATGAGTCAGAGCGCACTTACCCATTGCTAAAAAAATCACAAGAAGAAGCTATTAATTTAGTCGATCCTAAAAACCCAAAAATGTTTCTGACTCTTAAAAATAAAGAGAGCATGAGTTCTATCAGATTGTCCGAACTCGAAATTTCAGATGAACATATTCTTTGGAAAAATTTAGATTTCAAACCGACCATCGATTTATGGAATAGGCACGAAAATCGAATTGAGAAAATGGTCAATCAAAAATTAAAAAATAAAAATGCTAATTATACTTTTTTAGAGGCCCAAAAAGTAATGATTTTTGATAAATTAAAAAGCAATGCCACTAGCCCAAAAATCACTGTCAAAGATTTATATGGAATGAAATGGAAAATGAAATGGGGAAACGAAACTCAGACTGAACCCATCGCCAATCGTTTGGCCATTTTAGCTGGAGCAAAATTTGCTGATCTTACCTATTCTATTCCCCACGGCGATAAAAGTACTATTTTAATTCTCGGCGATAGAAATATCCAAAGCTCCTGTGAAAACATTAATACTTATGAATGGCTAAATTATTGCCTACTCACTTCAATTTATAAATTTGGGCCTAATCCTTACGTTTACAAAAAAGGATTTGTGACTACAGAAAATGTTGAATCACTCCTTGGACAATCTAAGAATGTAAATAAGTATATCGGCCGCGAATTTGTGCAATTTAAAGAGGTTCAGCTAGAATTTTCACCCGAAAATGTGTTCAGCAATATCGGAGTCCTCTCGCAAAATAATTTTCTTCCCTTTTACGATCGAGTACAAAGAGGCCTTTGGGTTTTCAATGCATGGATCAGTCATAACGATGGCAAAGAAGACAATACTAAAATTTTATTAAATAAAGAAAATGGCAAAACAGAAATGGTCGCTTATCAAAGTGATTTGGGTTCAACGTTGGGTGATACCTTTTACCCCGGTTCAGTAAATAATTTCGCAACAGAAGATCATTTTATGTCTGTTGGCCGAAGTTTATTTCCCGTATCAGTATTAAATGCCATCACTCCTCGGATCATGGGACAAAAAAGAGTTTTCTTAAAAATGATTACCCCTTTTCGCCCTGGAATTTGGAATTACACGACATTTGCCGACTCCAGATGGATGGCACAATATATCGCCAGAATTTCTGTGAGCGAAATTAGAAAGGCAGTGGAAAGTTCACATTGGCCGAATTATATCATCGATGCCATGACACAAAAATTAGTTTTAAGAAGAAATCATATCGCAAAAATTTTTGGAGTTGAAAATTTTCTCGACACCAAAGAAGTAAAGCCACTTCGAATAAGTGTAGATTTATCAACACCGGAGCTTCGTTTAAAATATGCAAAGGCCTTTGATCTTAACCCCGAATTTATCGATTCTGTTTTAAAAAAAGAAGGGAAACTAAATTCCAATTATCGTGAATGGTTGGTTTATGATGGAAAACTTCAGTCATGCAAAGATTCCGTAATCACCTACGCTCTTGAAAAATCTTGGCATCCTGCAGGGATTTCTCGCAGACAAAATCGAGCTTTTGTTAAAAAAGGTCTACCAGAGTGTCGCTAATACCAATTCCACTAATTAATGGTGGGATTGGTATTAATCACTATCCGCAAAATAGCTGCTATGGCAATTGTTAAAAGCTAAGGAGTGTGATTATACTTGAATCATTTCACTTAAAAAGTAATAGCGGAAGCGACATATGAAAAATCATCTTTTTAACGGACTATTCATTTTCATCATCCTGTTAATTTCATCAAATCTTTTGATGCAAACTTTCAATACCCAATTTGGAGTAGTGGATTTTTTTGAAAATCACGGCCTTTTCTTTTTATTTTTTATCGCCATATTCCCAAGATTAACATTGCTTTTTTCAAATATAATAAGCGGAGGATTTTTATGGTGGCTGAGTTTTATTTTTTGTCCAAGAATTTTGGTGGCAACAATGGCAACCATGGCCTATTTTAAAACTAATCCGATGCTGGTAGTGATAAGCTGGCTTATTGCCATCCCTGCCGAAGCAGCAGAAAAATATTCTTTTAGTCGCCCTCGCTTTCAATTTAAAATTTTCCGTAGCGGTATCTCTTCTGACTTTTTTCGCCCCAACAAAAAAAGCAATCAACACCCTAAAAATTCAGAAGTTGAAAAAGGCGATATCGTGGATGCCGAATATCGAGTTATTGACGATGAAAAAAGGCCCTGACTAAAATCAGGGCCTTTTTTCATCATCATGTATGAGTGGTATAAAATTATTTAAAATTTTATTTAGGATGGTTGTCCAGCTTTTTGAAGATTTGCATTAATTCTCGATAAATTTTCTTCTTCCACTTGCTGAAGCCTTTCAAGAACCTCTCTATTTTCCAATTCTAACGATTGCTCATCAGAATTTTGATCAAGGGGCGCACGAAGATCTCTTCCAATACGGCCAAGACGATCTTGTACAGCTGCTTTTTCTTTGAGTAGATCTTCTACCACATGAGTTGCTGGCGTGTTAGACACCTTTTCATTTTTAACAGCTGTACGAGTTACTACCGGTTTAGTTTTCACCGCTTTTTTCGCCTCAACTTTTTTAGGTGCAGCTTTTTTTGTCGCTACTTTTTTAGTTGCACTTTTCTTAGCGATAACTTTTTTCTTAGACTTAGCTTTCGCTGATTTCAAAACTTTCTTTGTCGCTACTTTTGCAGATTTTTTTACTGCTTTCTTCGCGGCCTTTTTCATAACTTTTTTTGCTTTTTTCTTCGCCATAATTTCCCCCAATTTAAGACATGGCCATTATTACAGAGAAGAACGAACAAAATCAATGGCCAAGTAGCTCACTAGCGGCAAGAAGAAAGGCCCCTACCCCATAATGTAAATCTGATTTTCGTGGGACTAGCTTGTAAGTAAATCCACTACCAGGATTTGTTGGCCCTGAAATACCCCCCAAAGATAGACCATTTTTACTTTTTTTAAGCTGAGTCTGTCCAAAGGCAAAGGCCTTTTGGGCGCTAATCAGATATCGATCATCTAAAAGGCCTAAACGATGCGCCTTAGCAAAGGCGTAGGCGACCAGCATGGTTCCTGAAGTTTCATCATAAGAGTGGCCTGGCCTATTCAATATCGTCTCAAATGCTCCATTTTTCTTTTGGTATTGAATAATTGACTTCGCTAAACTTTGAAATATCTCGATAATTTGGCCAATCTCAAAGCGCCATTCCAATTCTCCGGTAAAAGCATCTATCAACTCAATAAAGGACGTTAGCGCCCAGCCATTACCCCTCAACCAAAAATTTTGATCTGCTGGAACAGTCTGATGTTTTTGAAAAAAATAAGCATGCCAAAAAAGGCCACTTTTTGGATCTTGTAATACCTGCGCAAATTTCATGGGTTGAGACAAGGCAAAGGAAATAAGCTCCTTGTCACCTTTAAGTTTACCCCATTGGCCGGCAAATACTGTATACATCATCAGTGAGTCCACCCAAACTGATGATGCATAAAAAAAAGAATGCCAAGAATGCCCTAAATGATCGAGAGTCCCTAATTCATTTTGAGTCTCGCTTTTAATATAATTTTCCACTAATTCCGCTAGTATCTTGCCTTCTGGGACAAGTCCTGTTTGCACCATTTTGACAGCTGCCAAGGCCGCTGGGCAACGATCACTTTTATCAATGTTGGGCGGTAACTTCTCAACCCATTTTTCAGTGTAGGTCTTCAATAGATCATTGAACTTGGGATATTTTGAAAGACCATAAAGAAAAATGGACTCGCCCCAATCCCATTTTAATTTCACAATGGGATGTTTATAAGTGTAATTCTGAACCAATAAATCGACATCATTGGCAAAAACAAAGGGCGCCGAAAAACAAATTGTCAGCAATAAAACACATTTGCCAAACATCAGGGTATCTCCGTATACCCTCTTATCGGAAAGTTATTTAAGGCAATATCAAATTTAGGCCATAATGATCAGAAAGGGGAACATTTTGCCCATTGCTAAGAGGATAATTATTTTTCAAGACAATTTTATTTTCCAAAAGAGAGGGTTCAATCCCACTGACAAAAGTGTGATCTAATTGATACGATTTTACTTCTTTTGTCATACCCACAATTTTATTGTCTAAACAATAGGTGCAATCCGGATTTTTACTATAAAGAGAATCACTATAACCCTGATCCATAATAGCTTGACAGCTTTTTTCAAAATCTCCACTCACATTAGAAGAGGCCAAACCACAATTAAAATCTCCCATTAAAATTTTTACGTTATCGTGACCTTTTTCCTTCGCCATATTCACCAATTTTTCAACTTGAACTAAATTCTCTTCTTCCCAAGAATGTGCCGGGCCAGCATAGGGTGCGGCCAGACTCAAGTTGGCAGTCAGATGGTTACAAGCAACCCAATACTTGATACCTTCATTTTCAATTTGAGCACTCAAGATTCCACGATGAACAGTAGTAGAGAGTGTAGCTAAATCGGTAAACTGAGCGCTGCCAGAAGTGAAAGGGATTTTAGATAAAAGCATAGTTCCAACCGCCCCCTCATAGGAGAAAAGCCCAATTTTTTTAAAGGGATTAAGCACTTCTAAAATAGTTATCGCTGGATTTTTACCAACCTGGGCAAAAAGCGCATTGGCACATAATCTATTTTCCCCAACTAATAAATTCATGGCGTCCTGACATTTCTCACTTACACAAGCAGTAAACTCATCACCCGATTTTGAAAGGCAATTCTTTCTTAAACAAGTAATCACTTTTCCTTCGCCAAAAAGATTTTTCGGTTTACAGACGGGTGCAATCGAAGAATATTTTTGCGCTTTTGGGGCCAAGATTTGATAGGGGTATTGTTCTTTTAATTCTTCAGAAATACGAACAACATCAGCTTCATTCCAAACTTCTTGAAAACAGAGAACCTTACTATCTCTAAGGGATTCTTTTAAAGCATTGGGTAAGATTACAGCACGCTCCTTAGAAAAAGGAACATAACCCGTTGCTAAACCTAAATTATAAGTGGTTATTTGCAACTTTGCCTGAACAAAATTGCTCCATCCCAAAAAAGCAAACAAAAAT
>JAHEZZ010000147.1 GCA_023250815.1 Bdellovibrionales bacterium
AGGCCCTGACCATCAATGTTTTTCGTCAGTCCGGGTCAAATACCGTAGAGGTTGCCAGTAGTGTTTCTAGAGAAGTTGAAAAACTTAATTTGCTTTTAAAAAATTTAAAAGGGGCCCCGCAGTTATCGATTGTGAGAAATGGCAGTGTTCCGATCAATGACAACATTATTGATGTAAAAGAATCAATTTACATAGGAATTATTTTAACAGTTATTGTCGTTTTCTTTTTTCTGGGATCGGGAAGATCAACAATTATCACTGGCCTGGCCCTTCCCAATAGTTTACTTGGGGCATTTATTTTAATTTCAGCAGCAGGTTTTTCCATTAACATTATGTCGCTTTTGGCCCTTTCATTGGCGGTTGGACTATTAGTCGATGATGCCATCGTGGTCAGGGAAAATATTTTTCGTCACATTGAAATGGGCAAAGATCCTAAAACTGCCGCTCTCGAAGGAACTAGCGAAGTGACTTTAGCAGTTATTGCGACAACATTAACTGTTGTCGCCGTTTTTGGGCCGATTGCTTTTTTAGATGGAGTGGTCGGGCAGTTTTTTAAAGAGTTTGGTCTGACAATTTGTTTTGCTTTAATGATTTCACTTTTTGATGCTCTTACAATTGCTCCTATGATGTCGGCCTATTTTGCAGGGACAACTAGAAAACATGGAGAAAAAAAAGAAAATAAATTTTACGCTTCTACTGTTGGCAATCTATTAAATAAATTTGATCAATTTCAAAATTGGTTGGAAGAACAATATGTCTTGATTTTAAAATACACTTTAAAAAACCCTCTCAAGATTATTTTTTTAGCAGTGGCAATTTTTTTATTGAGTATTTTAAGCTTGAAATTTGTTTCTAAAACTTTTCTTCCTCCTCAAGATCAAGGGGAGTTTAATATTGCCCTAGAGCTTCCACCGGGAACCAATTTATTAGCAATGCAGGTGGTGGCCAAAGAAGTAGATCAACTCATACGCAATCATCCTGAAGTCAAATATTCAGTAATGACTGTTGGTTCAAAATTAGGAGAGTCCAATAAGTCCGATTTTTATATTCGCCTGATTCCTTCAAAACAGAGAAAAATGAATACCATTGAGTTTAAAGAAATGATGAGGCAAGAGCTCAAACCTTTCCTCTTTGCGAAACCACAAGTAAAAGATTTCGATGCGGTCAATGGGGGAATGAGGCCTTTTAGTTTAAATATTCAAGGAAGTAATGAAGCACAGTTAGAAGAAATTTCCACCGCTGTTTTTTTGAAAATAAAAAATCATCCTGCGCTAAAAGATGTGGATTTAAGTTTTAGGCCGGGAAAACCGGAGTTTCAGATTGTCCCTGATAGGCAGAAGGCCGAGAGACTTGGAATTTCGACTAACATGTTAGGCATGGAGCTTAGAACTTTAATGGAAGGACAAACCCCCGCTATTTACCGTTTAAACGGTGAAGAGTACGACATTCGTGTAAGGTTAAAAGAAGATCAGCGAAATTTAAAAGAGCAACTTCAAAAAATTTCTGTGCCAAATATAAATTACCGTTTAATCCCTATAACTTCTGTTGCCAGAGCTTTTGAAACCACTGGCCCGGCAAATATCACACGACAGGATAGAGGGCGATATTATCAAATCTCTGGGGATATTTCTCCAGATGGCCCAGGGATGGGAGGAGCAATTGCCGATATTAATAAAATATTTAAAGAAGAAATTAAATTGCCAGAAGGAATGAGTTACCGTTTTGTAGGACAAGCGGAAAATTTTCAAGAATTAGTAATCAATATGGCCAAGGCCGCTTTTTTGGGAATTCTTTTTATCTATTTTGTTTTGGCATCGTTATACGAGTCTTTTGTTACTCCATTTACAATCATGTTAGTTCTTCCCCTTGCCGCTTGTGGTGCTTTTTTCGCTTTGGCGATCACTCATTCAAGTCTTAATTTATTTTCCATGATCGGTTGTATTATGCTCCTTGGAGTGGCCACTAAAAATTCGATTATTCTGGTGGATTATACAAATCAACAAGTAGAAAAAGGGGTGCCCCTTAAGGAGGCCATAATACTTGCTGGCCAATTTCGATTGCGTCCAATTTTAATGACCAGTTTTGCTTTAATTGCCGGAATGGTTCCGATTGCAGTTGGTTTGAATGAAGCTTCAAAACAAAGAACCAGTATGGGGATTGCTGTGATTGGTGGGCTTATAAGTTCCACATTCTTGACATTAATTGTTGTTCCAGCAGCTTTTACTTATATTGAAAGATTTAGAATTTTTTCTCGTAAATTAATGACTGCAATTTTTATCCCGAAATAGTAGATCGCGGACTACTGATTGGGAAGATGATGAGATACAAAAGATTATTCAATTTATTTTGTCAGGTATCGGTTGCTCTTTTTTCAAATTTATTCTGACAAATTATACCAATTCCACTAATTAATGCTGGATAGATTTGGTGTTAGTTTTCTCCTCTTCAAAATGCAATCTGGAAAAAACTAGCGCTAAAGATGCCAGCATTAATTAGTGGAATTAGTATTAGCATCAAATTTAATTTAAGTTATAATTTTCTTATACACAGAGTTTTTTAACCTCTAACAAGGATGTTTTAATGAAGGTTAATGGCATGTTAACACGGGCCCTCGCTCTATTTGTTTTTTTTCTTCCCTTTTGCTCCTATTCCTATGTCAAAATTGAGAGTCGAGGTAATAAACAAGTTTATGATTTTGTTGTAGACAATATAAAATTTGAGAATAAAAAGGTTGATGATAATCATTTTGTGGTCGCAACATTAGAAGGGGTCGAAGGTTACAGCGGAATTAATTATGAGTTGGGTTCACCAGAAGTTCCCGTCATAAGATTTAATGTTGAGGCCAATGATTTTAAAGATATCAAAATCATTACACGCCAATATTTAACAGAAAAATCCTATCAAATTGAAGGTCAATTAAAACCGGTTTTTGATTCTGTTTTAAAAGTTGCAGGAGCACGATACCAGATTGTAAAAAATGATCATTTTTTTGAAGCAATTTCTTATCCTCAAGATACTTATATTATTTCTCCTCTCGGATCTGTTCGAGGAGTTAAAAATTTTCAAGTGACATTATATCCGGTTCAATTTTTGGGAAGCACAAATGAAATTAAAATTACTCGTTCATTTCAAGTAGAAGTAAAAAAGAATAAAATATCAGATGTCGGATCTCTTGAGGGTATTCTTTTTGTCATTGGACAAAAATTTACCAATGCTCCATCTTTAAAAAATTATATCGCAAAAAAAGCGAGAAGCGGATTTGAGGTTTCTCAGATAAATGCAAGAAATCTTAATCCAGATCAAATCCGTTTAAAAATTAAAGAACTTTATTCTTTGAAACCAAATTTAAAGTACGTTATTTTAATTGGTGATATTGCGGATGTCCCTAGCAAAACGTCTCTTCTTATCAGTGGTGTAACAGATCATTACTATGCATCGATTGATACTGATGATTATACTTCAGATATTGCTACTCCAGATTTATATGTTGGACGTATTTCTGCGGCCTCGGCAGAAGAGTTAGGCATTATTCTTCTTAAATATTCTCGCTATATCGATGGGGATTTTTCAAGTAGAGGATGGATGGGGCGTGCTTCATTTTTAGCGACAAATGACAGGTGGCAATTAGCGGAAGCAACACATAATTATGTGATCGATGGTTACACCGCAGCTCGAGGGTATACTGGAACTTTTCCAGGAGCAACTGAGGCCGGTGGAGATAAGCTTTATGCTATTACCAATCATGCTGAGACCAAAGAAGTGATGGAGGCCTTTTTGCAAGGAAGGAGCATTATTGATTATTCTGGGCATGGAGCGGAAACATTTTGGGATTCCCCAAGAGTTTCTCAAGTAGATGTTAGATCGATGACTTTTTCTTCGCTTCCCTTTGTTATTTCTAATGCCTGTATCACTGGAAATTTTAGAATTGCTGAGTCCTTTGCTGAAACTTGGCAAAGACAAGAGTGGGGAGCGGTAATGTTTTGGGGATCAATGGATTCAACTTATTGGGACGAGGATGATATTTTGGAGAAGAAAATGTTTGATGGTATTTTTAGAAATGCCAATCTTGCTTTTGGCCCAATCACTGACTTTGCTCTTATCGAAATGGCAAAATATTATGGGGGAGAAGGACGCTCAAACTATTATTTTGAAACCTATCATATGTTTGGCGACCCATCGATTGCACTTCGGCTTAAATAATTTATGAGGATACGCCCTAGTGTAGAAATTTCCACCAGATGGCGGAGACAATTGCCGATGCGGGGATAGTGAATACCCAGGCCCAAATAATTCGGGTGGCGGTTGCCCAACGAACTTTTCTTGCTTCCGTCACTGATCCAACTCCCAAGATTGAACCGGTGATTGTATGGGTAGTTGAGACTGGAATTCCCAAGTGAGTTGCTGCAAATAAAGTAATTGCACCGGCGGTTTCAGCACTAAAGCCGCCAATTGTTTTTAATTTTGTCAGCTTCATTCCCATTGTTTTAACAATTCTCCAACCACCCATAAGTGTCCCAAGTCCCATGGCCGCATGACAGGAAAGCACAATCCAAAGTGGCACGTGAAATTCTGTTCCTAAATGACCTGTTGAAAAAAGTAGAACGGCAATAATCCCCATAGTTTTTTGAGCATCATTGCCCCCGTGTCCTAAAGAATAAAGAGAGGCAGATAATAATTGAAGTTTTTCAAATATAAGACTGACTGTTTTTGGCGATCTGTTTCTCACTGTTAGTTTTGATAAACTCATAAGGAGAAAACCTAATCCCATACCAATGAGTGGGGAGGCGACGATAGAGATAATAATTTTGGTAAGTCCTGCGGAGTTGAGAGCGCCGAGGCCACTTTTTATAACCGCCGCACCAACAAGCCCACCGATCAGGGCATGTGATGATGAGGATGGAAGGGCAAAATACCAGGTGATAATATTCCAGATTATAGCGCCAATTAACGCCGCCATGATAACCCAAACATCAATAATGCTGGGATCAACAACTCCTTTTCCAACGGTATTTGCAACTTTGAGGTCAAAAAATAAAAAGGCCAAAAAATTAAAACTGGCGGCCCAGACTACTGCCCAATGGGGTTTTAAAACACGGGTGCAAACGACTGTGGCAACTGAGTTTGCAGCGTCGTGAAAACCGTTGATGAAATCAAAAATGAAGGCCAAGGCAATAGTAATGACGATAACAAATTCTGTTTTCATGCATTATCCAAAATAATGGCCTCAACTAAGTGAGTGACATCTTCAACTTTGTCAGTAACTGTTTCAACTAATTCAATCAGTACTTTTTGTTTGTAAAAAACTTTGAAGTCTTCAGCGGTATTTAATAACTCCGCCATGGCGAGCCTCATTTCATCATCTGCTTTATTTTCAAATTTATTAATTTCAATACAAACTCTTTGGATCTCTGCTGGCGTTTTAAGATTGTTTAAATTACTCATTAGAGTTCTAAGTAATCTCACTGTATGGTGCATAGTAGTCGCTAGTTCTTTTGTGGGGTCATTGACCGAAGTGATATTCATGATCTTCACTCTTTGTGCAGAGGCGTGGATCATGTCGACGACTTCATCAAGATGCATAAGAAGATGATAAATACTGATTCGATCAAGGGGAGTGATAAAAGTCTCATGAAGTTTAATCAGTGCTTGATGGACGATGGCATCGGCCTCGCCTTCTAGTTTTTCTATCTCGGCAATTTTATCTAGATTTGCGCTGGGATTTTTAATGAGGATTTCTAATTTTTCGGCAGATAAAACACCCTTATCGCTAAGCTCAGTAAATATTTTGAAAAAATCAGGCTCTTGTGGAAAGAATCTCGATAAAATGCCCATAGTAAGCAATCCTTTTAAATAAAGTAATTTTGATTGAAGCAACTCTAAGGTCTTTCCTCTAAATATCAAGAAAAATATCTTATTTATGAAAATTTTAAATAGTTGCTATGCTCTATTTTTGATTAAATTCAATATGATCAATTCCAACTGTTTTAAAGAGAACTTTGTGGTTGGCAAGATACATGGAATAAATAGTATTGTTATTATTGTCCACGAGTTGCCAACCTGGGCCTCCGCGCACTAGTTCCATGCTAACTGATTTACGAGATCCAGTGGCCCCATTATAGAGAAAATCGACTAGTAAGTTTCCACCGTTATGAGCGGCAAAGTTTGAACTTCTCATTTGCACAACCACATGGCCCTGTCTTTTTT
>JAHEZZ010000148.1 GCA_023250815.1 Bdellovibrionales bacterium
ATTATTTTTGCCACGGCAAATCCCGAACCAGAAATTTATCCCAATGAAGTATTTGAAGTGAGAACTGATGCTATAATGGC
Organism: Bdellovibrionales bacterium; assembly: GCA_023250815.1. GTDB lineage: Bacteria > Bdellovibrionota > Bacteriovoracia > Bacteriovoracales > Bacteriovoracaceae > JAHEZZ01. Next base: position 81 of record JAHEZZ010000148.1, read on the forward strand.
AACTGGAAGATCTGATTTTCCCAATCAAGTAAACAATGTGCTAGGGTTCCCTTTTATTTTTAGAGGGGCCCTCGACGTACGTGCCAGTAAAATAAATTTGCAGATGAAATTAGCTGCGGTGAAAGCATTGGCCGATTTGGCAAAAGAAGAAGTTCCGGAAGAAGTAAAAAAGGCCTATGCCGGACAAGATTTTAAATTTGGTGCTAATTATTTAATTCCTAAACCCTTTGACAGTAGAGTTTTAACAAGAGTGGCACCTGCAGTTGCCAAAGCGGCCATGGACTCCGGTGTAGCAAGAATTCAGATATCAGACCTTAGAGAATATTCTAACCAACTCCAAGACCGTTTAAGCATTGGAACTGGTTTTATGAAAACCTTTAGAGATGGACTAGATGCTAAAGTTAAAAAGTTAGGCAGAAAAATAAAAGTTGTCTTTGCCGAAGGAGCAAATTCTAGAGTGCTGCAAACGCTTAGGGAATTAAAAGAAGATGACAGAATTGAGCCCATTTTACTTGGCCGTTCTAAAATTATCCATAAAAAAATGGACGCATTGGGCTTAGAACATTTAAAGGATACTAAAATTTTGGCGCCACAAAAATGTGAATACTTTGATAAATTTTGCCAGGAATTTTATACAGAAAAACAAAGGGACGGAATAAGCTTTGCTCAAGCAGAAGAAATGATTTCCCAAAGAAATTATTTTGGAGCAATGCTTATTCGCTCAGGATTGGCCGATGCTTTTATTGCTGGGCCAACCTTGAGTTACGCCGAATGCTTAACCCCCATCATGAGTATAATCGGAACGATCAATCACAGAAGGGCCGCCGGCATATATTTAATGGTTTTTAAAAACAGAATTCTATTTCTTGCAGATTGTGCCGTTCAAATCGAACCAACTCCTGAAGAAATTTCCAACATAGCAATTAGCACGGCCGGGCTATTCAAAGACCTGATGGGCAGAGAACCTCAAATAGCATTTCTAAGTTTTTCCAATTTTGGTTCAAACAAGCATCCACAGGCGAGAAAAGTGCGCGAAGCTGTTGAATTGACAAAACAGAGACGGCCAGATCTCAAACTCGATGGAGAAATGCAAGCTGACGTTGCAGTAAATAAATATATCTTGGATAATTTATTTAACTTTACAACACTAGATGCCCCAACCGATATACTTATTTTTCCCGATCTAAGCTCCGCTAATATTAGCTATAAACTTCTTACTCAATTAAGTGATACTAGAGCAATTGGGCCAATCCTTGTACCGACCAACAAAACGGCCAACGTTATCCCCCGGACTGCTTCGATCACAGAAATTGTTAACTTGGTAAATTTAACTGCACTCATGTCATAAGGAAATTTAAATGGAAAAAAGAATTGTCGATACCGCAAATGCTCCCTCGGCCGTTGGAACTTACTCTCAGGGAGTTGTTCATAATGGAGTTTATTATTTTTCCGGACAAATTGGACTTGATCCAAAAAGCATGGAATTAAAAAAAACGTTTTCAGAGCAGCTTATCCAGATACTTAAAAATATCGATGCACTCTGCGAAAGCTGCAAAATTACAAAAAATAATATTATTAAAACAACAATTTTCATGACGGATTTGAGTCAATTTCCCGAAGTTAATAAAGAGTATGAAAAATATTTTAAAGCACCATATCCCGCAAGAAGCACAGTTCAAGTTGCCGCCCTTCCCAAAGGAGCCGCAATTGAGATAGAAGCCATTGCCGCTATTTAATAATTATGTTTTTAAGAAAAAAATACATTTTTGAAACAAAAAGCACTAGATCAATCCGCTATCTTATTAACGGTTTTTTTTTACTGCTTGGAACATTTGCATGCTATACTCTTCTTTGTCTTTCATTTATTGTTATTTCTGAAAATGAAACAAAAGACTCTCAGTCATATTTTTACAAAAGGCCTCCTGATTTAATTGTAGTTTTTACTGGGGATTCTGGAAGAATTGAATATGCCCTCAATCGAGCAAGAGAATACAAACAGGCACAAATATTAATTACCGGGGTTTACAATCGAAATACAGTAACTTCACTACTGTCAACCGAAACCGAAACCGAAAAAGAAATAATTAGCTCACTAGAAATGGCAGATAAACCTATTTTCGAGCTCGATTATTTGGCCAAAAATACGATTGAAAATGTAGTAGAAACATTAAGATTTGTTCGTCAACATAGTGACTTCCATAGAATTTTAATAATTTCTTCTGACTATCACATTATGAGAATTCGCTCCATCGTAAACATTATCAATGACCAAAATTCGAAGCTCCACTTTAATTATATGGGGAAAAAATCTGATTATTCCGTTTACCGAAATGTTAAAATTTTGTTCAAAGAATTTTTTAAGTTTTTAAGAGCAATGGTCATACTTACTTTCTGGGATAAAGATATTCCCAATTTTTAAATCCTGGAAACAGAAATAACTTCTTCAATCCCTTCGATTGTACTTATTGTTTTTAATAATTCAGCATAATCTTTTACTTCTACTTCAAAAACAAAACTGCCTTTACGATCCGGCATCGACTTAGCAAACGCAGATCTAATATTTACTCCAATATTACTAATACTTTTAGATATGACTGATAAAATCCCAGGCATATCATGCGTCGTTACTTTTATATTCACAGGGTGTTTGAATGAAAAACCCTCATTCCAAAGCACATTAACTTTTTGTGAAACTCCAAAATGTTCTATCCTTTTGCAGCTTCCAGTATGAACTGTTATCCCTCTTCCTCTAGTAATTATTCCCACGATGAGATCACCAGGGATTGGATTACAACATCTGGCCAAGCGTACTAAGACATCACTCATACCATCAACAATAACTGCATTATCTTTGCTGACCTTTCGAAAAGGGGTTTTTTGAGCGACCATTGATTTGCTTTTCAAATCTTCTAGCTCTTGCTCATTTTCTTCCTTTCGTAAATTTTTTAATGTCGGAATATTATCAACAATCTCTTTAACTTGAATTTTTCCCATTCCAATTTGAACAAAAAGTTCTTCTTCGCTAATTAAATGATAACGATCAAAAAAAACTTTCAATTCTTCAAGTTTTGAAATTATTTTCCAGGTTGACCCCAAAACTTTTAGCGCTTTTTCCACAATATCGCGACCGATGTCTCTTGCTTGCTCACGTTCAACTTTAAGTAACCACTGTTTTATTTTTTGTTTCGCACGCGTGCTTTTAACAATATTTAACCAGTCTTTTGAAGGCGTCTGGGCCTTACTTGTCAAAATCTCGACAGTATCACCACTTCTCATTGCATATCTTAAAGGGACAATTTTTCCATTCACCTTGGCCCCCACGCATCGATTACCTACTTCAGTGTGAACAGCGTATGCAAAATCAAGAGGAGTTGAGCCAGGCCGAAGCTCTCTAACGTCGCCCTTCGGAGTAAAAACAAAAACGCCCCCCAGATCTAAATCGTTTTTAACAACATCTAAAATTTCATTTCCTCCATCGACATTTTGATTAAACTCGAGCAATTCTTGAACCCAATCTAATTTTGTTTTACCGTCCGCTAAACCCTCTTTATATTTCCAATGGGCGGCGACACCACGCTCAGCAACTTCATCCATTTCATCTGTGCGAATTTGAATTTCAATTCTCTCGGCTTGAGGGCCAATAACCGTTGTATGCAAACTTTGATAATTATTTACTTTAGGAATTGCAATAAAATCTTTAAATCGCCCAGGAATTGGCGTAAAAGAGGAGTGAATAATTCCCAGTGCCTTATAGCATTCTGTAATATTTGAAACGATTACTCGAAAGGCCAAGATATCTTGAATTTGCTCAAAATCAACATCTCTTGCTGTCATTTTTTTATATATGCTAAAAAAATGTTTTGGTCGCCCCTTCACTTCAGCTTCCATTCCATATTCAAACAATTTTTCTCTGATAATACCAACGACATTTACAATGTACTGCTCACGTTCAGATTTCTTCATCGCCACTTTTTCGGCCAATCGATAATAAATTTCAGCGTGCAAATATCTTAAACAAAGATCTTCAAGCTCACCTTTTACTGAGTTAATGCCCAGACGACTGGCAAGCGGCACATAAATATCCAAAGTCTCTTGAGCAATACTTTTTTGTTTTTCATCAGAAACATATTGAAGAGTCCGCATATTATGCATACGATCTGCCAATTTCACGATAATAATTCTGATATCTTTGGCCATCGCCACAACCATTTTTCTAAAATTTTCAGCTTGAGATTCTTCTTTCGTTTTAAATTTAATTTTAGAAATTTTTGTTAATCCGACCACCAAAGTGGCAATAGAAGGAGAAAATTCTTTTTCAATAATTTCAGCGGCAACACTACAATCCTCTATAACATCATGAAGAAGACCTGCAATAATACTATCCATATCCATTCGCAATTTAATAAGGGTGCCAGCGACATTAACAGGATGAATAATATAATCTTCACCAGAACTTCGCTTTTGGCCACGATGAGCATTTTCAGCAAAGACATATGCCTTCTTAAGCATCGAAAAATTGGCATCAGGATAATAGCCCTCAACTCGACGAACCAGCTCATCAATATTCAAATCCCGTTCATGCGAAAAATCCAGCCTCTGAAACATTTATATTCCTCAATATTGAGCTCTCCCTTAAGGGAATACTCAATATTACGAGTGGTATATTATTGGCCTAATATTTTTTTAAATAATTTACTTAGCTGATTATAGGCCTCTTCAAGATCATTATTAAGAACTTTATAATCATAATCATCTTGTCTTAACATTTCTCTTTTTGCATTTTCGATTCTTCTTTTTATAACCTGCTCTGATTCTGTGCCTCTTGCCTTAAGCCTTTTTTCTAATTCCTCAATGGATGGCGGAGCAATAAATATTGAGGAAGCAACATCTCCAAAATTTTTTTTAAGAGCGTCTGTACCTTGAGTGTCGAGATCAAACAAAATGTTTTTTCCAGAATTAAGCATATCTTGAACAAATTTTTTAGAAGTACCATAAAAATTGGAATGTACTTCGGCCCATTCCAAAAAATCATTTTCTTTAATTTTATTTTTGAACTCATCCACCGTTATAAAATGATAATGCTTGCCTTCATTTTCTCCTGGCCGCTTGGGACGAGTGGTAAATGAAATAGACTCTACCAACTCATTAAATTCTTTTTTTAATCTTGTAATTAAGGTTGATTTTCCGCTGCCAGAAGGGGCCACAATCACAATTATTTTACCAGACATTTTTTTCATTCAACATTCAATCCTTGTTCTCTAATTTTCTCCAATACAACTTTCATCTGAACAATACTTTCTGAAGTCTTATTTTGAAAAGTTTTAGAACCAATAGTATTTGTTTCCCTTCCTAATTCCTGCAAAATAAAATCAAGCTGTCGTCCAACTTCCCCCCCCTCCTCTAAAACCTTATCTAATTTTTCTAAATGACTACCAATGCGATCAAGCTCTTCATCAATATCCATTTTTTCCATGTAATATATAATTTCTTGCATAAATCGTGGCCCATCAACCGGCAATGCCCCTTTTAAATCTTGAAATTTTTTAAGCAATCTATCTTCTAACTCTTTCTTGTAATTATCTTTTTCCTTTTCAATTTCCTTCACATGCATTCTAAATTTTACCACATTTAAATTAAAAACCCTTTGTAGCTTTACCCCTTCCTCTGCCCTTGAAAAAACTAGCTTTTCAAGTGCAATTTCAAAAAGCTCTTGAACTTTTTGATGTATTTCATTTTCATTGTTCTCATTTTTATCAAGCATAAATTCAGATCTTAAAAAATCCGTGGGATTTAGCTGCATTGGGATATGAGATCTTTTGGCAATTTCGCCCATATATTTTAAAAAAACTTCAATTTTTTTATCATCAAGAATATTATTAGCTTGCTCTAAATTTTTTTTAATACAAATATTGACTTCGACATTCCCTCTTTTAATATATTTTTGTGCTAATAATTTTAACTTATGCTCAATTTGATTTAATTGACTTGGAATTTTAAATCTTAAATCTAAAAATCTTCCATTTACTGATTTAAGTTCAATTGTATAAGTACATTTTTCATCGCTATTTTCGATTCTTGAAAAACCGGTCATGGATTGAATTTTTAAAGACAAG
>JAHEZZ010000025.1 GCA_023250815.1 Bdellovibrionales bacterium
GGGAAGAGTTATTTACTTTAAATATTTCTTCTGATTTTTTGTGGTCAAAAACTCCTTATCAAATAATGAATTTTTTTTAGATATTAAACACCAAGATTTAGTTTACAATTTATATATTCTTTCCTTGAGACAATCTTTTTTTCAAAAAAATATCAAGTTGATTCAAATGGAAAGTAATCGTAAAGTTGGGGTAGTCGAAAATATTACAACTTTAACTAACAAATCAATCAAAGAAGAGACCTGGTATTTTTTTAATTTTGGAACGGTCTATCCCATCCATGTAAGGTACAATCAATTTATACATGCAGCGATGAGAGCAAAAAATGAGATTTTTTTTAATATTCAAAATGTTCCAAGCTCAGAGGCCTCTTCGGTTACTTTATACAATGAGTTTCAATCACTTTCGTTCAAACGGAAAACTGATCAAGAGGGGATGATTTATTTAATGAGTGCTTGGACTCATGTTAATGAGAATAAAAATTTTTTAAGACAAATGATTCAATTTCTAGAGAGAGGTGAGCAGAATATGATTTATCTAGCACCCTTGTATGAATACGCTTTAAGGACGTATGGCACAAGTTTTTCTAAAAACTCTGAAGAATATCGAGGCAGAGAAGGTGAGCTTGCCAAAATTGAACGCAAAGGCGCCGAAGAGTTGCAAAGAGAATTGCGGGAAGCACTCAATCAGGGGCCGGATAAAGAAGGTAATTTTAAAAGTGATGAAGAAAAAGTAAATTATTATTTAAAAAAGGCGAAAGAAAGCTCGCTGGATATTGAACAGTAGGCCAGAAAATCTGCAAATTGCTAGAAACGATAGGCAATCCCAAGATAGTATCCTATGCCTCCAATGGTTTTGATTTCTGCTGTTTTATTGGGGTCTGTAGTAGGTATTTTTTTAAAACCATCAAGATACATTTTTCGTATCTCCACTCCTCCTAAAAAACTAAATTTAGAATGGGGAAAAATTTTTGCTTGAGCACTAAATTGATTGCCGTAGAGTGGCCCTCGAGTTTCAACTTCAGTCCCACTTATTTTTATTCTGGCATCACCAGAAAATAGCAGTCCGCCGCCAAAGTCGAGAGTGAAGATTGAAGTGGAAATAGGAATAAAGTGGGTGACAAATTCTACAGTGAGGGTTTTGAAATAAAAATTTTCTTCTGAAATATTATAAAAACCAAGGCCCCCACCCCAATGATATTTCATAGAGGGTGAACGGTGCTCAAACATCAATAAATAGGCGGTAAGATCTTTTCCTGATTTCCCTTGATCATTAGAAAATTTTTGCCAATCTGCTCCTGAATTAATCTGATGAATAGCAAGACTGATATGATTATTTTCTTTTAGATTATCACTCACTTTTTTTTCATCGACATCATAATATTTGTGCTCAGAGATTTTCTTGGTATCGCTGACTTTGAATTCTTTTAAATAGACATCTTTGACTTGAATATAGGCAATTTTTCCGGTGACGATAATAGGTAATACAGTGCCATTTTTTCGAGAAATCGCACCAACTTTAATTTCTTTTCCTTGATGAATAGTGCCAATCGGTGCAGAGAGATCAATATCTGCAAATACAACCGCATTTTCGGTGCTGACCACTGCTTTTTGAGAGCCAAAGGCCCCTTCTATTAATGCCAAAAGTATTCCCAAAAAGAGGGGCCAAAATAACATTTTCCAGCTAATGGAAGAGATAACATCTTGAAATTTTAAATTCATTAAACACCCTGTGTTGTTTATTTTATGAGACAATTTTCACTTATGCAAAGGAGACTATTGCGGAGAAATTTTCCTTAAGATATGTTGCAGAAAATTTTTTGAGGTACTTATGAAATTTCCCGGCAAAAGAAAAAATCAGCATTTTTTTCCTGTGGGTACTTCTTCTCGTCTTCAAGTAGGGGCAAATAGAACAGTTAATAAGAAGATTTATATAGTCGGAATTGATCAATTGATTGTTGATATTGAGGTCTTGGCAGATGATCGAGATTTTTTAAAATTTCCTATTCATAAGGGTGAGTCAGTTTTGTTGCCTGATTCAATTGTCGAAGAAATGTATCAGTATTTTAAGGAAAATAAACGTGTTGTAGGAGAGTTTGCTGGCGGGGCAATTGGAAATACTTTGCATAATTATTCGGTGCTTTCCGATGACACTTCTTTTGTTCTCGGAACAATTTCTAAACAGATAACCGTAGGTGATTACGCTTTTAAGTATGTATGCACTACCAATTCTCATGTTGATCTTTCCTATTTGGCCGCAGTAGAAGGACGGATGGCAAGAGCAATATGTTTAGTTTCCGAAGATGGTGAAAGAACTTTTGCCGTTGGAAAGGGAATTATGAATGAGCTTTTTGAAGAACAAATTCCCTTTGAATTAATTAAAAATTGTAGCTCTCTTTTAATATCCGCTTATCTTCTGAGAAATGAAGAAACTCCTATTTTTAAGGCAACCCTAAAGGCGGTGGCCATTGCCAAAGAAAATAATGTTCCCGTAGTTTTATCTTTAGGTACTAAAAATATTATTGTTGATAAAAAAGAATTTTTTACCAGTTTTATTTCTGAAAATGTGAATGTTTTAGCGATGAACGAAGATGAGGCCTATGCACTTGTTGGGGAAAAAAGTCCTCTTTTGGCCTGCCAAAATTTATTAGATCTCACTGATATGGTTATTTTAACAGTGGGAGCAAAAGGACTTTATATCGCTGCTCATGTTGATCAAACGTTAGCAAGAGAAACAAAAGATCAAATTTTTAGTAAGTCGATTTTAGAATATAATAAATTTGAGTATTCGAGGGCCCAATTGCGATCTCATTGTCAAAATCCATTTAAAATTTATTCTCATATCAATCCCTATTTAGGTGGCCCTCCTGTTATTCGAAATACGAATGGCGCTGGTGATGCTGCTTTATCCGCAGTCCTTCATGATATGGCCGCCAATAGTTATCATCGACAATTAATGCCAGAGTCATCAAAACACAGTTTCTCTTTTTTGACTTATTCCTCCATTCATCAAATCAGCAAATATGCCAATCGCACTAGCTTTGAAGTGCTCAAACAAAATTCACCAAGATTATCTCAGGGACTACCAGAAAAAGAAGAATCATTGGAAGAAAGTTATTGGGCACAATAAACCTAAATTACTTTTTTAAACTTTGAGTAGATCCAAAAATATTTCATTGTTCGGTCATAAGATTTTTTCACATTGGGAATTGAATTTGGCCCAATATTTTTTGCGGCATCATAGGCAAAAGATTTCTCTTGAATAAATTTTTCTACGTCGTTAATAACAACTTCTGCAAATTGAGGTGAATCAATAAGTAATGAAAATTCAGAATTTATTTCTTCGCTCATATAATCCATATTGTAAGATCCAATCACCGAATATTTTCTATCAATCACAAAAAGTTTAGAATGGAGTTGAGTTGGCCCTAAAAAAGCATGGAATTTAACACCCTTAATAGTTTTCATGATTCTTTTCCAATCATAAATTAAAAGAGCTTGAGTTGCCCAGGAATCAGTGCTCAGTGGGCTGGTTACACTAACAATAATTTTGGCACCTTTTGCAGCTGAGTATCGCAGTGCTGATTCCATTTCAGGTGTTAAAACGAGATAAGGATTTTGAATGTAGATTTCTTTTGCTTCTCGAATCATGGGAATTATGGTGTTCGTAATTTGTTGAATTTGTCCGAATGATGATGTGTTGTCGAGACCCATAACGGGAACATCAACGACGTCCCATTTAATTGAAAAATCTTTTTTCCCATAAAGGGAATAATATTTTTCTAAAATGGGATAATTTTTTAAAGTATAGGAATGAAGAGTTTTATTATAAAAGCGATCATTCATCGCCCAAGCTGCACCCAAAAGTTCATTTTCTCTAGATATCCAATTTCCCAGTAAATCTTTATGAACGGGAGAGGCATGATCGTTGTAATATTCGTAGGTGAAAGCTTTTATCACACTGGTTGGCTAGCGATCAAATTCAACTGCGATATCAAGATCTGTAAAAACTCGACCATTAAACTCCCCGCGCTTTGTAAAATATTTATCGCCGATATTTCTTCCCCCGGTGATCAAATATTTGTTGTCTACTAAAAGGATTTTATCGTGCATCGAAGTGAGAAGGCCTTTAAAAAACCCATTTTTTTTAAAGCGAGAAAAAAATGTATCTGTGAAAAAGAGGGGATTATATGCTTTAATCTCAGCGCCATGCTCAACAAGCTCTTGCATGCGATCACTTTTGGCATTACCCAATGACCCGCGAGAATCAATTAGCATTCGAACTTTGACTCCTTCTTTTAATTTCTGAAGAAGAAGCCCCAAGATTGCATTGCCGCTTATATCGTTAAAGAAACTGAAATAGCTTATTGTAATACTTTTTTTTGCTTTTTTTATCAGATCAAATCTTGCCCAAAGTGCTTGATTGCCATTTCTGAGATACATGACATTGGCATGTGCTAATTCTTTTTTCTTTGCATTTAAATATTGAACATATGATTCATTATAACGGTCGATCTTTTTATTATAAGTTGAATAAAAAAATTCTAGTTTGTTATAAATATTGTCGCGAATAAATCCGTAAATAAAAGGTTCGTTTTTCCATAGATCTTTATTTGTTAGATATTGATAGATTGTTTTGCTGTAAAAATCGATGAGATAATGGGGGCCATCGATATCCACGCCGAGTGACCAAGGAGAATCAAAGAAATCATGTTCAAAAAGATAATTTTTTTGTTTTTCATCTTGATATTGTGGTCTTTCGTTTAGGCCCCATTGGGTAACTGCGGCCGCTATTAAATCTTTTTTTAAATCGGAAGGGACATTGCTATTTTTTTCGCTGTTGATATCATCACTGTCGACGTTTCTAAAACAGTTAATATTAATTCTTAAGGTTTTATTTTTTTTCAGTGGAAGCTCTGGGTATTTTCGATCATTGCCTAAATAAGCACAAAAATTTTTATCACTTTGATAAAAATAAATGCGTCCTTGGGCACCTTCTCTCGCATAATTGTAAAGCCAGAGAGAACGAATTTCGTGCGGCAGAGATAGGGGAAAGATATTTTTAACCCAGTGTTTGGCAACAGGGAGATTTAAAGTGTCACTTGCTTTTGTACAAGGAAGAAGCAACAAGTAAAAGATTATAAAAAATAATTTTTTCAGACCAATCTCCGTAAATTTGTCATAAATTATCGATTAGATTGGTATTTTTTTAAAGATCGTATGAAAAAATAACAGCTCAAATATTAGGGAGTGTTTCTTAGAGATTGTAGAGTATTAATCCTTTTTTCCAGAAGTTGCCTATTGGCGGTGGTTAATGAGCGCCCAATCACTAAATAATTCGCTCCTAAAGTCATCGCCATTTCGGGAGTTAAGGCCCTTTTTTGGTCTTGGATATGGCCTGATTCAATTTCTTCTTTAAAGCGAATTCCGGGGCAAATTTTAATCAGTTCAGTGTTCATTTGAGCTTCTAGAGCAGTCAATTGGGGCAGTTCATGTGCGGATAAAACGATGCCAGGAACTTTGCATTTTATGCCTAATTTAAATAATGTTTCGTAGGGAGAACTAGAGTTTAAATCAATAGAAAAAATATCTTTGAAATCATTTTCTCCCAGAGAGGTGAGAAAACTAACTCCTAAAATTTTACAAAGAGGAAGAGAAATAAAAGATTCAATCAATGATCGTTTAATCATTTCTTCGCCACCACTCATGTGGATTGTGAGGAAATGAATGGGAAGGCCCAAGAGCGATTGAATTGCTTTTTCTACAGTATTTGGAATGTCATGTAGTTTTAAATCAAGAAAAATATTAACCCCAAAATCACCGTGGATTTTTTTTATAAATTCAATTCCATGCCCACAAAAAAGCTCTAGGCCAATTTTTACAGTATGAAAGGTGTCAGGAGTTTGTTTTAAAAAAGTATTAATTTGAGCAGGTGTCATTTGGTCAAGTGCCAAAATAATATTGTCTAGGCCCTTAACCTTATTCAAGGTAGGCCTCCTGTAGACTTAAAGGTTGAATCTCTTCTGGGTTGCAGCCGATTAAACACTCAACGACTGTGCGGATATTTTCTTCTCGGGTAAAACAGGGGATAGCGTATTGAATAGCAGCGTTTCGAATTCGTTCTCCATCTGATTTTGATTTCCCATTTTCATAGGGAACGTTGAAGACAATTTTTGTTTGTTCATCTTTGATAATTTCTATTAGCCCTGGCCCTGGGCCAGTGTCGCTTTCTTTTATTTTAGAAACGAGAATACAAGGTAATCCTTGTTTTCGAATGAGTTCGCAACTACCTTTGGTGGCGGCAAATTCATGGCCTTTTTGATGAAGTGCTTTAAGGTAGGGAAGAATACACGGTTTACTTTTGTCACTGAGGCTAATAAGAATTCGTCCGGGTTTTAAAAGTTTTGGATAGTTTCCAAGGTAACTTTTTAAAATGGCCGATTCTTTATCGCTGTCAATGCCCATCGTTTCGCCAGTGGATCGCATCTTAGGCCCTAATAAAATATTATCTTGAATAAAGCGATCAAAAGGAAAGGTCGATTGTTTTACCGAAAAGATGGGAGAAAATTCTTTATGCCATGGTGTGATTTTTTTTCCAATGAGGGCATCGGTGGCAAGGGCCGGCATAGCTAAATTAAAGGCCTTACTTAAAAAAGGAATGGTACGAGAACCTCGAGGATTGGCCTCAATGCAATAAATGCGGTCTTCTTGAACTGCATATTGAAAATTAATTGGCCCAATAACTTTGAGTTTTTCCGCTAAATATTCAGAGATCTGCTTCATCTTTTTATACATTTCACTTGAAAGTTTTACTGGTGGGGTAATCATCCCAGAATCGCCGGAATGAACTCCGGCAAACTCGATGTGCTCACAAACCGCAAAAATGCAATTGCCATCTTTATCACGGATTAAATCGGCATCGTATTCAATTGCCTTTTCTAAATAGGTTTCCACCAAAAATGTCAGATCGCTGTTTTTTAAATAATTTCTAAGTTCTATCGGAAGTTGCTCAACATCGTCGGGAGAATTAAATATGTACATCGATTCACCGCCAATCACATAACTTGGGCGGATAATAACTGGAGGGCCAATTTCAATCATGGAATTAATTAATTGTTTATACCCGTGGGCCTCCATGGATTTTGTAAACGATAGGCCTGAACCTTCAAGAATTTGTGAAAAGAGTTTTCGATCTTCTGTTTTGTCGATGGTCTCCATTGATGATCCCAAAAAATTCCAGGAGTAAAAACTTTTTCGGAAACCTTTTTCTAATAGCCCTCTAATTTTTATTCCTGTTTGTCCGGAAAAACAGGCAATGATGCCAAAAGGATTTTCGTGGGCAAAAATATCAGTGAGGTCTTCAGAATAGAGAGCTGTGAGATAAAGTCGATTTGAAGTATCGTAATCTGTAGAGACTGTTTCCGGGTTGGAATTACACATGATTGCATTATATTTATTTTCTCTTAGACGCATGCAGGCCTTAACACAAGAATAGTCAAATTCAATTCCCTGTCCAATGCGATTAGGGCCTGAACCTAAAACAATAATTGATTGTCGATCTGGCGGTAGTGCTTGGCCGTCATTTTGGAAATGAGATTCTCCATAAGTTGAGTAGAAGTAGGGGGTGACGGCATCAAATTCTCCCGAACAAGTATCAACCGCTTTAAACACTGGGAAAATTTTATTTTCCATGCGAAATTTAAAAACATCTTCTTGCTTGTGAGATTTTAAAAGGGCCAAGTATTTGTCTGACATTCCTAAACTTTTATAAAAATAAAATTGTTCCGGATTATTATAAAAAGTATTTTCATTTTTAATTTCGATTTCAGCATCTTTGATTTGTTCAACCTGTTCAATAAACCACGGTGTAATCGCACTTATTTGGGCAATCTCTTGAACACTAAGTCCTTTTCTAAGAGCATCAAGGCAAGTGAGCAAAGATAATTCTTGAGGGGATTTTAGGCGCAATTTAAAGTACTCAAGATCAGGCAGTAGGGGAGTTGTATTAAGTTGGCCGAGGGTGGGTATTTCTAGCCCTAATTCAAGTGATCTAAGGGCCTTCATAAAGGCCTCAACAAAGCTCCCCCCAAGTGACAGAACTTCACCTACTGACCTCATTTGTGGCCCTAATATGCGCGATGATGTGGGGAATTTATTAAAAGGAAAGATAGGAATTTTAACAGCGACATAGTCAAGGGAAGGTTCAAAGGCCACAGGTGAAGCTTTCGTGATGTCGTTTAAAATTTCTTTTAAAGTATATCCTACCGCAAGCAGAGCTGAAATTTTGGCAATCGGATAGCCCGTGGCCTTACTCGCTAAAGCGGAGGATCTCGATACTCGCGGGTTCATTTCAATTACTGTAATATCGCCTTCATCTTGCGGGTTGATGGCAAATTGTACGTTGGCCCCACCGGCGACGACTCCCATATGTTTGGCAATTTTTAAAGTCATAGATCGAAGTTCTTGGTAACAAATATCCGAGATGGTTTGTGCAGGAGCAACGGTGATAGAATCACCGGTATGCACTCCACAGGGGTCGACATTTTCGATAGAACAAATAATGACTGCATTTTTTTCTGAATCGACCATGACTTCTAATTCAATTTCTTTTTGTCCAACCAGAGATTTTTCCATGGTAATGGGAAATTTTAAATCAGTGGTCAGCACTTCTTTTAGTTCTTCTTGACTGTAGATGAGTGCCGCTCCATGGCCTCCAAGAGCGAAGTCTCGGCGAATGATTAAGGGGTAGCCCACTGATTGGTTGGCCATGCTTATAACTTCATTCTCATTGTGGGCACGAAAACGTTTTCCCGCTTTGTATCCTAAAATTTCCATTTCTTTGGCGAATAAATCGCGGTCTTCCGTTTTATTGATGGTTTCAACTTTTGCTCCGAGTAGTGCGACTCCTTTTTTGCTGAGATAATTTTCTTTTTCTAGCTCAACACACAGATTGAGCGCTGTTTGTCCGCCCATGGTGGAAAGTATTGAATCGACTTTTTCAATTTCAATAATTTTTTTAACAGTCTCTTTGGTGATTGGTTCAATATAAGTTTTGGTCGCCATTTCAGCATCGGTCATAATGGTAGCGGGATTGGAGTTAATGAGTACAACGTCTAATCCAATAGAGCGCAAAGCTTTCAGTGCTTGTGTTCCAGAATAATCAAATTCACTTGCCTGGCCAATTTTAATTGGCCCTGAACCAATCATTAAAATTTTTTTGTAAGGGATATGTTTTTTAACTTCTTTTTTGAGATCGATAAAGGGAAACAAAGCTTCACATTTTATGGGGAGGGATTTGGTGCCTGCTAAAAATTTTCCAATTTCTAAAAAGAAACTAGCAGCATCACTTGGGCCCGGGGCCGCCTCAGGGTGAAATTGCACTGATTTAATTTGATGATCTAGGGAGGTAAGGCCTTCAATTGATCGATCAAAAAGTGATCTATGCCATACGGTAAATTCTCTATTTGCCGTATTTTTTTGAGCAATAAGATTAAATGATTCTTCATCCGTGGCATAACCGTGGTTTTGTGAAGTTATTAAAATTTCCCCGCTAACTAAATCTAAAACTGGGTGATTTGTTCCTCTTTGTCCAAAAGGTAGTTTTAAAATTTTTGCCCCAAGTCCTAAGGTGATGAGTTGGTGGCCTAAACAAATGGCGCGAATGGGGATGTTGCTTTTTAGGAGTTCTGTCACTTCTTTTATTTCATTGATGTATTCTCTTGGGTCACCTGGCCCGTTTGATAGGAAAATCATTCTGGGGTTGAGTTTAAAAAGATCCGATGCTTTAGTATCATGGGGAAAAATTTTAAGTGGTAATCCTAACTTTTTTAATTTTAAAATAATTTCATTTTTAATCCCATAATCAATAATGGCAATCGGCCGTTCTCCTGGAATTATTGTCAGCACTTCTTTGCTAGAAACTTTTTGTAAATCATTGCAAGTCAGTTTGGCCTCTGTAAAAAAACTTTTTGGCAGGGGGAGTTTTTCAAAAGAGAGAGCACTTTTATGGGAACATCTTTTGCTGGTTAAGTATTTGACTAAACCTCTAGTATCAATTCCCGTAATCAGTGGGACGTGACAATCAGTCCAGAAACTATTTTTCGAAATATTTCTGGCGATAATACTGGTCGCATGAATTTTTTTTGACTGCATGGATTGGGCAGCGGGATTATAATTTCCAATATGAGCGGTGGAAAAAATAATATGTTGGCCTAAAAAAGAAGGGTCAGTGCAAGTTTCTTGAAATCCAGTCATGCCAGTGGTGAAGGCCGCTTCTCCCCAGATCATTTGGCCAAATTTCTGTTTAAATTCGGCCCTTGTATAATTAACATAACCTTTAAAAATGGTTCCATCTTCAAAATGCAAATAAATATTTTCTTTTTTGGGCCACCTTTTTTGTGGAGCGAGAGTTGAAGGAGTTTTACTTTGATCTTTTATCATTTTCTAATCCTTTTGTTTTAGATCAAAAAAAAGGCCCTTTAATGGGCCTTAATTTAAGAGTGAAACATTGATTTTATAATTGCCATCCTCATAAATATAGAATTCTTCACCTGTTCATAGCCAAAATAATAAGGAGATTTAAGCGCCTCCATTGAAATCTCCACTCCAATATTGGCAGGCCCTGGGTGGTAGATTGGCAACAGTTTTGAAAACCTTTTTAATTTTTCTAAATTGATTCCATATTGCTGATGATACTCTTCATCACTTGGAAGAGATTTGCTCTGATGTCTTTCCTTTTGAATACGCAAAAGATAGAGGATATCGCTTTTTAAAATGGCCTCTTCTAATTTATTCGTTACTTCAATATTATTGGGAATATTTTTTGGCAGAAATTCTTCTGGCCCACAGAGAATAACTTTCATTCCAAACTGAGGCAGAAGAGAGCAAAGAGAGTGCCCAACTCGAGAGTGAATACAGTCGCCGATAATGGCAATCGTTTTATTTTTAGGGCCGTGTTTACATTCTAAAATAGTAAAAAGATCAAGAAGTGCTTGGGTAGGGTGTTCATTTACCCCGTCTCCTCCATTGATTATTTTGAGAGGGGGATTGGCCTTAAATTCGGCAAGCTGATGTGAGACACTGGTTCTAATTATACACATGCCCACACCTTGGTGGGATAAAGTTAAAAGAGTTTCCTCTAAACTTTCACCTTTTTTTAAACTTGAGGCCTCAGCATTAAAATCAATATACATTGCTCCTAATCTTTTTATAGCAATGGCGAATGAGTGTTTTGTTCGAGTAGATGTTTCTAAAAAGGACGTGGCAATAATAGGAGATTCGCCAGTGCTCATTTCAATGTGGCCTAAAGGTATATCGCCATTTTTAAATTTTTTGGACAAAAGAATAAGAGATTGTAATTGATCGAAGTTTAAGTCGCTGATGTTCTCCAGAACTGTCGGAAAGTTCCGCATGAAATCCCCTGCTCGATTATATTTTGAATCATAAGAATACTAAACAAAGCACGGTCACTTGCCAATCTTTTAATTTGATATATTGTGATTGCTATAATCTAGAACTAATCTTAAACGCTGCAAAAATGAATGTTCAATTTGAAGCACTATCGGAGAATCTAAGCTCCTCTCAGAAAGAGGCCTATATTAATGAATATAAGGGTTTGCTTTTTGAATATTTGGTCGCAAAAAACTGCCTAGATGAAAATAAAATTGATCAATTCTATTTGCAAATTCCTCCTCATTTTCTGGTGAGATTACATCAGGCCCAAGAGGCCCTCAGGTTTCACGATATTGCACTTTATAACTTTTTAAATACCGCCGCTCATTCGACATCTGAAATGATAAAAAATAATTTGCAAAAGAGATCTTTTGAAGAGGTGATTTTAGAAGGGAAATTGCGTTCTGATTATGGGCCTAATAATCGGGTAAAAAGTGAATGTGATATTCTTCTTCTTGATTCCCATCGTTCCTATCCGTTAAGTTTGAAATTTTGTAAAAAAAATTCTTTTGTAAATACCAAAAGTGGAGGCGTAAAAACATTTCTTGGCAAATATTTTGCGCCTTTTTTGGGAGCACAGGTTGCTCAAAAGGAACTTAATCAAGTTGTCGAAGAATCATTCTCACATATGGCATATAAGTTACATCAACTGGCGGGCATTGCCTATGATGGAGTGGGTTTTTCAACTGAGTTTAAAAATAAGTATTCCGAGCTTCCGGGTGAAGTTCCTGCTGAATTTCAAAAAATAATTTTGCAATTTTATCACTGTGTGGTGAAAGTAATTTTTTTCCATTTTAAATCTATGGCGAATGAGGACTTTGAACTTTTTTGCGCCAATTTATTGCCTCTTTGTGGGCTTCTTGATCCCCATCTTTCTCAAGTTATTTGTCATTATCAAAAGAGTCATAAAAATTACTCAATAGGAGAAATAAAATGGCAGGATTTGCAGTTCTTTCAAAATGAACTAAAGGGTCTTAAATTTCAAGACTTAAAAGAGGGAAATGCAAGCTTCGAAATATTAACTCAGAATAATATTTTACAAATTCGTGTAAAACCCATGAATGTCTACACAGTACCTGGACTTAAGGTGAACTGTTCTCTAAAAGACTTCAACTAATTTTAGAGACATTTCTTTATATGATGAATAAAGTAAAACCTATTCTAAGTTTTATTATGAAAAAGGTATTGCTACCACAGAAATGGTCTTTTCTTTTTTGGTCAGTATTAGCGCTGTTCTTAAGTCTATTTTGGTACAAAACATTCTATATAGTGTTCTCGCAGATTCAGAAAATGGATAGGCAGTTTTTTGCTATTGAAATTAAAAAAATAGACAACATTAATGGCAATAAGAATAAAAAAGAGGAAACAGATTATTTAGTTGATTATATCCAGACCAATAAAAGGCCACTTGATTGGGTGTCTTTAAGGCATATGCCTAAATATGTGCCTCAGGCCTTCGTGGTTTCCGAAGATTCATATTTTTATAAACACCCCGGTTATGATCTTGAAGCAATGAGATTAGCACTTAAAGAAGCGGTTACTCAGAAAAAAAAATTAAGAGGGGCGAGTACTATTAATCAACAGTTGGCAAAAAATTTGTTTCTTTCTAGAGATCGAAATTTAACTAGAAAGGGGCTGGAATTTATTTATGCCGTTTATATGAATAAGGTTCTGAAAAAATCGACAATCATGGAGCATTATCTCAACATAATTGAGTTTGGCCCTGGACTTTATGGAATTGGCAAGGCCGCCAAATTTTATTTTAAAAAAAATGCGGCCTATCTAAATCCCAAAGAGGCGGCATTTTTGGCAATGCTTTTACCTAACCCCAAAAAATACTCTCAATCTTATCGCATGCAAAAATTATCGGGTTATGCTCGGAAAAGTGTGCAGCGGACATTGCGAAAACTTTTACTCACGGGACACTTAAGCAGTGAACGTTATCTCGGTGAGATTTCAACCCCATTGCCTTTCGAACAATCGCAGCTTGACGACTATCAAGATTTTTTAACAATTGCCAAACGAGAAATAAGTATTCCGGTGGATGATGATAGAGAGGATAATGAATTGGGTGCTTTAGCGGCAAAAGAAGAGACGGAAGAACTTATTTCAGATCTCAGAGATCGTTTAGACAAAGTAGACTCTGGCACCGTAGAAGTTGATCGAGTGAAAGAGAATTAAGATATTTCTAAGATTTGATACTGTCGTTTTTTTTCCCTTTCTCCGATTTCAAAAAAATCGCCTACCGCAAGTCCTAAAATGGCATTTCCGATAGGAGAAAATACAGAAATGACCAAGACTACTTGATGGTCAATTCTAAGCATTGTCCCTCCTGCTGTGGGCGCGATATAATAATATTTTTTTTGCTGATTAAATAAAATATAAACGAGGGCGCCGATTACAACTTCTCGCTGATTTTGAGGGAGCTGATCAGGTAAGTCTTTTAGTATTTGTAATTCCAGTTTCAATTCTTCAATTTCACTGTCTTGACGAGCGCTGTTAAACTGTTTTTGCGCAATTTCAATCAGTTCATTTTTTATTTTTAATTTATTTATCACTCCAGACCCTGACCTTCTATTTGGAGTAATACCCAATCTTCGATTTCTAAAAGTTCAGAAAGATACATAGGCAAATCTTTTTTTATAAAATGAAAGGCCTGGGTCAGTCCTTGCCCAGAGTAGGAGCGGCCTTCTAGCTTTTTGCTCATTATTTCTACCATCTCAGGGTGAAGGGTATCGGAATAGATAGTGCATTTTAAAATGATACCTTTTTGTACTAAAAAAAGCAGGTTGAATTCGCCAAATGAAAAGCGCTCTTCCATGCTGTGAGAAAACTCAGGAGTCTCTCCAAGTCTCCATTCATATGATTTTAAATGATGATAATAACGGTGGAGTGGTTGGTATTCCAGTTCCATTTTTTCATTGCCCATAAAATCTAACTTATCAATTGGCCCTTCACTTTGATAGAATTTAAAAAATTCATCAATTAAATTGTTTTCTAGTAAATCATGGGAAATGTTTTGATTAAGTTCAGTTAAATTGGCCACCCGAGATCTTACTGATTGAATACCTTTTGCCTGCAGTTTCTTTTTGCTGGGACTAAGATAACTGGCCAATTTATTTAAATCGACATTGATTAACATTGTTCCATGATGAAAAGAGCGATCGATATTCTCTTTAAAAGCGCTACCAGAAATTTTTCTTGGGC
Source organism: Bdellovibrionales bacterium (assembly GCA_023250815.1). Taxonomy (GTDB): domain Bacteria; phylum Bdellovibrionota; class Bacteriovoracia; order Bacteriovoracales; family Bacteriovoracaceae; genus JAHEZZ01. The sequence goes on from JAHEZZ010000025.1 coordinate 14,656, forward strand.
CGTCTTCTTTTTCAATAACTAAATCATTCCGGCCAGAGGCCAAAGCGTTAATGCCCATTTTTTTTAAGGCAGAAATTAGGATTTGATTATTGTCTTCTTTTTTATATAAATTTTTTCCCGACATAAAGGTGAAATTGGTATTTCCCAAATCTTGAAAAACTGCCCCGCCGCCACTCTGTCTTCTCACTAATAAAATATTGTCTTCATTCATTTTTGCTAAATTGCATTCCGCCCAAGGATTTTGAAAGCGCCCAATCACCACAGTTGGTTGATTTCGCCAAATAAAAAGAATTCTAGTATCGGGATTTAAATCTCGAAAAATCCAATCCTCACAGGCCAAATTAAAATAAGGGTCATGGGAGTGAGAAATAAGGACTCGAAGTTTTTTTGTCATCATGAGTGAGAAAAAACATTATCTTGTCGGCCCGTCAAGTGAATGGCATCATTTTATTAAAAAATTAACTGGGAAATAATATGAGGAAATTCAGCTTTGCGATGAGTAAAATAGTTTTATGCAGCATGGTTTTAATTTTTTGCGCAAATTCTCATGCCGAGATTTTTAGGAATTGGAAAAAAATTACTATTCCAGGTGCTTTTTGCGGCAATGGTTCACCTTATGATGTTTTTTATGATGCCCAGTCTTCTAAAAAGTTAACTATAGAATTAATGGGTGGAGGAGTTTGTTGGTCGGCAATGACTTGTTATGGCCCAACAATTACCGCTTGGGCCTATCCCATACCCAAGTTTCCGATCTATGGACAATTCTCCTTGCCCTTAGAATCCGCCTCATTTGTTTATGATGCCAGTTATCTCTATCTTCCCTATTGCACTGGAGATGTTCATGCCGGAGCTCATATTGAAGAATATTCTCTGGGAGTAAAAGTCCATCATACTGGTTACACTAATTTTTTAAAAAGCTTGGAATATTTATCTCAGAAAAAAATAATATCATTTGCACAATTTGACGATGTTATTTTATATGGTGCAAGTGCCGGCGCCGTGGGCGCCCTTGCTCACGCTAAAAATCTTGATAAGTATTTACAAAAAGATGCCAAACGAACCTTGATCGCCGATTCTCCAGGATTGCATTTTGGCGATCAATTTTGGGAAAAATTTCGAGCTCCGATGATCGGTGACTTTTCTGCTGCTTTTTATAATATGGGCATCACCATCGATGTGAGAACGGGAAATTTAGCGGCAAAAATTGGCAACGTTTGCGATCATTTATCAAATTGGCAAATTGCTTTAATGCAAGGAACTCGAGATGTTATTATGAGTGCCGGTTTTGGAGGGATTTCTCCGTTGGAGCATGAAAAACTAATACTTTCTGAGCAGGGCCTATACCGGCAATCTGAGGGCCATCAGAATTGTTTTGCTTGGATACCTAAAACTTATATGCACACTTTTTTATTAGCTCCAACAGCCTCTATCAGCATCGATGGTGTTAATGCTTTGCAATTTGCCGAAATGGTATACAATCGCACGGTCACTAGAAATTATAAAAATTAAATCACTCCGAATTTTTTTAGACCAGCAGTAAGATCTTTAATAGGATCTTTAATGTGAAGGGCATTCATAAAGGCCTTCTCGGCACCCTCGACATTTTCAATTAAGTCATCAAAATAAAGAATCTCTTGAGGGGGATGATTGATGAGTTCAATTGCTTTTTGATAAATCAGCGGATCAGGTTTTCTGAGTCCCAAATGCTGGCTGGCAATAATTTTTTTAAATTTTTTAAAAAAAGAAAAGTGACGATAATAATCGTAATGCTCTTGATTGGTATTAGATAAAGCAAAAATTTTGTAATGATGAGGAATAGAATCAATAATCTCGGCAGTACCATTAATGGCACCTGTGAGACATTTATTCCAGCCAAGCTTGAATTCTTCAGTCGATAACTCACAGTTGTATTTTTGATTAATGTATTGGGCAAATTCACCGGCCTTTATATTTCCTTTTTCATATTCAAAGTATATCTGTGATTGGCCAATTTCTAGCAATGCCTTTTGGGGGGTAATTGTTAAATTAAAATAGTCTAGAGTTAATTGCCAATTTACTTCAAGTAATACTCCTCCTAAATCAAAGCAAATTATTTTAATTCTTTCATTTGTCACAAAATATCCCTTACAGTTATACTGATCCCAGTTGGGTTTTAGGCAGTTTTCATGAATCAAAATATAAAACCAATAAATATTTTTAAAGGTTATCTTAACTCAAATAAGTGGGTGTATGCTATCGGACTTTTATCCGTTTGTGCCACCAATATTTTGCAGGTCTTTTTAACTAGAAGTATTGGTTGGGCGATTGATATTCTTTCTAAGCATCAATCAACATCACTTAAATTTATTTCATTTTTAAGGCCGGGACTTCGTGCCGATACACCTTGGACTATCTTTCAACTTTTTGTGGCGGTCTTTGTCGGACAATTTTTGATTGCTTTTTTTCGAGCACTTTGGCGTCTTACATTGGCCAGACAAACTCACCATAGTGCGGGAATTTTGAAAGAGGAAATTTGGCGCAATGCCTGTTATTACAGCGAAAATTTGCTGAATAGGAAAATGAGCAAGGGCGCATTGATGAGTGCCTGCACCTCTGATGTGGGAAGTGCTAGATTTTTATTTGGTTTTAGTTTGGTTGGCCTGTCCGATTTTTTATTTCTTACGTTGATGTCTTTTTTTACTATGTTTATTATTAATAAACATGTCGCCTTGTATGCTTTTTTTGCTCTAGTTCCACTTCCCTTTATTATGCGTTGGGTTTCGGAATTGGAGGCAAAAAGTTATGATGAAGCACAAAATAAACTTTCAGATTTTAATGATTTTTCTTCACAGGTTGTGAGCACTCTTCGTTTGCAAAAAATGACTGAGACTCAAGAGTTTTGGCGAAGAGAGTGGTATTCCATGGCGGAAACTTATCGCCAATATCGCTTTCGTTCCACTTTGTTTACACTGCGATGGATTCCGGCAATGGGCAGTGTTTCTTTGGGCTGCAATTTCATTTTGTTTATTATCGGAATTCAATATGTTTATTTAAATAAAATGAGCATTGGCGACTTTATAGCGATGCATGGATTGATATATTTAGTCCAGGAACCTCTTCATAATTTGGGTATTATTATTTCTGAAATTCGTCGGGGTTTTATTGGGCTCAAAAGATTATCGGATGTCTATAATGCCCCCAGTGAGGAGCATTTGCTTCATCCTACTGTTCCTAAAAAAGATATTAAATCACAAATTGTAATTGAGGCCAAAGATCTTTCTTTTAAATTTAAAGATAGCAATCATTATTTATTTAAAAATTTTAATTTGAAAGTTTATAAAGGAAATCGCATTGGAATTATTGGGCCGATAGGCACAGGTAAAACAGTGTTATTAAAAATACTTGCCGGTTTATTAGGGGATTATGAAGGCGAAGTAAAAATTGATGGACAGCATACGTGGAGTTATGAACATGAAAATTTTCGAAAAAAATTAATCATGGTATCTCAAGGTAGTTTCTTATTTGCCGAATCATTAAGGGAAAATATTTGCTTAGGCGAAAATTTTAGCGATCTTGAAATTAATAAGGCAATTAATTTGGCCGAATTAAATTTTGATATTCGAGGTATGGAAAAAGGACTTGATACCCCACTTGGTGAGTGGGGTATCAATTTATCGGGCGGGCAAAAACAGCGACTGTGTTTGGCCAGGGCACTTATTAGGAGACCTGAAATTCTTTTTTTGGATGATTGTTTAAGTGCTATCGATACCATAACAGAAGAGCAGATTTTATTAAATTTAGATAAAGAGTTGGGACTTACAACAGTTATTTGGGTTGCCCATAGGGCGTCGACCCTAAAATATTGCAACGCTATTATTAATTTAATGGATTTTAAAGCGGATAAATAAGTGGACATAAAAAGAATTGTAAAAGAAGCGAAAAAAAGATTTAAAAATACAGAACATTTGCCTTCCCTCGATGGGCCGATGCTTTATGATCGAAATTTTTTATTAGAAGATTTAAGCGAAATGGGCCAGCCGCAGGTTTTCAAAGAGAATTCAAAAAAAATTATCCAGAAATTCACGAGTCAAAACTTTTCTTTCATTTTCAAAATTGCGATGGAAGAGAGAAAGCTTTATTTTTTAGGAATGGGGTTGATTATTTTTACCCCCTTTTTACATATTTTATCTGCATTTACTTTGAAGCCCCTAGTTGAACATGGGCTAACACCAAAAGACTTAAATAAGGTTTTATTTTGGGGGTTGATTTATATTGTGCTTGAACTTTTTGCTTTTTTATTTGTTTGGCAAGGTCGAAAAGTGATGGCAAGGGCCTCGTCATATACTTTGCTTTCTATGCGTAAAAAATTATTTAACCATCTTGAGGGCCTGCCGCTTTCTTATCTTGATCGTCAACCTCAAGGGCGAATTATCACTCGAGTCACCTATGATGTGGAAAATTTAGATAGCTTTTTTACTGAACATCTTGTGCGTTTCTTTAGTTCTTTTGTGACTATTTTTATCGCTACTTCAGCGATGATTTTAACTCAGCCTTTACTTGGTTCGTTGATGATTATTTCCATTGGCCCTGCAATTTATTTTCTTTGGAAAAGCAGAACATTGGTAGATCGTTCAAACCGTTCAGTTTCTATTGGCAATAGTTCAGTCAATTCTAAATTGGCGGAATTTATTAGTGCCATTTCTGTTATTCGCTCTTTTGGCCTTGAAAAATGGTCGATTCGAGAATTTGAAAGAACTGTTGAAAGTTATATGAAGGCCCACCTTTCCGCTAACAAGGTGTATTCGTTTATCAGGCCGATGGCCTCTTTCTTTTGTTCTTTTCCACTTCTGATACTTATTGGATTTGGAGGTTATTTAATTGAACAGGGACATTTTTCTTTGGCCCTTTTTTTAGTTTTTGTTCGTTATTACGATATTTTTTATGGCCCAGTTATTTTTTTGGCCCATGAGGTGAATGTTTTGCAAGAGGCGCTCACTTCTTCAGAGAGACTTCGGGTTTTTCTTTTGGCGCCAAATGAAAGTTTTGATCTTGGAGTTGATGGTAGCTATGTGACTGAAAAACTCAAAGGAGATATTATCTTTTCGGAAGTTTCTATGGCCTATAAACAAAAATTTGAAGTTGTTAATCAAGTTTCCGCCGATGATCGCAAAATATACAGATACGCTTTAAAAGGGATTTCATTTGCCATTGCTTCTGGTGAAAGAATTGGTCTGGTTGGTAGAACTGGTTGTGGAAAAAGCACCACCGTATCCTTATTATCTCGTCTATATTCTTACCAAGAGGGCCAAATTTTAATTGATGGAAGAAAAATTGAAGATTATCAGCGATCGTCTTTAAGAAACAATATTGGCCTTGTTTCTCAAGAGGTTATTATTTTTAAAGGGACATTAAGAGACAATCTTTTTAATAGCAATGAAGTTGAGTTATCGCCTTCACAAATTGAACAGATGATTTTAAGTGCTTGTGAGAAAACAGGCCTTTTTGAAGTGATGAAAAAAAAGGATATGAAACTTTCAGATCTTATTTTTGAGGGCGGCACTAATTTGAGCCAGGGAGAAAAACAATTAATTGGCCTAACCAGAATTTTGATTAGAAATCCTTCAATTCTTATTTTGGATGAGGCCACTGCTAACATTGATCCTCATTATGAGATGATTATTCATAAAGCAATTCGCCAATTAATGGAAGGGAGAACATGCCTTCTGATTGCCCACCGTTTGCAAACACTAAAGGACTGTCATCGTCTTTTGGTTTTTCAAGATGGTAAAATTGTGGAGTCAGGAAGTGAGACATCTCTAATTGAAAAACGGGGGTACTTTTATGATTTATATATCAACGCTAAAAATAATTCCAATAATTCTATTGATATTCTTCCCTAGAATCTGCAATCGGTATTATTTCTTTTTTCTTTTTTTGGTAGCTAAAGGCCAAGGCCCTGACTAGTTTTATTTTTTTTATTGATCTTGTTGAGTTTTTTAGATCTTTATCTTTGGTTCCCGCCTTCGCAATTTCATAAAGCTCAATTAATTTTGAGCCTAGGGCAAATCCCAGCAGGGGAGGAACGGCATTTCCAATCTGTCTCCACTGAGCAGAAATAGGCCCCATAAAAATAAAATCATTGGGAAAACTTTGAATTTTGGCCGCTTCTCTCGCTGTGAGATAGCGGTCCTCTGTTGGATGATAGTAGTTGTGTCTGTTGGTCATAATTGTCGGGCCTAATTCTTTTCGATGCAGGCGTTGAAATTTTGTTTGTCGAAAGCGACCTTCAGGCATGTTTTTCCAATCAACTTTAAAATGTAATTTTTTGGGTAGGTAGGCCTTTTCATCTTTCTCGTAGCGTATTCCCTTGCCCTCAGGAATAAAACGAAGTCGAGCTTTATCAGATGGATTTGAAATTTTAGAATACTTCAAGTCGTGATTGTGGGTTTTTCCATTTGGATCCGACAAATCATATATGACATCTCCAACCATCAGTGGAGCGACATATTTTTTGTTTTTTTGAACATCGCAAATGGGGATTGGAAATTGAATTTCAGAGTTAATTCTTGAACCAATAATAATTGTTCGTCTTCTTTTTTCGGCAACTCCATAATGGTGAGCGGACATGACTTGGACGTTTAAGATATAACCGAGATTTTCAAATTCCAAGAGGATGGAACGAAGTATTTTTTCATTTTTTTTTGCTAAAAGTCCGGTGACATTTTCTACAATTACAAAATAAGGTTTTGTAATTTGTACAATCCTTACAAAATGCAAAAAAAGTTGGTTTCTAAGATCATTTGGATTTCCTCTTCCGACGGTTGAAAATCCTTGGCAGGGGGGGCCTCCTACAACGGCATGTATGGGGCGATTTTCAGTTAGTATTGAGATTTTTTTTGAGTCTAAATTTTCAATTGGGCCACAAAATATTTTTGCCTTTTTGTGATTATGGGCAAATGTTTTAAGGGCATTGGAGTCGATATCTGCTCCGAGTAGGCAGTTCAT
>JAHEZZ010000149.1 GCA_023250815.1 Bdellovibrionales bacterium
GCCTTACTCAAAATATCAAATGCCGGACCTAAAATTTTTGTAGGTCTACATTGGTTTCCAGAATGCTCTGCCGTACTCAAATCCAAAACGTATTGTCCATCCTTTAGCGCTTCATTTCCAACCACTCCTGAAGAAATTGCCACAGGTAGCGTTTTTCCAATCTCAAGTACGGCACTCTGAACGATGGATTCTGTTAAATAAGTGTAAGTAGAATCTCTTTCGCCTGCTTGCGAATTTTGGCCTTTAATCCAAAATGATAAAAATATAAATAGCAAAATAATTGTTTTTAAAACAAAATTTTTTTTCATAAGTCGCCTCATTAATAGACAAAATCTCTCTTCAAACTTATCGGTATCATTTGCCAAATATTTAAATATACTCATCACGTTTGAGTTTTCCGGTACGGAAAACTCAGTATTACGAGTGGTATGCCCGCAGCGATTTGCTTGAAAAGCAAATTGCGAAGGGTATATACGAATAGAGAAGCTGTAACTCATGATTTTATCATTGCCCTTTTCCCGCAAACTGCACTATTCTCTTGAATACAATTTTATACTATGGGGATGTCATGCAAATAAAAGATTTGGGCCAATTTCACGAGATGACCAATTTGGCAAAAAATTCCCCCGAATTTTTCTGGGAGCAAATTGCCAAAACTTTTGTTTGGAAAAAGAATTGGCATAAAATTTCTTCCGGCAATTTCAATCAACTCGATATAAAATGGTTCCCAGGAGCGGAGCTTAATATTACCGAAAATATTCTTGATCGCCATCTTAAAACTCACCCGCAAAAATGCGCCCTCATTTTTTTGGCCAATAATCCTTCTGATTTACCTCTCAAAATTAGTTATCAAGAACTTCATGATAGAGTTTGTCAGGCGGCAAATGCTCTGAAAAATTTAGGCGTAAAAAAAGGAGATATCGTAACTCTTTATATGGGCATGGTGCCCGAACTCTTTATCTCGGTTTTAGCTGCCGCCAGAATTGGTGCAACCTTTTCAGTGGTATTTGGCGGTTTCTCTGCCCAAAGTTTAGCTGGAAGAATTAATAATTCGAAATCTCAATTTTTAATCACCAGCGATTTTTCTCTTCGTGGAGATAAAATTATTCCTCTAAAAGCGGTAGTCGACGAGGCCCTCAAAGAATGTCCCTCTGTTAAATCCGTGCTCATTCATCAAAGATACCCTGACGGTATTATTGATTTAATTTCTGGCCGAGACTTTTTTTGGAAAGATACAGTAGAAAAGGCCCAAACAATATGCCCTCCCGAATACGTCGATGCCGAACACCCGCTTTTTATTTTATACACTTCAGGTTCTACGGGATCCCCAAAAGGATTAGTCCATACCACTGCTGGTTATATGTGTTATGCCCAATATACTTTCTCAAACGTCTTTCAAATGGCAGCAGATGATATTTTTTGGTGTACTGCTGACTTGGGTTGGATCACAGGACACAGTTATGTCACTTTTGGGCCACTACTTGCTGGCCATACCACCGTTATGTTCGAAGGCATTCCTACTTTTCCCACTCCGGCCCGTTTTTGGGAAGAAATTGATCGCCTGGGTGTCACTCATTTTTATACCGCTCCGACAGCTATTCGCGCTCTACAAGCACAAGGAACAAAATGGTTAGAAAATAAAAAACTCGACTCACTAAAAGTTTTGGGATCAGTAGGAGAACCAATTAATGAAGAAGCATGGGAATGGTATCATACCCATGTAGGATTAAAACGTTGCCCGATTGTCGATACCTGGTGGCAAACAGAAACAGGTGGCATAATGATTTCTGCTCTGGCCAACATTACTCCCTCTATTCCGACATTCGCCACCCTTCCCTTACCCGGGATATTTCCAGTTTTGATGGATGCCGATGGACGTGAAATAGCTTGGAAAAAAGGCCAAGAAGCTGAAGGCAACTTATGTATCAAACACCCATGGCCAGGAATAGCTCGCAGTATATTCGGCGATCATAATCGCTATAGTGAAAATTATTTTAAGGCCTATCCTGGGTATTATTTTACTGGAGATGGCGCCAAAATAGATGCCCATGGAAATTTTAGAATCACCGGAAGAGTTGATGATGTCGTTAATGTATCTGGCCACCGTATTGGCACTGCCGAAGTTGAGGATGTTCTTAATCGTCACCCATTTATCGTAGAGTCTGCCGTGATCGGCGCCGCCCACGCTATTAAAGGCCAAGGATTACACGCTTTTTGTATTCCCCAAAAAAGCATTTCTCCAAATGAAGAACTGGCCATTTTAAATGAAGTTAACCAACTACTCACTAAAGAAATTGGCGCCATCGCCAAAATTGAAAGTTTGCAAATCGTCACCGATCTTCCTAAAACTAGATCAGGAAAGATCATGCGCAGAATTCTAAGAAAAATAGTGGAAAATGATTTCTCTAATTTAGGCGATACTTCTACTTTATTAAACCCACTTATAGTGCAGCAGCTTATCGACAAAAGAAAATAAATTATTTTTCTGAATTTATTTTTATCACATGGGCAGCGATAGTTTTAAGAGCATAGATATGCAAGTATTCCGGCAAATCTTTATAGAGGATGTCCAGAATTTCTTTTTCACTTTTATTTTCAATCAACAATTCCTTAATTTTTTTTTCTCGATCTAAACGATGAAGTAAAGTTTCTCGCAAGCGATGAACCCCACCCAGGGCAATCCCGTGAGAAGGAATAATATAACTAGGGTTAAGATCAATAACTTTTTGTAAACTTGAAAAATATTTTTTCATGTCTCCTTCGGGGGCCCCAATAACAACCGTGCCTACTGACTGAATCAAATCACCGACAATAAACCAAGACAAATCAATTGGCGCCAATGCCAATTGCCCCTCATCGTGGCCAGGAACGGCATAGAGTACAATATCTTTTTTATTGGAACGAGTAAGCACCATGCCTTCTTGTAAAATAGTCACTGCGATATTTTTAAAATAATCACTGCCCCATTTTTCTTCGATTCTTTTTTTTGAGTCTTCTGAAAGTCCAATCCCAACTTTAAAATCAAAAGCAAGTTGAGTCGCATACTCATGATGATCGGGGTGATGATGAGTCAGCATAATGAAATCAACACCAAATCTAGAAAGAGAGTTTTTGAGTTTATTATATTCTTCCTGATCCCGAGGAGAAGGGTCAATACAAACTTTTTTATGATCGCCAATTAAAAAACAATTCGTGCGATTGGCGGGCGGAAAAGTATGAGACAAAGGTAAAAATTGTTTCACCCCAAAAAGTGATTCAATCATGGGAACTTCATTTTCCCTATCATATGAAAGCTCAAAGTCATGCTGAATATTTAGTTCGCCTTTATCCATCGCCTCAATCATTTTTCTCATTGGCGGAACAATTAATATTTTATTTTCAAAATATGATTGCAAAAGATCTTTAGGTTTCTTCCACTCACCGTACTCAATTTCACGATCTTCAATTTTAATAATTGGTTTTTCTTTAACTGCAATAACATAATAATAATTTTTAAAACGATAAGGATTAAAATCTGGAGTGACCGCCACTCCCACGGCATTTAATTCTAGAATTTTCTCTTCCTTTATTAAGTCGCCAAGATCGACATTCATTTCTTCAATCAATTCTCTACGAAGGGCATTTATCAAGTGAGCAGGATGATTTTTAGTAAGCGGGTGCTTGGAAGGCCAATCACTTTGATAATCGATATCATCAACTTTCCCACCAGGAAAAGAATGATAACCGGGAAAAACGGGTAAACTATTTTGCCTTTTTATAGTGTACATTTCATCTTTACAAATGAAAGTCACTAAAATCGACTCACGCATATAATCCCTTCATTTTTGCCTTATTATAACGAATTTGGCGATAGCCTTTTATATTGTCTAATTTTGCCAATTCATTATAAATATTAGAAGAAAACCCTTTTAAAATTTTTTCTCGAATTTGATTTTGCAAATGACGTTCTTTGAAATGCCAAGAAACTAGAAGGGCCCGCAACCACCTTTGATGGCGCATTATTTTTAACATCCAAGGTTTCGGTGACAAATCAAATTCAATTTTTCTCCCCCCAATATCAAAAGAAGGCCGGTTAATAAATTTTTTCTTAAAACTTTTCCCTAATTTTAAATACATCTGATCGTTTTCTTCTCTCATGGGAGAAATCATTTGATGGGCGACAAATACTTCATCTTTTATAAAATATGTTTTTATTAATGTTCGAAGTGCCAACTCATGAAATTCTACATTGTAAATATTTTTTAATCTTATAATATTCCCTTTGAGTTCTGGAATCTTCTGGCCTCGGTCAAATAAATAAATATCATGAACAAATTGCGCCAACTTTTCTTTTTCAATGGCCATAAATTCTTCTTCGAGAAAATGAAAAAAAGCAAGATAGGATTTTGCCTCAAACAACTCAAAAGGCCCTCTCGAATCTTCTAGTGACTCCCACCAAGAGGAGACTTGATCTTGATGATTGACTTCTGCGGCGAGAGTGGTAATCGCCAATCCTCTTCCTAAATTAAAGGCCAGTACATTATTTTCAATTTCTAACTTCGGCACAGATATTTTTATAGAATCCAAGATGTCATCAAGGGAGAAAGGAATAAGCCCACGCTGAAAAGCGACACCCAAGATAGCAATTGATTGATAAACCGCTTTGCCGATTTTTTCTTCAACCGCCTTTCTCACCGCAAAGGTTTTTGCTTTTTTCTCTTTCGCCTTATCCAGTAAATCTTGACGAGTTAAATTTTTTTTATCTTCGTTGTAATCAAGAAGAACGGTAAGTGGCCACTGCAATTCATCACCTAAAATCATTTCGCCATCTCCTTGACAGAGATGAGCTAATCGCAATCCATCTAATAAATCTGGCGAGCAAACTAAATCGGCACCGGCCATTTGAGATGTGGGGGTGGCCGAACGGCCTTTCTTAAAAATGGCCAGATGAGAAGTCACGTTGCCATTTCTTTGGGCCAGTCCTTTTTGATCGACAAATTTAAAATCAAGATCTCGATGGCCACCCATCTTTAAAGCAGCGTTCGCTAAAATTTTAGAAATGGTGGTAACTCCAGATCCTCCAACTCCAGTAATCACCACCCGCCAAATCTGCCCATGGGCAATTGAATCTAGAGTATATTTAAATTGAGGAAGAGGAAGGTTATTATCCGCCTTAATCACTTGAATAATATTTTTTTCTGGATGGTAATTAAAAACATCAATGCGTTCAAAACTAGGGCAGGCCTTAAGTTTAGTGCAATAACTATCTCCCACACAAATTTGTGGATCAATCATTACTTTTGTCCCATAAGCATCAAAAGATCGAGTTAGTCCCGGGCAACCAGTCATCTCAACACATTCTCGGCAATCTTCGCAGGCCGAAGTATTAATTTGAAAAAAAGTTTTAACAGGGACACTCTCCCCGCTATTAAAAATTTCTCGTTCTTTATTTTTAACACGTGCACCAAAAGTCAGTGCACACTCTTTATTTGAAACAACAACCTTTACTCCCTCTTCTAAAATAATTTCATTCAAAAGATTTTGATAAAAATAACGATCTGAGGGATTCACTTCTAAAACTTTTTTTACCCCCAAGGCCTTAGCGACACTGGCAATACTTTGCTTGGGGCGAGCTATTCCCTCAACTGATTCACCTGTCCGCGGAGTCATTTGATGCCCCGTCATAGCGGTGTTGTCATTATCTAAAAGAATATAAGTGATACTGTGATTAAGTTGCACAGAATTGGAAATATCAGTAAGACCCGAATGAAAAAAAGTAGAGTCCCCCATCAAAACCACTGAGGGATTTTTTTTATGATCGGAAAAAATATCCAGGCCAGCACCTAGCGCTCCTCCTTGGCCCATCGCTGAGAGATTGTGCATTTCTTTAAAAGGCGGCAAAAATGAAAGAGAATAACATCCGACATCTCCATGAGAAATGAGATCAATACCTCGGTCTTTTAATTTCACTCGCAAATCTTTTAGTAAACTCAAAGTCTCACGATGAGGACATCCAGGGCAAAAAGTAGGCAAACGAAGAGGCAAAATATCCCCCGTTAGAGATAGGGAGTCTTTTTTTAAAGACAATTCTTTCACCGATAAATGAAGTAACGCCAACGCTTCGCCTAT
>JAHEZZ010000150.1 GCA_023250815.1 Bdellovibrionales bacterium
TGTCAGTGGTAGCATTTCTCGCTATGGCCTATTTTAATCACATCATTTTTGGCATTTTTATTTTGATTATAGTTCTGGCGTTAGCAGCTATGAGTTTTTTGAAAAAATAAAATCAAAAGGTCGCATATTCATGGTCCTTGTATTAAATAAAAATATTTTTTCTTGGCGCAAAAAGTAAATTTTTGCTAACCTATGAATATAAGGACATTCTACTAGGGAAGGAAGAATATGAGTCTTACCAAAGCGGACATCGTAGATAGGGTTTACAAAGAGGCCGGTTTTTCTAAAAAAGAGGCCGCTAATTTAATTGATTTGATTTTTAAAATTATCAAAGACACTTTGGCGAAAGGTGAAAAAGTTAAAATTTCCGGCTTCGGAAATTTTTCTATTCGCGATAAGGCCACCAGAACTGGAAGAAATCCGCAAACTGGCGAATCAATGCAAATTTCAGCTAGACGGGTTCTCACTTTCAAACCATCGCAAGTTCTAAAAGAAGATGTCACTGCAAGATATGTTCATCGCCTTGATGATAAGGGCAACGAAAATAAAGCTCTGCCAATGAAAGAAGGGCCAAGTCGCGCTCTTAGTTCTTTTATGTCCAACCTTGAAGATGGTGACCATGAAGACGAAATGGTTCATCCGGATGAAGACGAATAAATATTTTGAAGAGGGGATTTTGATGAATTATTTTGAGCATCAGTCGGAAATTAATTTGCCATCTGCTCCCCTTGAAATACCCCAAAAATCGATGTTTAAAAGTGATGAAATTTGTTCTCTGATTGGAATAAAACCTTATGTCCTTAGATTTTGGGAGAGTGAGTTTGATATTATAAGTCCACTGACTTCCTCTACTGGCCAAAAACTTTATGATCACAAAGACATCGAAGTGCTGGTGCAGATTAAAAAATTTCTTTTCGAAGATAAAATGATGATTGATAAGGCAAAAATGGAAGTAAGCAAAATTTTTGCTGCTCCTCAAATGGGCCAGCCTCACCCAGAAAAAGAAGAAGTGGTGGTGGAGTTTTCTAGAGAGAATTTAAGTTTTAAAGATAGGGAAAAACTGAATAAAGCAAAAGAGATGTTGCTTTCAATTAGCGCAAAGCTTAAGGCCAAAAACCCAGCACTGGATCAACTTCTTCATTGATTTAACATCCTACAAATTCTATGATGCCGGCCTATAAGGAAATGAGGTGAGCATGCATAGTCGATGGGATAATCGTGAAGCAGAAAATTTTTTAGACAATCCAGTTGCCCTTAGAGCTTACACTTCACGCCTTTTAGGACAGGAAGAAGATTTGGTTCTTCATGGCGGTGGCAATACATCTCTAAAGCACACTGTTACTGATATTTTTGAAGATAAAATAAGAACTCTTTTTATCAAAGGGAGTGGTTTTGATTTAAAAACTCTGCCAATCGAAGGGCTTTCTCCTTGCCGTCTTGATCATCTCCTTAAATTGGCCCGGCTTTCTACTTTGACTGATTCGCAAATGGTGAATGAAATGCGTTTATCATTGCTTAATCCCAATGCTCCAACTCCTTCAGTTGAAAGTATTGTTCATGCTCTGATTCCATTTGATTACGTCGATCATACTCATGCTGATGCGATCGTTGCTATTTCCAATACCCCTGATGGAGAAAAAACTTTAAAAGAAATTTACGGCGATTCGATTTTAATTCTTCCCTACATTATGCCGGGATTTGTTCTTGCTAAGCAAGTGTATCAAGCAACGATGGATTTAAATTGGGAACGCTATAATGGAATTATTTTACTTCATCACGGGATTATTACTTTTCATAATGATGCCAAAACTTCTTATGAAAATATGATTTCTCTCGTTTCAAAAGCAGAAGATTATTTAATTAAGAAAAATATTTTTAAAAGGCCAGTTGCTGTTTCGTCCTCTAAGATTAACTCTTTAGATTTGGCGAAAATTCGAAAAGAGTGCTCCCTTCTAGCGAAGCGTCCGATGCTCGCCAGTTTTAAAAATATTTTTTTGAGTGATTCTTCTTTAGTTGAAAAAGGCCCGCTGACTCCTGACCATGTGATTCATACAAAAAGGGTAGGAGCAGTTGTTAAGGGGGCCGATTGGTTACAAAAATATTCTGAAAATTATTGCAGCTACTTTGAAAAAAATAAATCTCCGGGACTCACTATTCTCGACAGCGCTCCAAGGTACGCTTTGATTCCCGAGATTGGCACTTTATATTTTGCTTCTTCGTCTCAATCTTTAAAAGTAGTGGAAGATATTATTCTTCATACTTTAAAATCTATTGGTTGGAGCGAAGGACTTGGTGGTTGGTCGGCCCTCTCCGATAAAGATATTTTTGATGTTGAATATTGGGAGTTGGAGCAGGCCAAGCTAAAAAAAATGGGCAGTACAAAACCTTTCTTGGGCAAAGTGGCCCTCGTCACTGGTGCAGCTAGTGGCATTGGAAGAGCGACCGCTCAATCCCTACTTAAAGAAGGTATGGCAGTCGTTGGAATGGATTTATCTTCTAAGGTTCTAGATCTAGCTTCCTCTCGAAGTTATTTGGGATTAGTCAGCGACGTTACTGATACTGTGCAAATTAAAGCAGCACTGGCACTGGCCGTACTTCATTTTGGAGGCATTGACCTGTTGGTTTCTAATGCTGGAAATTTTCCCCCATCAACGGCAATCGAAAATATGAGCGACCAGCTTTGGGGCCAAACACTGGAACTTAATCTCACTTCCCATCAAAAAATTCTAAGGGAGTGTATTCCCTATTTAAAAGAGGGAATTAACTCTCAAGTTATTTTTATGGGCTCAAAAAATGTGAATGCCCCAGGGCCTTCTGCTTCTCACTATTCTGTTTCTAAGGCAGGGCTGACTCAACTTGCTCGTGTTGCCGCCTTGGAGCTGGCGCCATTTGGCATTAGAGTTACTACTTTGCATCCTGATGCTGTTTTTGATACTGCCCTTTGGAGTGAAGAGGTAATTAAAAATCGCGCCGCCAGCTATCATATGACCGTTCATGAATACAAAAAGAAGAACTTGCTTAAAACAGAGATTACTTCTGAAGATGTGGCCTCTATGATTGTCGCTCTTTCTGGGTCTAGCTTTTTAAAATCCACCGGCCTACAAATTGCCATAGACGGTGGTAATGATCGAGTTATCTGACGCCTAACAGTTTAAAATAATTTGTTTTTATCGATTTTAAAAAGAAATATTTACCCGACTACTATTTAAATATTAAACAGTTGGTACCATGCGTTATTCTTGATAAACCTTTGTGGAGTTTTTATGAAATACGCTTTGCCTCTTTTGATGTCACTTTTTGCAATTAATTCATTTGCAGTAGATGTTGCTCCAAGCGCTGTTTGTAATGCTGTTTTATCCTTAAAAAATTTAGTTTTAAAAAGCGGGAGATCTTGCGATAATTTGACTGCAAAATTGCTCAATCAATATGTAAACCAGCTTTCATTTATCAGTGACAGTGCAAAAGTGTGTGGCCGAAATCAAGCTGTGGTTGCTCAAATTTTAAAAATAACAGGTCAAAAATCTTGCGCTGATGTGACTCCTGTTGATCTGGCCAAAATTTTTGAATTTTATGTAGAGGGTACAGGGCCCAAACCAGTTAAATCAATTCGCAATCTTGCGCTAGGTGATTTAAAAGGGCTTTTTAATGCAACTTCAGTGGTTTTTGAGTACACCTATCTTGAAACTGTTGAACCAGGGGCCTTTAGTGATCTTAAATCTGTTTCTAATATTGAACTTTCACATACTCGTATCAGTTATTTAAGGCCAGATACTTTTTGTAAAAATGGCGTTTACGGCCTTCCATCTCTAAAGACTATGGACCTTGATTCAAATCGTCCCTTTAAAGGTGGAACAATTGAAACTAATCTTCTTTCCTGCCTTAGTAATTTAGAAGACATTGATTTTGATACTGATGAATTAACTCACTTTACTGAAGGCACTTTTGCCGGAAATAAAAAATTAAAAAAAATGGATTTAAAAAATAATCCCGGTATGTCCACCTCAGAAATTAATTATATTAAAAGTCTTGGTATTATTCCTGAAATTGGAACTGATAAAGATGACATCATGGAAGCGTGGCAAATTCCCGATTCAATTTAAATAGACCTCTTTCATAACCATCAGATCTAAGGTCTTATTCGCCTTCAGCTTTCTTTGACAGACAGTGATCGCTCTGTAAGTCTTTTCTAAATCAATTATTTAACTCGGGAGTTTGAATGTGCATATTCAAGAAGTTCAGGAAAAAATTAAAGAAATGATGAGAGACCACTGGTCAAGCTGGGTTAATGGACAAATTCCCGCCTTAGGTGGAAAAACTCCACAGTAGGCCTCCAAAAGCAAAGATGGAAGAGAGTTATTAGATGGGCTTTTAACTGATTTTGAGAGAAGTGCGATTTCTAGACCTAGGCCAGGGGGAGGCCTAGAAATTTTTAAACAAATCCGTGAAGATTTGGGAGTTTTAAAAGAGGATAAAGAGTAAGACGGATGAGGGCATGTTCAGGGTAGGGAAAAAAGATGAGGGGGGGAAATCCGAATCTATCTCCTTCGCCAGTTTGGCAATGATACCGAATTTTAATTGAATAAACCTAGGCCACTTACTATTAATATAGCGCTATATATGACTTATCCTTAGCTCGATTACGAGGCCCTAAAATGTTGTCCGGTTGAGGCAATTGGCGACGACAGAAAATAAAAGTGACCGATATATTATTATAACCAGCTAAAATCTGGTCAAAATGCATGCTATTGATATATATACTATTAGTGATATATTACCATTGTAGAGGTAGATGTGAACAATCAACTTATAAAAAATCTTATAACGCTAAACGAGTGGTTGGTTTCGCATGAAAAAAAAATCACCCTGCACTTGATTGGCGGCTACGCCCTTTATTTGAGAGGAATAGAAAATAGATATACTGAAGATATCGATAATATTAATGAAATTGTTGACGACGAGATCATCAACAAAATACAAGAAATTGGGACAGAAACTGATTCACCTAACTGGTTTGATTTTGCCGCTACATCTATAATATTACCTGAAAACTATCAGCTTAGACTTTCTCGTGAAAAAGGATTTTCTCATATTGCTATTTACACCCTCTCAAAAGAGGATTTGATTGCTCTAAAAATTGGCGCTTACTACACTCGAAAAGAAATAACCATTCGAGATTTTGCGGATATCATCGCCATTCTGCCAACCGAAAGCGAGTTGGATTATGGCATCGATTTTGTCTTAAAAAATTATGGGAAGAATCTTCCGAGAAAATTCCTGAGTACACTTAGTGCTGAATTAAAAGCAATTCGTCAGGAGATCACCGATGCCCTCCGACGATAATTTTCTGACAACTTTTCATCTGCTTGGCTCACGAATTTCTGCTACACCGTCAACTCAAAGACAATTTATTAACTTGGAGCAATTTCTCCTTGATGTAACAATCAGATTCCGCAATGAAGATTCTCGTGTCAACGAGGCCCTCTGGTGTTGGCTTATGAGATATGGCCGCTTTTTTTCTCCACATAAAATCATTAAGTTGGTCAAAAATAAATACCCGTATGATCCAAGTATTCTCGGTGCCATTCTATCCGGTATCGACAATAAATTTCCAAAGAGTGGTGACTTTGCTTCACTTAAAAAATTTACAAAAAAAGACACTGGAGTCCCTCTCTATTCATTTTTAAAAAATCCCAGAGAACAAGATAAGAACTTTGAAAAATTCAATATTATTGCTCCATTTTTTTCGGTAGCAGAAACAGATCATTATATTCATTCACATTCTTTTATCGGAAAGAACTGCTCTGAAATAAGGCATCGAACACAAGGATACACGATAGCAATTGCCGATCTTCGAGCGGCAATTGAAATCCATGGCAAACAATCTATCTACTTCCTTGCCAAAATCACTAGTATCACTTACGCACATGCGTATGAGTGTATTAAAAAGTTTTCGTTAATTTAGGGCGTGTTGCCGTTTGATGGCCGCGCATCATAGCTTTAACCATAGATAAGTACAGGCCATGGCCAATGTTCCCACATAATTCCTCTTCAATTTATCGAACCTTGTGGCAATCCCTCTA
>JAHEZZ010000026.1 GCA_023250815.1 Bdellovibrionales bacterium
AATTTATTGGGCGTGAAAGCAGTTATTACTGAAAGTTTTGAGCGGATTCACCGATCTAATTTAATAGGGATGGGTGTTATGCCTCTGGTTTTTGAAAGCGGAGTGACTCGTAAAACTTTGGGTCTTGATGGTTCAGAGTTTGTCACACTAAAACCTGTCGGAAAGCTCGCTCCTAAAATGAAAGTGGAAGTGGAATTTAAAAAAGCAGATGGGTCAGTGGCGAAAACAACATTAAATTGCAGAATTGATACTGCTGATGAATTAAATTATTTTAAAAACGGCGGGATCCTCAATTTTGTACTTCGCAGACTTAAATAAAACCAGCATTTTTGATTTGTAAAAATTTCAAATGTTTCTTTAGCTTTAACATTGAGTCTCTCTAGGGACATCATTATTTTTTATGAAGCAGTCTTTGGGCCGCTTTTTTTCAGGCAAACCGCTGCGGGTGTGCCACTCTTAATACTGAGTTTTCCATAGCGGAAAATTCAAACGTGACGAGTATGAATATGCAAAATATACTTGAAATAAAATTTAAAAATATATTTGTGGAGAGTTTTTTAGGAGATCATTCTTTGGATTCTTCTTCTCGGGAAACACTGGGTGTTTTATATGCCAAAATTAATCCCACTCCAGTATCGGGGCCTGTGCTTCTAGCGTGGTCGTCAGATCTCGCCTCAGAATTAGGAATGCCCTTTCCCAAAAATCCCCAAGAGCTTGGACTTTTTGCTGGCAACAATCTCAATCCTTCTATGATTCCCTATAGTGCTCGCTACGGCGGCCATCAATTTGGACATTGGGCCGGGCAGTTAGGCGACGGCCGGGCAATAACTCTTGGGGAAATTCATTTGGCGGAAAAAAAGATTTATGAAATTCAACTAAAAGGAGCGGGGGTTACTCCCTATTCGAGGCGGGGCGATGGACGGGCGGTGCTTCGTTCATCGCTTCGAGAATTCGTTATGAGCGAGGCGATGTTTTATTTAAATGTCCCAACAACCAGAGCACTGTGTTTAGTGACAACTGGTGACGATGTTGTTCGTGATATGTTTTATAATGGCAGGCCAGAATACGAACCAGGTGCCATCGTAACTCGCATTGCTCCTAGCTTCTTGAGGTTTGGAAATTTTGAAATTCTATTTGCCAAAGGAGAAATTGAAAATTTAAAAAAATTAACGATGTGGACGATTGATCGTTTTTATCCTCAGATTTATGGTGATAACTTTGAATCAAAGGTTTTTTTATTTTTTAAAGAAGTTTGTGAACATTCCCTTTTGATGGTGATTGAGTGGCTGAGAGTGGGATTTGTCCATGGAGTGATGAATACCGACAATATGTCCATTTTGGGATTGACCATTGATTATGGGCCATTTTCCATGATGGATCAGTATCAAGAAGATTTCACACCGAATACCACCGATTTACCCGGCAGGCGTTATGCCTTTATAAAGCAGCCTTCAATCCTTTTTTGGAATTTGCAAAGACTTGCCACTGCTTTATCTGGACTGGTTAATGCTCAAAATATTTTTGAGAATTATTTGGCGAATTTTGAACAAAATTTTTTAGATCAATACTATAAAATGATGTCTGCCAAGCTCGGCTTAAGAGGTCAACCTTCAGAAGAAATAATAAATCTAGTTCAACTGCTCAAAGAAGTATTAGTTCTCGGCCATTTTGATATGACTTTATTTTTTGTTAAATTTAAAAGTGCTATTTCTGAAGATAAATTGGAGCATAAAATTAAAATTTTACAAGAAGCAAGTTATCTGACAATTTGTCCTGAAGTAGGCGAGAAAATAAAATTTTTTTTTAATTTATATACATCTATTGTTACCAATTCTCATTTGCAGATTAAAGATATTGAGCAAGTCATGTCAAAAGAAAACCCTCAGTTTATCCCCCGGAATTACCTGCTCCACCAATGTGCCCAAGAATTAGAAAGGGGAGATTCGAGTTTATTGGACCGCTTGATGAAGGCCTTGAAAAATCCATACAGCGAGGGATTGCAAAAAGATGATCCTGATTTATTAAAGTTGGCCCCTGATTGGGCGACAAGAACACCGGGGTGTTCTACATTGTCTTGTAGTTCGTAAATTATACTCATCACGTTTGAGTTTTCCGGTACGGAAAACTCAGTATTACGAGTGGTATACCCAAAGCGGCTTGCTTGAAAAGCAAAGTGCGAAGAGTATATTTTGCGATACCCTTTTTAAAACTGAGCTTTTTGTGGCGGAAAACTCAAACGTGATGAGTTTAAATGATCTTTTAGTAAAATAATCCCTTGATGATTTTTTTTCTCAATGGCATAAATGAGATAGAGTTTGTCGGTAATGGTCTTTATTTTATCGCTAAAGGGTAAAAATTTATCGGTGGCCATGCTTAAAATTCTCTCTGGTAAAAGTCCAACACCGTGGCCATCTCCAACCATTTTGGCGATTAAATTTAAATCTGGTAATTCAATCAATTTATCAAAATGGAATTTTTTTTTATTTAATTCTCGAAGTAATTCTTGGGCCTGAAATAAACGAGAGTCAAAAAAAAGTGTCTTTTCATTGCAGTTTTTTGTTTTCCAAGCAGCAAATTGATCTTCAAGTATTGGCCTTAAAATGAGTTCAGGATGTGGGGTTGGATTGATGGCAAGGGCACAATCTATAAAACCCTGATGAACCAATTCCGTAACCTCCCTTGAAAGGCCAAATTTATATTCAATTTTAAGATCTTTAATTTGCAATAAACTTTCCATCATATAAGCGGCCACCGCAGGATGAAGTCCTAATGCCACTTCAAATTGTGTTTTATAATTTTCTTGAAAAATAAATTGTAGCCCCTGCATTTCTTGAAATACTAATTTTGCTTTGTTTAAAAAAAGACGCCCTTCACTCGTTAAGGTCAATCCCTTTTTTCGCCTTAGAAAAAGCATGGTTTTCAATTCTGTTTCGAGTCGTTTAAGTGAGTGACTTAGGGCCGGTTGAGAAACTCCCAAATGCTCTGCCGCCTCTCTTAGATTGAGAGTCTCGCTCACTTTTATAAAATACATGAGATCATATGAGTTAATCATAAAATATATTAATCATAAATATAAATATAATTCAATATATTTATATAATATTTAAAGGCATAAAATAAAAAGGAGGAATTATGAAAAAATTATTATATCTTTTTAGTATGGGATTTTGTTTTTCGAGTGCATTTGCAGGAGTGATTGATGAAAGAGTTGTTTTAAAAAACACTTTTAAAATTAATGCCGTGATAAATAACAAAACAGTTAGATGTTCTTCTGTTGGTTATGGTGCTCCAGAATTAAAAATTAATTTAGTTGAACTTAAGGGAAAAACAATTTTTGACCATTCTAATGCTCGTTTTGGCGAATTTCTTGGGCCATGTATGACAGCTGGTTTTTGCCAAGGTTTTGGCGCTCAAGGATTAAAAATTGAGGATGTTATTCAGAATAACCCCAGAACTGAAAAAATTGAGATGGAGCAAACCTTAACTGTAACCCGATCTCTTAATGAACAAGAAGGCGGGGGCCTCTCTTGTGTAAAAACACTAAAAGAAGATCTTAAAACTAAAATTGCAGGCCTAGAGTTTCATCATTCTAGATCAGGAGTAGTGGAAATTTTGCGAGAAGAGGCCTGTAAAAACTAGGGCAAATGATAATACTCCCTAGAAAACTACTTAAAGTTCGTTTGGCCAGGCCTTTTGCGATTGTCAAAAGGCCTTTTTTTTGACTATATCGGCCTATGATTTATCTTGACCATGCTGCATCTTCCCCACTGGTCCCTGAGGCACTTAAAATGCTCTCAGAGGCAAATGAATGCTTCTTCGCTAACCCCAGTGCCAAACATTCTTTAGGCCATAACTTGGCAAATAAAATTGAAGAAGTGAGAAAAATTATATTAGAGCATTTTGGCGCTGATTTAAAATTTGATCTCATTTTTACTTCAGGGGCCACGGAAAGTAATAATATTTTTATTCAAAGCTGTACTGATTGTTCGACCGCATATTTTTTTTCAGGGGATCACCCTTCCCTTTATTTGCCTGTGATTCATACTTTTAAAGAACACCATAAGATTTCTCTTAAAAATATTTTATCGGAGGGGCCCTCCGATAATCAAAAAAGTTTGCATGCTGTCTCTTTGGTAAATGGGCAAAGTGGAGAATGTCTTAATTTGGATGAATTAAAAAAATTAAAATCACAGTTTCCCCAAGCTGTAGTTTTTTTGGATTGCTCACAGGCGTTTACTAAAGTTTTTGAGCTTCAAGGTTTTTTAAGGCGCCATTTTCAATTAATTGATGGCCTTTCTCTTTCCGCTCATAAGATGGGCGGGCCAAAGGGTATTGGCGCTTTAATTTTTAAAAAAAATTTCAAACTTCAGTCAATTTATTTGGGGGGAGGGCAAGAAAAGGGGATTCGGCCGGGAACTTTATCTGCACCACTTATTTTGTCCTGGGGAGAAGCAATTAAAAAAAGAGAAAAAGATCTTTTAAATGTTGGAGCAATGAAAGTTCGATATTTAAAATTAATTGAAATGCTCAAATTATCTTTTGGCGATAAAATTATTTTTCCATTTGAAAATAAACTCAATTCATTTTTTATTTTATCTTTTATTTTACCCTCTATCCCTGCTGATATATTAATTCGACACTTAGAAGAAAAAGGCATTTATCTTTCTACTTCTTCGGCATGCTCTTCTAAAATTGAAGGTAAAAATCCTGTTTTTGCGGCAATGGGAATTGATGATTTATACCATAAAAATATTTTGCGAGTATCTTTGAGTTATGAAACAACGCTGGCCGAGTTGCAAATATTTACGGAAGAGCTTCGCACTGTTTATTTCAATTTACTTGAACTCTTTGGAAAAAAATAAATGATGACTGATCTCAATTCTTTTAAACTCGATTCTTGTTATTACTCGATTTTGGTGAATGTTGATGAACTTTGGCTAAAGGGAAAAAATCGCCCATTTTATTATCAGGCACTCAGGCAACATATTATCACCTTAGTAAAAAACTATCATTGGCACAGCTACAAGTTAACTCATGAAGTTCAACGTTTTGTTATTTCCAGTGAAGAATCTTTTAGCGAAGAATTTATTCAGGCATTGGCAAAAATTCCCGGTATTAAGAATATTGTTCCTTCTAAAAAAGTAAAATCTGATCTTGATTCAATTACTCATGCTTGTATCGATGAATTAAAACGACTTAATTTATCTGCTCTAAATATCAAAACCTTTAAAGTTGAAACTTTTCGTATTGATAAAAAATTTCCTGTCCCAAGTATGAGTGTATCGAGAGAAATTGGTGGGGCCATTTTACAAAGTTGTACTGCTCTTAAAGTTGATATTCATAATCCCGATTTACAAATTGAAATTCGTATCATGCCAAAAAATTCTCATGTTTCGGCCTTTAAAATTCCGGGAATTGGCGGCCTTCCTACTGCCACTACGGGAAAAGTTTTGTCTCTTTTGTCTGGGGGGATAGATTCTCCTGTTTCTAGTTTTATGATGATGAAACGAGGTTGTGATGTGAACCTTTGTTTTTTTTACGCTTATCCTTTTGTGGGTGAGGCGGTGAAAGAGAAAATCTTAAAACTTGCCTCGAAGCTTGGAGTTTTTCAACGTTGTACAAATCTTTATGTTGTAAATTTTGGACCGGCCCAAGAAAAATTAGCAAAAACTTGTTTGCCAGAATACCGCACCCTTTTTTTTAGAAAATTGATGATAGAAATAGCATCAAATCTCGCTGCAGAGATTGGTGCATCGGCCCTGATCACTGGAGATTCTCTAGGCCAAGTATCCAGCCAGACTTTGTACAATATGGCCTATTTGGATGAAAAAAGTCCGACGATGATACTAAGGCCAGTAAGCGGATTAAATAAATCTGAAATTATTGAAATTGCAAAAGAGATTGGCACTTATGAAACCTCTATTTTGCCTCAAGATGATGCCTGTTCTCTTTTTGCAGTAAAACATCCGATCTTGGTCCCAAACAGGGACTATTGTGAAAGGTTCATGGCAGAAAATTCTTTTCAAGAGGAAATTGAAAAAGCACAAAGAGGTAAAACACATTTTGTGATTACCGCCCGCGGCGAAGTCAAAGAGATAATACCAATTACCACTATTCGTCCGAGTTGATTACTCCGAGAATAGATTATTTTTCTTTCTTTATGCTTCACCTTTAAAGTCATATCATTAAAAATGGATGCTCATTTTACGCCTCTAAGGGGAATACATGTCCAATTTTTTAAAATTAGTTTTTTTATTTTTATTGACGTCACCCACTGTTTTAACCTTTGCTCAAAGCAAATTTGCCGAGGCCGATCGCGATCGTTTTATTGGAAATATTATTAAAAATGCGCTTGAAACTTATCACTATAGAGATTTAAAAATTGACGATAATCTGTCGAAGAAAGCATTTAATGAATATCTAAAAAGAATTGATTTTGGAAAACAATTTTTTCTAAAAAGCGACGTTAAAGAATTAGAACAGTACAAAACGCAAATGGATGATCAGATGATTTCCGGCAAACATCTTCTCATCACTCAGGCCTACGAGTTATTTCAAAAGAGAGTGCAACTTATAGAAAGTTATCGAAAAGAAATTTTTAAAACTCCTTTTCTTTTTAAAGACAAGGAAAAATTAGAAATTGATCCAGAAAAGAGAGAGTTTCCGGCAAATGAATTAGAGTTGAAAGATTTATGGAGAAAAACATTTAAACAGGCCGTTCTCACTCGCTATCTCTCCATGTTAGACGATCAAAAAGATGAAATTTCTGGCAAGAATAAAGATAAGAAAAAAAATAAAAAGAAAAAAATTGATCCTGAACTTAAGAAAATGACAGCGGCAGAAATTGAAAAAAAATCAATTGATGGTGTTTCTGAAAAATATGAAAAGCTTTTTTCCCGACTGCTAAAAGAAGACCATGAAGATCATGTTGAAAAATTTATTAATTCAATTGCCGCTATCTACGATCCCCATACGACTTATATGCCTCCCAAGAAGAAAGAAGATTTTGATATCGATATTTCAGGTAATCTTGAGGGCATCGGAGCGGTTTTACAAGAAGATGGCGCTTATATTAAAGTTGTGACGATTGTTCCAGGCGGGGCGGCCTGGAGACAAAAAGATTTAGAAGTTGATGATGTCATTGTATCTGTGACACAAGAAAAAGGTGATCCGGTTGATTTAATCGGCATGAGAGTTGACGATGCCGTAAGATATATTCGCGGCAAAAAAAATACCAAAGTCAGTTTGCTTGTTAAAAAAGTGGATGGTTCTAGAAAGTCGATTACAATCACTCGAGATGTAGTACAAATAAGTGCTAGCTTGGTAAAATCTTCAATGCTGCAGTTGACAGGAATGAATACCAAAGTTGGTTATATTTATGTTCCCAAATTTTATCGGGATTTCAATGGAAAATTTGAACGTAATTGTACCGATGACGTCAAGGCAGAATTAGAACGGTTAAAAAAATTTAAAGTAGATGCTGTTATTCTTGACCTTCGAAATAATGGCGGTGGAGCGCTGGAAGATGCTAAACTTATGTCCGGTTTATTTATCGAAAAGGGCCCAATCGTTCAAGTGAGAGATCGAACTGATATTGAGGTTTTGGCGGATACTGATCCCTCAATCACTTATGATGGCCCACTTATTGTCATGGTCAACCGCTTTAGCGCTTCAGCTTCTGAAATTGTGGCCGCAGCAATGCAGGATTATCAGCGGGCAGTGATTATTGGCGGTGATCAAACTCATGGCAAAGGGACAGTTCAAGCAGTTCTCAATTTAAATCAGGGGCCATTGCTCTCAATGTTTGGCCCAACGATGGGCGCTTTGAAAGTAACGATTCAAAAATTTTACAGAATTAATGGGTCATCAACTCAGTACAAGGGGATTATTCCAGATGTTGCTATTCCTGATCCAATGTCCTACTCAAAAAGTCGTGAACAAGATTTAGATTATTCTCTTGAATGGGATTCGATTGCTGCAAAACCTTATAATGTTTGGAAAAAGTTTACTTATAATTTGCCTTCGCTAGTAGAGAGAAGTCAAAAAAGATCGGCCACCAATCAGCGCTTTAAAAGGATTAATGAAAGTGTAACTTATTTAAAGAAAAAACAAGATGAAACTTCGGTTTCACTTAATATCGATGAAGTGATTGAGGAGGATAAACAAAATAAAGCGATGTCAGAAAAACTAAAGTTGGATGAAAAAAATAAAAACTTAACAGTTACTCACTTTGAAGAGTCGCTTAAAGACACTATTAAATTTAGTTCACCAGACGATAAAAAATGGAAAAATGATTTGCAGATTATGAAAGATGAGTGGATTGAATCTCTACAAGAAGATCCTGGACTAGAAGAGGCCATTTGGGTTGCTGATGATATTGTAAAAACTATTCAGGGGATTCCTTTAGCTGCGGTTAAATAGTGAGGTTGTATGACAGATGATTTTAAAGTAGTAGATGAAGAAAAAGAGGAAGAAAAACCATCATCAAAAGTTCAATCTCGGCCAAAAGCTCAAGTTAAAAAGAATAAACCAGCACCGATAAAAAATATTAAAGTTGAAGAAAGAAAAGTTAGTGTAACAAGAACTGAACTTGCCAAACAAGAAGAGCAGTCAGGTACCCATAATCAAAGTAACGTTGAACCTTCTCTCAGACAAAAGGCCTTTTTTATCGATTCCGCCTATATTTTGTTACTTTATTATGTGAGTAAATCAGCGCCAATTATCAATCCAATTGCACTTGCCATTATTCAATATTCAAAAGATCAAAACGTTTCTCACTATATTGAAAAGTTGCCCGATTTTAAGCTTCTTTTATCTCTAAGTTCATTTTTTATTTTTTATGTAATTTTTTATTTATTACCAGTAATTTATAGTTCAAGAACATTAGGCAAATTAATTTGCGGGCTTCGCATCGAAGATATCGAAGGGGGAGCACCTCAAAAGAGCAGTCTTTTAAAAAGAGAAACTATTGGAAAATTAATCAATTTGATTACAGTCTGGGGAATGATCAAAACGTTGGTGCATAAAGAAGGCCGTGGCCTGCATGATCAAATGACAGATACTGTGGTTATAAAAGTTCCAGTCAAAGAAAAAATAAAATAAATTATGTTCAAAATTTTAATAATACGTTTTTCCAGCTTTGGTGATATTGTTCAAAGTTTGTCTTGTCTGCCTTTATTTAAGGAAAAATACCCTGATAGTGAGATTGATTTTTTAACTCGTCAGGAGTTCGCTGAACTTTTAGAAATAAATCCATTGATAAATAAAGTCTTGAAAATTGATCGCCAGTTAGGGTTTTGGGATTTATTAAAAATGATTTTTAAATTAAGGTCTGAAAACTATAATATTATTTATGACTCCCATCGGAGTTTGCGATCTTTTTTTCTTCGTTTAATAATGTTAGGAGTTGGCCCGGCAATTCTTCCTGATCTTTTTGTTTCACCTCATTTCTTGACCAGATCGAAAGAAAGAATAAAGAGGATTTTATTATTTAATTTTAGAATTAATTTATTTCCACTGCCTTATCTTGGAATGGTTTCTTATATGAAACCCCTAAATATTTTGGGCGTAAATCATAAATTGATTCCACAAAAATGGAATTTCAATTCTAGTATTAAAAATAAACTCAACTTACTTTTAGGAGATGCTTATAATCAAATAGGCCAGATGATTTGCCTTGCTCCCAGTGCTGCTTGGGAAATGAAACGATGGCCCCTAGGTCATTTTGAGAAATTAATTCAACTATTACCGCAACATAAATTTTTAGTTTTAGGTGGCAAGGAAGATCTATTTTGCATGAAACTTAAAGAAATTGCTCCTACTCGAGTTCATGATTTAATTGGCAAGTTATCTTTAATTGAAAGTTGTTTTGTGGTCGCTCATTGCAAAGTTTTAGTTTCAGCTGATACTGGTCTTTTGCATGTTGCTGACCTTTTTGGGCAGAAAGGGATTGCGCTCATTGGGCCAACTGCTTTTGGCCATACAACAGG
The DNA here is from genome assembly GCA_023250815.1 of Bdellovibrionales bacterium. Classification (GTDB taxonomy): domain Bacteria; phylum Bdellovibrionota; class Bacteriovoracia; order Bacteriovoracales; family Bacteriovoracaceae; genus JAHEZZ01. The sequence goes on from JAHEZZ010000026.1 coordinate 9,990, forward strand.
AGATTGGATAAAAGAGATGAGTGTGGAGCTTCCTTGCCGGCCTTGTACTAAAGATGGGCGAGGAAAGTGTTCTCAAAAAGTTTATCAAAAATGTATGGTGGATATTTTACCCGAGCAAGTGGCAAAAAAATTTTATGATTTAAGCTAAAGAGTTTTTTCTTTCTTGCGCATTTCCCATAATAAATGGCCCAAATAAGTTCTTCTTTTTTCTTTGCTTGCGACCATCAACAGTTTAGTAATTTTTAAATTTTCTGGATCAGAAAATAAAATGAGCAATAGTTCTTGTATGGGATTTGTTCCAAGAGTGACATAATTATCGGTGCCAATTCCCAAATTTACTCCTTTTTTTTCCCACCAAGAAAAAGGGTGTCCTTTATAGTCTGGAAAATTATTAGTTAATTTGATATTTGATGAGGGAAGAGAAACTAAGGAAACGTTTTTTTGGATCATACGATTAAGCACATCATGTTGATAATGTTCGATCTCTCTAGCGCTATAAAATTTTGCTTTGATAAATTGTTTGTGCTCATCCTTCTCAAGTGGAATTCCGTTTGTAATTTTATCTTTGATCAGTAAATTATCCCATTCCATATCTTCAAGTTCATTATGCTCATTTGAGCCAAGTTTAAGCCCGATTCCAGATCCATTCATTTCCATGATTCGTTGATAAAGTCGGTGAAAATAATAATGAGGATTAATTCCAAGACTTAACCCATGCTCAACAGTATCGATATGCCAAATATTCATAGCATTGTCCACTGACTGAATTCCTCGTTTTAAACTTTTCCATGTTTCTCCGTGATGACTGCGAATGCGCATGCCATGGGATTGCAGTCTTCGAAATCCTGATTTCATGTCGCTAAAATGGGCCTTTCTAAAATGATCGGATTCGTCGCCAACAGTATCTACCTCGGTCATTTTATCTTTTAGTTTTGGATATTTTTTACAAAGTTCAATTAATTGTTCTACTTGATGGTGGAAGTGATCACTCTTAGATTTAAATTTGGGGTCGAAAAAGCCTTTTTCTTTTCGAAAAGAAGGGGAGAGTATATAATCAAAATCTGGATGAATTGAGCGGTAACTTTCAAATCCTTCCAGAAGGCCGAGTACTGCATCTTCCTCGGATAAATCTTCTAGTCCGGGCACTTGTTCAGATTCAATGGTGGTTGATCTGGAAAAAGTAAATTTTAGTCTTAAATGTCCAATGTTATATTTACCATGAAGTTCACTGGCCATATGAAAAGCAGAGTCGAAATGATCCTGTCTAGTCCTTAAAACCAGTTTCGGCAGAAATAAAATTTTAAGATATTCTCCAAACCCTTCACTTTCCTTAAGTGTAATTAATTCTTTTATATCTTTTTCAGACTCTAACTTTAAAGTATTTAAACCATATATTTTTTTAATTTTTTCTATAACTTTTTTACCCTGTGGCCCATTGATTATTTCCAGGATTCTTGGAAATAAAAAGGAAGCACTAAGTGAGCCTGTTAGATGAATATGTTCCTCATAATAGCGAAGTGGAAAATTTTTAAAAAATTGAAAGAATGCTAATCCAACTTCGTGCTCCAACAAATTTTTTATATTTTTTTGACCGCCATTTGAGTTGAAAATATAAAGAAGTTTTCGAAATTCATCGATTTTATCTTCGATTAGTTTATTTTTTTTGATACGTGCGCTAAAGCTTAAAAGTTCCAGGGTATTTTGAAGTGAAATGCCACTGGTTTCGCTAATAACAAAAACTAATTCTTTGCGAATCAAATTAACTAACTCTGTATTCATTCATCTTCTCCCATTTCCTTTTTTAGCATATTGTAGCTCGTTTGAATTTTAATAAAATTTTCATTTATGATGCCGATGATTTCTTTGGGAAAATTATATGATTGAAATTTATCTGGGTGCCTGCTCGCTACAAGCCTTTTGTATTTTTTTTTGATTTGGATGAAATCATCTTTTTGATTTGTTTCTAGTATGACTCTTGCGACATCCTGGTTGTCTTTATTTAGTTCCGGATAAGATATAAGGTAATTTAAAAATTTTGCTAAACTGACTATGTGATCTTGTATTTCCATTGTTGATTTGAGATTTTTATAATCTGTGGTGATAATGGGCAAGAATTGATTAAGTGGAAATCTTTTTTCTTGCTGCTGTAGTTTTTTTCTAATGAGCTCTGGGGCCAGGAAACAATCAATTTCAGATTTAAAATCAATATTATCGGGAGAGGCATTTCGTTTAGATAAAAGATAAAATGTTAATAAAAAGGCGGTAGGATGAGCAGGGATTGAATTTAAAGTGGACATTTTAAAAATTGAATTGTTGATTTCTTCACCTTCACAGATTTTTTTAATAACTTGATCAAATGCGCTTTTGTGTCCGATAAAAGAATTTAAGGCGGTGTGGCCTAGAGGGGAAGAAAGATCAAAAGATGCGAAAATATTTTTTGCATTCATTTCTTTAAAATTGATTGAAATATCTTGAAGCGAAATGGGAAGTTGATAGTTTTGTTTACTCATCGCTTCGATAATTTTATAGTGCTTACCATCTCCCCACTGAAGATGATCAAATAATTCTAGGGCCAATTTGTATTCTTTAATTTTTTGTTCATTGTTTTCTTTTACCGCACATGTAAATGCTTGTTGATAAATTTGAAGAGGTGTCAGTTTTGACTGACTGTTTTTGTCTGAATCATTTTTGCTAGCGATAGAGGGGCTTTTTTCTCCACTACTTACTTGAGGAGCACTTCCCTGGGTTAAGCGCATTTCATTAATTTTTCGATTGATCACTATATCGATATCTTGATTTCCCTCCTTCTTTCCATAAATAAAGCGATCAGAAACTCCTCCTAAAAGACCCCTAATGACATCTGTTAAGACTTTTCCTAAAACAAAAACCAAGACAAAAGCGATAGCACCCTTGATAATTAAATCTGATTTTATTACCATACAAACTATTTTCGAATATTATTTTATATGTGTACATACAAAAGGTCAGGTTATGAGCACCAAAGATCAGTGGAATATTAAAGGTCTCGAACTTTCCCTTAAATTTGATTGGGTGACTGCTCGAAATACTTCTCATTCTAAAACTAATTTTATTATTCAAATGGGAAAGAATGAATTTGTTGGTTTGGGGGAAGTGGCCCCAAATATTCGATATGGTGAAAATGCCGAGTTGATTAAAAAACAATTTGAATATTTTCTAGAAATTTTATCGCAAAATGAGATGCGTTCAAAAGATTTGGTTTCCTTTGAGGCGCTGGCAAATATTCTAGATGAAGTAGAGGTCTGTTCGTCGCTTCGCTTTGGGATTGAGCAAGCATTTTTGCATTATTTGTCCGAATTATCAGAAACTTCCCCGCAAAAATTATTAGGGCATAAAGAAGTTTCTTCCGTTTATACTAGTTTTTCTATTCCCTTAATTCCCATTGGACAGATAAAAGACTTTATTGATAAACACAAATTATCCAGGTTCCCGGCCTTAAAAATTAAAATTAATAATGAAGAATCACTTAAGAGAGTACAAGAAGTTCGCAAGAATTATAAAGGAAAATTGCGCCTCGACGCCAACGAGTCGTTTACCGACTTTGATCAATTGGTCAATTTTACGAAGGAAGTTGATCCTCTTCAGATTGAATTTTTAGAACAGCCTTTTCCCGCTGATTTTCACCAGCAGTATTTTGAACTGCAGGGCCTTTCACCTGTATTAATTTTTGCTGATGAATCTCTTACTAATCAGGATATCTCTGATTATTTTCCTGCTAGATTTGATGGTGTTGTCGTAAAGTTAATGAAGGCAGGAAGTTTTTTTAAGGCCAGCAAACAACTTCGAGAGGCCAAAGCAAAAGGAATGTATACAATGCTAGGATGCATGGTAGAAACAAGCATTGGAATTAGTGGAGCAATGTATCTTGCTGATCAAGTTGATTTTTTTGATCTCGATGGCCACCTTCTTCTATCTAAAGATCCTTATGGAAAAGTGACCGAGGAAAAGGGAAGATTATTTTTCTCCCATTTACATTAGTTCGCATGATTTATACCAATTCCACTAATTAATGGTGGATAGATTTGGTGTTAGTTTTTGCCAGATTGCGTTTTGAAGAGGAGAAAAAACGCAGACGTGCCCTCGGGCACGTTGAGTATTTTACGACGATGAGAAATGTAAGATGGCAAAAAGTAGCGCTAAAGATGCCACCATTAATTAGTGGAATTGGTATTAATGGCCTATTTTGTATACTGAAAAGAATATTGGCCTTATAATTTAAAAAAAGGCATAGCAGGAAGCTATACCCTTCGCACTTTGCTTTTCAAGCAAACCGCTGCGGGTATATCACTCTTGGTGCTGAGTTTTCCAAGCTGGAAAACTCAAACGTGATGAGTGTAACCATGAAAAAAACAATTCAATGTGCAGTAATTATTTTTCTTTTTTTATTTATCGGTTGTAGCTCAACAACACCGAGGAAGGTGGCGGTCGATGGTAAGTCAGATGAGGAGCTTAGTTCTACTAACTTAAATCAAATTGAAAAAAGCAAAGAGATAGAGGAATTAAAAGATTCAGAGGCCGGAATCGTCCAGGTTAATCTTCCCATACCAAAGGCCATTCAAAAAACAGAAAGTTTAAAATACGAGCGAGGAAATATTCAGCATTTTTCACTCAAGTATTTTAAAAATCATTTTGATTCTTGGGTTAATTATCTAGGACGTCAAGATCGTGAACGATTTTTGCGACAACTTGAAAATGGCAAAAATTTTTTCCCCACCATTTCTCGAATTTTAAAAGAACAAGGTATGCCTCAAGAATTATTTTTAGTGGGGCTGATCGAGAGTGGTTATTATACCAAGGCCCGAAGTCATGCTTCGGCATTGGGCCCTTGGCAATTTATGAAAGGCACAGCGATACGATACGGATTAAAAGTTAATCGTTATACTGACGAAAGATCTGATTTGGAGAAATCAACAGTCGCAGCGGCCCATTACTATAAGGACCTATATAACATTTTTGGCAGTTGGGAACTGGCACTCTGTGCTTATAATGCTGGTGAATACCGAATTATCAATGCTATTCGAAAGGGAAACACACGCGACTATCTTACTTTAGTTCGTCAAAAATTAATTCCCCTGGAAACTGTAATGTATATTCCGAAACTCGAAGCAGCAAGAGAATTAATTAATAATAATCAAAAATATAATCTTCCTTTTATCACGGATATTTTTAGCAAACTAAAAACATCATCGGAACTTAACATAGCTGAAAATTTAGAAAGTCAAACTACAGAATCATCGGTATTGAATTCGCTAACTACCAAAAAGATTATTTTACGAAAATCAAAATCTTCTATAAAATTTGGAAAAAAAATGGCCCTTATGACAACAAAGATAAAAAAAGGGGATAAACTTTCAAAAATTGCAGAAGCATATGGCATCGACATGAAAAAAATCACAGAAATAAATCATTTGAAAAAAGAAAAAATTTTGGCAGGTCAAAATATTAAAATTCCTTTAATTAAAAAATCTTATATTGTCAGGCGGGGAGATAATCTAAATGATATCGCGAAAGCACACGGTGTCTCTGTAACCGCTATTTTAAGACATAATCAGCTTGATTCTAAGCAGATATTTCCCAATCAAAAACTAGTTGTTCCCATGGCCTATGGGGCCTTATGAAGATTGGTTTAGATGCCAAGCGGGCCTTTCACAATTTTAGAGGTCTTGGAAGTTATACTCGAACTTTGATAGAAGGATTAATTGAGTTTTATCCGCAAATTAATTTAAAATTATACACTCCAGCTCCTGACGATATGAGGGGAAAATCTTGGCTGGAATCAATTTCATCAAAAAAAAATAATCAAAATAAAAATATACTTTTAGAAGTGTGTACTCCAAAATCTTTTTTTTCGTGGATTTTTCCATCCCTTTGGAGAAGTTTTTTCTTATCTCAAGATTTTATAGAAAAGAAATTAGATATCTATCATGGTACGAGTGGGGAAATCCCTTTCCTTGTTCCTATTCGAAACAAACGAAAATATAAATTCGTGGTTACAATTCACGACCTCATTTTTATGCGATACCCTCAGCATTTTTCTTTTATTGATAGGATTGTTTATCGTATAAAAAATAAACGGAGCTGTCATAATGCTGATCTTGTTTTATCTATCTGTGAGCATACTAAAAAAGACTTGATCGAGTTTTTTGGTATTAAGGAAGAAAAGATTCGAGTTGTTTATCAGGCCTGTCACCCTCGTTTTTATCAAAAGCTAGGGATAACTGAAAGGGTGAGTGTTTTAGCTCCTTATGGAATTTCTAGTCGTTATATTTTATTTGTTGGAGCAATAGAGGAAAATAAAAATGTTTTTCGGGCCGTTAAGGCCTTTCAAAAAATAACTAAAGAATTTACCCATAATTTTATTATTATTGGAAAAGGAAAAGGAGATTATTTAACTGAAATTGAAACCTTTATTAACAAAGAGAATCTCACTTCTAGGGTAAAAATTTTAGAAAATATTAACAATGAACAGTTACCGGCATTTTATCAGGGCGCCGACCTCTTTTTTTATCCATCACTTTATGAAGGATTTGGATTGCCTATTGTCGAGGCCCTTTTTAGTGGAACGCCTGTTCTAACTTCTCACGGCTCCTCTTTTCCAGAAAGTGCGGGGCCACACTCTGTTTATATTACACCAGAAGATGTGGATGAGATGTCTTTTAAAATGAGAAGAATATTAGAAGACGTTGATCTTCGAAATAAAATGTCACAAAAAGGGCTTGAGTATGTTCAGCGTTTCCATTGGAAGGAGACTACTCAGACACTTATAAATCTTTATAAAGAACTTTTGGAAATGTAATTCTTTATGAAATATTTGGAATATAAACGATAAAAGTGGAACCTTTTTTAAATTCGCTTTGAACGATAACTTTTCCTCGATGGTTTTGTACGATGTGTTTTACAATCGCTAGCCCTAATCCTGTTCCCCCCATTTCTCTTGAGCGCGAATAATCTATTCGATAAAAACGTTCAAAAAGTCTAGGAATATGGCCCTGTTCAATGCCAATCCCACTGTCGCTAATTTTAAGAGAAAACCAAGAAGGTGAAGTGGCCAATTCCTCTGGCGATTGGGGGCGGTATTTTTCCCAGTGAATGATAATTTTACCGTTTGCGGGAGTGTATTTGAAAGCATTATCAACTAGATTTATTAAAACTTGTTCAAGCATTCCTGGACTTGCTAGGCCGCTTTCAATGTCATAAATTTGTTTAATATTTATATTTTTAAAGTCATAAGTATGTTTTAATTTTTCCAAAATATTTTCAGTTAACTCTTGAAAGTTAATTTCTTCTCTTTGAAGTTGCTGTCCGGACTCAATCAAGGATAAAGTGAGAATGTCTTGAAACAAAAGATTTAGTCGATCAGAATTTGATTCAATTTTGCTGAGACACATTTTCGTTTCTTCTGGCAAGTTTTGCTTCGATGCTTGAATCATTTGAACGTAACCCTTCATTGCCGTAAGGGGTGTGCGGATTTCATGAGAAACATTGCTAACAAAGTCCTCTCGCATCTGTTCTGTTAATCGTCTTTCTGTCACATCATGAAAAATACAAACGCATCCCAATGTAAAATCTCTCGAATCTTTTATTGGATTGACTGATAAATCGTAAAATTTTTTTTCTGGGCCACCCCGAGTACTTAATTCTAAATTCCTTTTTCTTTTAAACTCGCCATTTTTCATTGCCTGATCAAAGATCTCGCCAACAATTGGACTATTGATAATTTTTAGAATTTTAAATTCGCTCATATTGAAGCTTTTAAGATCGTAAGGGATAAAGTTAATTTTGAATTGATTGTTGGCAAAAATAATTTTTTCATCTTTATCTAATGCAATAATTGAGTCGCTAATCGATTCCAGTAATGTCGCCATTTTTCGATTTTCTACTGCCATTTGACCAAATGTTTTTTCCATTTCATTTTGCAATTGATCAAGTGATTTTTTTGCCCAGTCCCATTCGTCAATTGGCCGATGATCCCCATTTTTTATATTATTGGGATAATTAAGAGTTTGTCCGTGCATATTTTGGAGGGTGGTTATTTTTCCTAGGATTTGAGTTAAAGGTCGTATGATATTAATCCCCCCCCATAGGGAAAGAGCTAGAACTACTAAATAAATTCCCAGAGAAAAAGGAATTAAAATTTGATCTAATTTTAAAAGTAAGGGTTGATAAGTTGAAAGTGGAAGTCCTATTTGAATGACACAATTATTACAGGCCTTGCTTCTTAAAATCTTTTTTCCAACATAGAGATAACTTTGATTCTGGTTATTTTTTTTAAAATACGAATAACTATTTTTAGATTGTAGAAATTCAAATTTGGGGCCATAAGTATTATTGTCCTTGCAAAAAAGGGTTAGGCCTTTTTGGTGGATAGAAATTTCCAAGGTCGGATCAATTTGATTCCATTTTTTTTCTGTACACCAAGAAAGTAATTCTGGAAATTCTTTGATTGCGTCTATTTGGTGAAGGCCATAATCGCTAGCAGTTTGATAGAGATAAAAACGCAGAGATTGCCTGACTCCAAAGGAGAGAATCCCTAAAGCAATCAGAAATAGGCTTGATTGCAAAAGAAAAGATTTTTGAAACCAGCGAGATCTGAGGGCCTTAAAAGAAATTTGTATTGGGTGTAATTTCACAAACTGCTGACACGGTAGCCTATTCCTCTTATCGTTTCAATTAAATTTGATTGTTCTCCTAGCTTTTTGCGAAGTCCAAAAATATGAGTATCGATAGTGCGATCAGTGACGTGAACTGGGCCGTCTTGAATTTTTGCGATCAACTGATTACGGGTAAAAACTTTTCCAGGATCATTAAGAAATGAGCACAGCATCTTATATTCTGACAGTGTTAATTCAATTTCCTCATTTTGAATCCACACTTTGCATTGGCCCATATCAACTTTAATTGTACCATGAGAAATAATGCCTGATTTATTTAAATGATTGGGTGAATTTTCTGGAGCGAGTAGTTCTTTACGACGAAGTAGGGCCTTTATTCTGGCCAAAAATATATTCATGTCAAAGGGTTTGGTAATATAGTCATCCGCCCCGCCTTCTAATCCTTCGACAATTTGTTCAGGACGAGACATTGCAGTAACCATTAGAATTGGAAGTTGTTTTGTCTTTTTATAGATTCGAAGAAACTTACAAATCTCAAGGCCAGAGAGACTGGGAAGCATTCGATCTAGTATCACTAAATCTGGTTCGTCAAAATGAGTAGTTTGCTTGGCCTGTTGAATATATTCTAAAGCTTTTTGTCCGTCAGATATGACAATGGTTTCATGCCCTTGCTTTTTTAATTGTAAGGACAGTAGATCGCAGATATCTTTTTCATCTTCAACAATTAAAATTTTAGACATAAAAAAATCTCCTTTTGGACTTTAATATCTGTAGGTCTTTGGCCTAGAATAGTGAATTAAAATTGATCTGGGTAGGAACAGAGTATAATTTCACGCTCCTCTTTTGTTAGGATTTGATTATAATTTTTCCAGGGAAAAAAATGAAACAGATATTATATTTTTTTAGTGCATTTCAAATTATTATTATAGGGCCAATTTTATTTTCATGCTCTTCACCCTTAAAAAATGCTAATTGGGATGTTCATGCCGAAAAACGAAAGGCACTTTTAATTGTCAAAAATTATCCAGAGGGACATATTGCTCATGCTGAACATGCGATGGTGGTTACGCAGGGAATTTCCTCTAGTCGTGCTGGATTGTTGATGTTTAAAAAAGGCGGGAATATTGCCGATGCAGCAGCAGCAGTCTCATTTGCAATTTCTGTAGAAAGACCGCAATCGACAGGCCTAGGTGGCGGAGGATTTTTACTCTTTAAGAAAAAAGATTTAAAAATTCCTTTGGCCTTTGATTTTCGAGAAATGGCACCACTAAATGCCACTCGTAATATGTATTTGGATGATATTGGATTGGTTATTCCGGAGAAATCTTTAAATGGAGCATTTTCTATTGGTGTGCCAGGATTAGTCGCTGGCATTGTGCAATTCCAGCGTAAATATGGAAAGCTTCCTCTTTCTGTTGTGATGGCCCCGGCAATCGAATTAGCAGAAAAAGGTTTTAAAGTTTATCATGAATTAGGAAATGCTCTTTTGGAAAGAGAAAATATTTTGTCAAAATTTTCTGGCAGTAAAAAGATTTTTTTTAAAGGAGACTCAGTTTTGAAAGAAGGCGATATGCTTTTTCAGCCTGATCTCGCTCATTCTTTAAAATTAATTGCAAAGAAAGGTGAAAAAGTTTTTTATCAAGGAGAGATTGGCGAAGCGATTGTCGCTGAAAGTAAACGAAATGGTGGTATTTTAAAAATGGATGATTTGAGACAATACCAAGTTAAAGAACGTATACCCGTCAGAGGGATTTTTAAGGGACATACTATTTATTCTATGTCGCCGCCTAGTTCAGGAGGGACTCATATTATTCAACTTCTCAATATGCTAGAAAATGATGATTTAAAAAAATGGGGCGTACACCATCCCGAAAGTATGCATTTGGTTGCCAGTTCAATGAGACTGGCCTTTCGTGATCGCGCCAAATATATGGGTGATGATGATTTTGTTGAGGTGCCAGTTGTTGGATTAACTTCTAAAAAGTACGCTAAAATGCTAAGGGGTGAAATTAATATTTCGAAGGCGAGCAGTGGAGAAGCTGATAAAGATTTTGATGTATTTAAATATGAAACTGATCATACTACTCACTTTACAATTATGGATGGAGAAGGAAATGCCATCGTTTCTACTCAGACTATTAATGGCCATTTTGGTTCAGGGGTAGTGGCAAGTGGAACGGGGATTGTTTTAAATAACGAAATGGATGATTTTGCTGCTAAAGTTGGGGCGTCTAATTTATTTGGTGCGCTTGGCGGGGAAAAGAATTTAATTTTACCAAGAAAAAGACCACTTTCAAGCATGTCGCCAACTGTTATTTTAAAAGATGGAGTTCCTGTTTTGGCCTTGGGTACACCTTCTGGTACAAAAATATTAACTTGTGTTTTCCAAACTATTTTAAATGTTTTGGAATTTGATTTGACTCTGCCAGAGGCCGTGGCAGCTCTTCGCTATCATCATCAATATTCGCCTAACAAAATATTTTATGAACCAGGCCCTTGGGATAGTAGTATTCTCAGTGCAAT
>JAHEZZ010000027.1 GCA_023250815.1 Bdellovibrionales bacterium
TATTGAAAATAAAAAATGAAAGATAGGCAAAAAACTTACCGGGCCTCGGGTCGTCATGCATATAACCAATAGAGAAAAGGGTTATCACTCCGCCAATTCCTGTCACCATAAAAAGCAGCACGATTGAAAGCTGATCCACCATAAAAGCAATATCAAGATTAATATCTGAAAACTGACCCCAGTTCCATAAGATAGATACCAATCTCCCTTCATCACGAACATGCCCAAAAAGCATAATGACACAAACAAAGGAAATAAAAGTTCCCAAAAAAGAAATTAATCCAGAAAGCTTTAAAGATCCTTTTGTTTGTAAAAATAAAGCATTAATTAAAAATGCCAAGAGGGGAAAAAGGGGAAGTAATTTTAAATAATTTTGAGGAGTCATTTTTTTACCACCCTACTCTGAATAAATAAGAATATCGTCGGGATAAGCGGATTTTATTTTTCGAAAAAGTGCCATTATCATACTTATTCCTATCGCACCTTCGGCAGCTGCGATAATAATCGTGAAAAAAACCTGTAACTGAGCGTCTGCAGAACCTAGGGATTTGGAAAAAAGAGCAAAAAATAAATTTACAGAAGTTAGCATAAGCTCAATACAAAGAAGTATTGAAATTAAATCCTTTTTTATAAGAGTACCAACTAATCCTAAAGCAAAAATAAAACACGCCAAATAATAATAAATCATCATTGAGGTATCCTCTTTTTTGAAATAAAAACTACCGCCACAGTGGCCCCAAGCAAAAGCAGTGTCGACAATTCAAATGGCACCAAATATGTTTCAAATAATTTGGTAAATAGTGTATTCATTGAAACCTCGGGAAGCTTATCTGTCGCCAAATAATCAGTGTTATTAAAAATAATAATGGTTAAAATTCCAAACATTGCCAAAATGGCAACAATCCCTGCAAACAAACTAAAATTCTTCGTTGGAATAAATGTTTTTGTCTCTTCAAGATTCATCAACATTAAGACAAAAACAAATAAAATAGCGATTGCTCCGGCATAAACTAATATTTGAATTGTCGTTAAGAAAACGGAACCAAGGCGAAAATAGATTCCCCCAAAACCAATAAACATTAACAACAGGGAAAAAGCGGCAACGACAGGATTTTTATTAAAAACAACAACAACTGCAAAAACAGCGGCAAACAGACATAAAGAGACATCAGTTAAATTTGTATCTAGCATTTATACACCTCTAATTTGACCTCAAATAAATTACAATTACAGTAACTAACAAATTAACCAGCCCAATTGGGAGTAGTGTCTTCCAACCAAGATTCATTAATTGATCGTAGCGAAAACGAGGGATAGACCATCTTACCCAAACAAAAAACCACATCATAATGGCCACTTTAGAAATGAGACTGATTGCCTGTAAAAAATAAATAGAGGAGGGCAAATTTTCAACAACAAAACCCATTCCTGGCAAAAGACCATAGCCACCGAAAAAAATTGTCACAAACAATGTCGATAAAATAATCATGTGAACATATTCGGCCATATAAAAAAGAGCAAATTTCATTGAAGAATATTCGACGTGGTAACCCGCAACAAGCTCTGATTCCCCTTCGGCCAAGTCAAAAGGCAAACGATTACTTTCAGCAAATATTCCAACTAAAAAAAGCACACACCCAACTGGCTGCAAAAAAACACCCCAGGCAGGAATAATTCCATAAAGAGATTCATTTTGTTTTTCTACCATGACATGCAAATCGCTCGAGCCATAAATAAAAAAAATGGCCACAATTGTAGTAGAAATGGCCAACTCATAGCTTATCATTTGAGCACAGGCCCGAAGTGCCCCAAGCATAGAAAATTTATTATTTGATGCCCATCCAGCAAGTAAAATTCCATAAGGGCCAAGCGCAGTCGCTGCAAAAACATAAAAAATACCCAACCCTGAACGAAAAACCTCTGGATAAACTTTTTGATCCCCAATAAAAAAGGGAGCACAAAGGGGCAGGCCAGCGAGGGGAAGTAAGGCCATTAACAAACTAAGAATTGGGGCAATAATATAAAAAAATTTTTTTACATGTGAAGGAACAACTTCTTCTTTAAAAAGAAATTTAAAAACATCTGCCAAGGGCTGAAATAGACCATAGGGGCCAACTCGATTCGGGCCAACTCTTTTTTGTATCCAAGCCGCTCCTCTTCTCTCCATTTGAAGGATAAGGGGAATTGATCCAAGAGGAATTGCGAGGATAACAACTGTTTTAATTAATATTTCTAAAAATTCGTCAAGCATTTATTCTTCCCAGTCTAAAGATTTTGACAATAAAACAAAAAGATAACCGACAATTAAAACAAACATAAAAAAAACAAACTCTGCAAGCATTAAGGGCTTAATTGAGCTTGACTGATAAGAAAGTGCCCAGGGAAACAAAAAAACTATTTCCACATCAAAAAGCAAAAACAAAATCGCCGTTAAATAAAACTTAATATCATATCTCTTGGTAGCACTGCCCACAGGGTCCATTCCAGATTCATAAATATCATGAAGTCTTTTGGTCTTTGGTTTTGTTCCAAGAATGTTAGAAATTAAAATAAGCACTAAGCCAATCGACAATGAAATGACCGAAAAAACAACGAAAGGAAATAAACTCATTCAAATCCCTTTTTTTAGGGGACAAATAATTTTGCACCTTGGGCCCACATCAAAACTCTTTCCCAATAAATTCCAAGCAAAACAACGGGGACAGAACAAATCGAGATCAATGCCTGATTGACGAAACCAAACCCTCTAATTTCCTCTGAACTTTCCGCTTCTTTAAAAATCATAAGGCGAACAATTTTCAGATAATAATAAAGAGAGACTACAGAGTTTAGTGCAGCAAAAAGGGCCAATACATAATACCGCTTTTCTATTACCACTGCGAAAATATTAAATTTTGCAACAAATCCGCTAAGGGGTGGCACCCCGGAGAGAGAGAACATTACCATTGTTAATAAGATTGCCATTAGTGGGTAGCGGGAGGCCAATCCATTAAATCTTTCAAAATAATCATTTCCGTATTGCTCAGAAACTAAAGCAACAATATAAAAAGCAACTATTGTCATAAAAAGATAAGAAATAAGATAAAACATGACTGATCTTAAACCTTCGTCACTGGTGACAAGCACACCCAAAATAATCATTCCCACGTGTGAAATAGAGGAAAATGCCAACATTCTTTTCACTGATCGTTGTCCTATTGCCGTCACATTTCCTATAGTCAAAGTAAGCGCAGCGATCGTCGACAACAACGCGATCCATGTATGATTTAATAATACGTTGACTGTAAAAAAAGAAAAAGTTACTCGCACCAATGCGGCAACTCCTGCGACTTTTGGAACTAAAGAAAAAAAAGCAGTGACCGGAGTTGGTGATCCTTCGTAAACGTCGGGTGACCACATGTGAAATGGGACACAGGCAATTTTGTAGCCAATACCTGCAAAAAATAAAAGAAAAGAAGGAATAAGAATCGCAAGCTTCGCACCATCCACTTTTTCTAGGGCCAATTTAATTTCTGTGAATTGAATTGTTCCAAGGGCGCCAAATATATGACTGATCCCAAACAACATTAGACCAGCAGTCACGCCACCATAAAGAACATACTTGAGTCCTGCTTCTGCAGATTTTTCGTCATTTTTTCTCATTGCCGCTAAGGCATATGAAAGAACAGAAAGTGTCTCAACACCTAAATAGAGCGTCAGCATATTGTGGGCACTAGAAAGCAACATACCTCCGACCAATACGCCAAGAGCAATTGCAGAAAACTCCGATTTAAGATCCTGATCAATTTCTCTCGACTGATAAGATAAATAAACCGAAGCCATGGTTCCAAAAATCATAAGAAGTTTTGAAAGATTTCCAAATGAATCATGAATCAAAGAGTGAGTAAAAAATTCTGTTGGCAAAACCGTAAAATTAGCAACGACACTCACCGCTGCAACAAGCAACCCAAAAAGAGTTAAAAAGAAAACAAAATGATGATTCTTTTCATTTTCCCTATAGGTCGACTCAAGAAAAAGCACTCCCATCATGGTAGCAACCACAACCAATTCTGGAACATATAAACTTAAATTCGCTAAATATTGTACTGGCATGTGAGCATCCTTATCAAATTAGATCAAACGTGAATTCCCGCTAACATACTTACCAATTTCCCAACCGACGCTTTCATCATGTTAAGAAGAGGTGAAGGAAAAATTCCGAATACAACAACGCATACACAAAGAGGAACCATGTAAAATATTTCTCTCGCATTCATGTCGTTGTATTTTTTTACTTCATCGAGAACTGGCCCAAAGAACATCCTCTTAAACATCCACAAAAGGTAAGCCGCACCAATAAGCAAACCAAAAAGAGCAAGTGCTGTAATGGTTGTAAATTTTTGATAAATTCCAAGAAAAATTAAAGCTTCTGATATAAAACCAGAAAGCCCAGGAAGCCCCATCGATGCGAACATGGCAATTATAAAAACAATGCTATAACGAGGGAGTTGAGTATAAAGACCGCCAAACCCTTTTGTACCATCAGGTTTTACAATCCAACGATGGTGAGATCTTTCATAAAGAATTCCGATCAAAAGGAACATCATCGCAGTTGAAGTCCCGTGGTTAAACATTTGAAGAACTGCTCCGTTCATTCCTTGAACAGTCATTGCGGCAAGGCCCAGCATCACAAATCCCATATGTGAAACAGAAGAGTAGGCCACAAGTTTTTTAACATCTGTTTGTGCCATTGCACAGAGGGCCCCATAGATGACATTTATGAGTCCAAGCCAGGCAATTGCAGAAGAAAAATAAATTGATGCTTCTGGGAAAATGGGAAAGGCAATTCGAAGAAATCCATAGGTCCCCATTTTAAGAAGCACTCCCGCCAGAATAACTGAAACCGCAGTTGGCGCCTGCACATGGGCGTGAGGCAACCATGTATGAAAAGGAAATACCGGAACCTTGATGGCAAAACCAACAAACATGGCCAAGAAAAATATTTTAGCAAAAGGCAAAGAGAAACCAAAAATATTAAGAACTTCTTTAGACCATTTCCCACCAGAAAGGGCCAAAATATTAAAAGACTCTTCTGTTTGACCAGAAACCATATAGAGGGCGATAATCCCAAGAAGCATCAAAATAGATCCGAAAAAAGTGTAAAGAAAAAATTTCACTGCTGCATATTCTCTGTTCTCACCACCCCAGATACCGATAAGAAAGAACATCGGAAGCAGCATGACTTCCCAATAAACATAAAATAAGAAAAAATCTAAAGACATAAATACGCCGAAGACTGTTGACTCAAGCATTAGCAAAAGTGCGAAATAAGACTTTACTGATTTTCCCACTGTCCAAGAAGAAAGAATACAAAGGAAAAAAAGAAGGGCCGTTAGTAAAATCATCGGCAGCGAAATCCCATCCACTCCCAAGGCATAAAAAATATGAAAAGAGGGAATCCATGGTTTGTTTATTGTAAAAAGCGACTGCATGTCTCCAACTGTAGAATCAAATTTACAATAGAGAACCAGAGTTAGACCAAAAGTTATAAGCGTATTAAGTAACGCCCAATAACGAATAGTATTTTCCTGTTTCCCAGGGATAAAAACAATCCCAAGCATTCCCAAAACTGGAAACCACAAGATGTAATTAAGAAGATTGTGCACCGTTTGCTCCTTGTATTTTAAAAAACTCTTTTTAAATTGCTATTATATATCCGGTTAAAACAGCGAGAATCACAATAAAATAAAATTGGATACTGCCGGATTGTACCGTCCTTAAAACCACATTGAATAATCGAACAGAGGCACCTGTCCCATCTACCAAAATCGAATCAATCCAAAGATTGTCGAACCATTTTGCAAACTGAAACATATAGCTGTTAACTTTTTCTGTTCCATCAATCACATAGCGATCATAAATTCCAAGATCAAGCCATGCTAAAAAATTATTTAAACGAAGAAGTATTTTATGAATAAGAATTTTTTTATAAAAATGGTCAAAGTAGTATTTATTTTGAAGGGCCCTGCTCCAGCCGGAAAAAGCATTTACAATTTTTCCCGGATCAATTGCTTTTCTGATATAGGCCAAAAACGCAAGAAAAACTCCAAAGAAAGCAATGATGACTGAAAATATTGCACCAAGATGGTGGGCATGATGAACATGATGTGCCTGCTCTTCGGAAAGTCCTCCATTTTCATCATACACAGACTTCTCAGTGCTAATGGAGGGACGAGTTTTTCCGCCAATCAAATTATCTTTATAGTAGTCTTTAAATTTTGCGACATCTGGCTTTTCTATCAACGTTTGAAACCACTCATACCTTTCAGTGGCAATTTTTCCAAATGGCTGCCCCATAATAGAACCACAATACCACCCGCCCAAAGTAAAGACGGTCAAAATCAAGAGAGGAATATTTTGGTTCCAAGAAAGATGTTCATGGTGACAATGATCGTGAAGTTCTTTGTCTCGTGGTTCGCCAAAGAAGGTAAGAAACATCATTCTAAACATATAAAAAGCAGTCAACAGAGCAGCTCCAAAACCAAGTACAGCAACAGGAATATATGAGCTGTGTTTCATGGCCATATATAAAGCGTCACCTAAAATTCTATCCTTGGAAACAAACCCAGAGAAAAATGGAATTCCTGCAATTGCCAAAGTACAACACATCATCGCAATGAAGGTGAATGGCAATTTTTTTCGAAGACCACCCATCCGAGGCATTTCTTGCACATGAGAATGAGTGTGGTGATCGTGGAGCGAATGAATAACAGAACCGGCCGCTAAAAATAAACACGCTTTAAAAACAGCATGAGTTATAAGATGCATAAAGGAAGCATTATAAGCACCAACCCCAATTCCCATAACCATATAGCCAAGTTGTGAAATAGTAGAAAAAGCGAGAACTGCTTTAATGTCTGTTTGAATAAGCGCAATAGTGGCGGCACCAAATGCAGTAATTGCTCCGATATAACTAATCACTGTCATCATGTGTCCAGCTTCCATCAAGGGATACATGCGAAGAGAAAGATACACTCCTGCGGCAACCATCGTCGCAGCGTGAATCAGGGCCGAGCAAGGAGTTGGCCCCCACATGGCATCTGGCAGCCAAACCTGAAGTGGAACCTGGGCAGATTTTCCAACTGTTCCCATAAAAACAGAGGCTGCGGCCACTGTCGCCAGAGGAAAACCCAAAACGGTGAGACCCTGAAGTTTCATCGCTGAAATGGCCTTATAAATTTCTACAAAGCTTACACTGCCAATAACCGACCACAAAATGACTATGCCAAAAAGAAAAAAAACATCGCCCACTCTCGTTGTCATGAAGGCCTTAATCGAAGCGTCGCCAGCACCTTCCTTCTCATAATAAAAACCAATCAAGGAGTAAGAACAAAATCCCATCAATTCCCAAAAAATAAAAACAGAAAGCAAATTGTCAGAAAGAACAAGTCCAAGCATGGCAGAAGTAAACAATGAAAGATAAACAAAAAATCTTCCATATCTTTTATCATCATGCATATAAAAAGTTGAGAATACATGAATAAGAGTTGCAACTCCTGTCACCATTAAAAGCATCGTGGCAGACATGTTATCAATATAAAATCCCATGTCGACCTTAAAGGGAAGGCCAGTGGCCGAGATGTCAAACCAGGTAAATACCTTGTGAACATGAAAGCCTGCAGAGTATACACCAAAGACAAAGTCATTAAAAATTCTTGCAGCAAATAAAAAAGAACCAAAAATTGAAAAGCAACTTATGGCCACCGCAATATTTGTAAACCGTTTAACAATAAAAGCATTTATCACAAAAGCGAAAAAGGGAAGCAGAACGATTGGAGCGATGGTGCAAATACTATATTCCATATTCTTCCTTATCCTTGAAGAGTAACTGCGTCGTCGATATGTATTGTTTCTTTAATTTGAAAAAATCTTATAGCAATTGCCAAACCAACTGCGGCTTCCGCAGCGGCAACAACAATGATAAACAATGTAAAAATATGTCCGTCCAGGTTAGCATTGGAAAATCTTGTGTAGGCAATAAAATTAATCCCGGCTGCGTTTAAAACAAGTTCAATTCCAAGTAACATTGCAATGATGTTTTTTCGAGCAACTAAAACAATTATCCCAGAAAGAAACATCACAAAACTTAAACCTAAATAAGAATATAAATTTATCATAATTCTCCTAACCCCTTCTTGGCCTTGCAATCATTGCGGCGCCAACCAATGCTCCCAGTAAAAGAACAGATGAAATTTCAAACGGCAAAACATGATCGGTTACAAGCTTGTGTCCAATAATACGAACCGTTTCAAAGGGCATTTGCCCAGAAAGGGGAGTGAGACCCTCTTTTAAATTTAAAAGCAGTTTAAAAGTTATTGCGATAAACAAAAAAGCTGAAATAAAACCAATAATATAAGTTTCTCGAGAACCCATCATGGGTATTTTTTTAAATCCAAATTTATTGTGGGCCTGAAATGCACTTCCTCCAGTAAGCATCGTCGCAAAGACCATTAGAATAACGATGCCTCCGGCATAAACCACAAGCTGGGTAGCTGCAACAAAATCTGCGTTCAGAGTAAGATAAAGCCCAGCAACTCCCAAAAGACAAAAGAAAAGATAAATACAAGAATGCATAATATCTTTAGTGCAAGCGACCATTAAAGAGCCAAAAAGGACAGCAAGGGATGAACAAATAAATAAAAATTTTAAAAACATAGTCGCTCCTTAATTAATGATGGCCACCAGCTGCAGCAGCACCAGTCTGAAGCAACAAGGTCAAAATAGATTTTCCATCAAAAAAATACATCCAAAATGCACACCCAACTAAATTAAAAAGAGCAATTGGAGTTAAGTATTTCCAGCAAACCGTCATAAGTTGATCAACTCGCAAGCGAGGCAAGGTCCATCTAACCCAAATAACCACATAATAAAGAAGAAAAGCTTTGCCAAAAAAAGTTCCCACCTGAAGCAATTGTCCAATGATGGTATTTCCTCCAATATCAAAAGGAACCTTAAAGCCACCAAGAAAAAGAACTGAAGCTAATGAGCACACGACAAATACTTCAACATATTCCGCAAGAGCAAAAAAAGCGAATCGCATTCCCGAATATTCTGTATTGTAACCTGAAACAAGTTCCGATTCTGCTTCCGGTAAATCAAAAGGAGCGCGATTTGTTTCTGCAAGAATTCCAATAAAAAAAATAAAAAATCCTATAAAGGTGAACGGGTTGTGAAAAATGTACCAGCCAGTGGGAAAGCCAGTTTGCGCATTGGCCATGTCACGCAAAGAAAGACTTCCTGTCAAAAGCACAATCGACAAAATGGAAATAGTAACTGGAATTTCGTAACTAATAATTTGCGAAGCTCCTCGCATTCCTCCAAGCATCGACCATTTTGAATTTGAAGAATATCCTCCTAAAAAAACACCCATGCCAACCATTGAGGCCACTCCCAAAAGATAAAAAACACCAATATTTAAATCGGTTAAAATAAATCCATTTGAAAAAGGAAGAACCGCAAGAGTGGCAAAAACACCAACCAAGCAAAAAAATGGAGCAATAAAAAAAAGAAAGCGATCACAATCTCTGGGAACAGTATCCTCTTTCATAATCATTTTCACGCCATCGGCTAGAAATTGCAAAATTCCATAAGGGCCAACTCGATTCGGCCCAATTCTCATTTGCATATCTGCCGAAATTTTTCTTTCAGCATAGGTCCCCAAGCCACCAATAATGGCGCATACGTTGACGATAACAAAAGCAAAAATTCCAAATATAATAACGGAGACCAGTGTCGCCATATGAGGAGAGAGACCAGCATATCCCCTTGATACGAACTCAAACTGCTTTAAATAGGTTACAATAGTTTCGTTCATTCTTT
Source organism: Bdellovibrionales bacterium (assembly GCA_023250815.1). Classification (GTDB taxonomy): domain Bacteria; phylum Bdellovibrionota; class Bacteriovoracia; order Bacteriovoracales; family Bacteriovoracaceae; genus JAHEZZ01. Next base: position 9,859 of record JAHEZZ010000027.1, read on the forward strand.
CCTCTTGATAATCTTATTTTTTTATTTTATTTCCAACTGTATTTTGAAAACTTTTTACCCAATCCAAGTCACCCTTTCTCCAACAGTATGCCACTCCCGAAACAAGAACCGCTAAAAAAATTAAAATCTCCACTAGAACAATGCCACCTTTTCCAATGGAATTTAATTCTTTAAACACGGTCACAACCGGAAACATGAGCGCTGACTCAACATCAAAAATAATAAAGATTAAGCCGACAACATAAAAACGCACATTAAAAAAAGACCAAGCTGACCCAACTGGAAGCTCGCCACACTCGTAAGCCGTTTGTTTCAACTCTGTAGGGTGATGTGGCCGTATAAAACGCCCCACAATAAGGGCACCAATAATAATAATAATGGCGAACCCCATTAAGAGAACAACTGGAATATACACGTCGAAGTTTTGAGACATCAACGAACCCCTTTTTTAAAAAAGTCTTCTGACAATTGTTGGACAGATGCAATATTACCCATATCTCAACATATTGAAAATATTTTCATTTTACTTTATTTTAAACAAGGTTATAAAGTTATTATTTTTAAAACTTATTTCGCACTTGGCCCAAAGTATGTCGCAGGAAATTGCAAATGCTTTTATAGAAAAAATTTTCGCTTGGAAAAAAGAAAATACGCAAAAAGATTTTTTTGTTTCTGGAATCTCCAAAGAACAGTGGTTCTATTTTTTTCAAGAATTATCTTCTGCGAAGGTTGGCCCACAATTTATTATTTTTAACGAGAGAAATGCTGCAGAAGACTTCTACAACCTCACTTCAAATTTTTTTTATAACGACAAAAATAAGAAAATTTTGTTTTTTCCAGGCCTTGATGATTCTCCCTATAGTTCAAGACTCTATCCCGAAGGAGATCTTTACAAACAGTTTGAAATTCTTCAGACCCTTTGCAGTATCGATCCCCAAAGTTCAAAAAATCTTATCATAATTAGTTCCGCCTTGGGACTAATTCAAAAGCAACCGCCCCTAACTTTTTTTAAAAATAATTTTTTTGAAATTAAAAAAGACGATATTATTTCGCCTTTTGAGCTCAGTTCTAGGCTTATAAATTTTGGATATCGCAACCTTTCAATCATTGAAGGCCCAGGATCTTTCTCAAAAAGAGGGGACATTCTTGATATTTATCCCATTGGCGAAGGGGCCTTTAGACTACACTATTTTGACGATTTAATTGAAAGAATTGACGAAATCGATCCCGAGAATCTTAAAACTTCTCTCGATCAAAATAACAATCCTGTTACGGTAAATGAAATTAAAATTGGGCCAGCACCACAAATTGTTATCAATCAAGAATTTAGAAACTCCTTAAGACAAAATATTCCAACACCGCAAACTATTTATAAAGAAAAATTTAACAAACGAAAGTTTTTTTTTGAAAGCCTTGGACAAAATATTTTATTTGAAAATTATCCTCTGTATATTCCTTTGTTTTTTGAACAAAGTGCGACCCTTTTTGAATACCTAAAAGAAATAAACGATTTAAGTATTTTCATTTTTGATTATGAAGAAGTACAAGTTACCATCAATCAGTTTTTTGAAGATAGTAAGGCCCAATGGGAAGAAGTAGAAGGTGATTTAAATAATTCAAACCTTATTCCGCCGCCAGAAAAATATTTTGTAAACAATTGCTTAGAGCAACTTACGCATTTTTCAAAAGTTCTTGTCAATCGTATTGATATCAGGGCCTCTCAGGTCCAGAGTCTAAATAATGAAATCATCTTAAATCTCGAAAACGCCAGCACTTTTTTATTTAGAAATATTGGAACAACCGCCAATCGCCCCGAATTTATTAAAAAGGTTTTTGAATATTTAAAAACTTTTTTTGAATTTTCTGGAAATATTACCTTTTGTTATGAACACCAAAACGCAAAGATAGAATTTAAAAACCTTCTAGAGGCCAATCATTTTCCAACCTTTTTGCGAGATAAAATTATTTATAATGAAATTCCTCTTTCTCTTGGCTTTTATCACCCACCCTCAAAGTCCTTGGTTATAACGGAGCAAGATTTATTTTCCAAAACACCCCGAGGGCAAAACAAAAACAATAAAAAAACGACCAATATGGATCCCGATCTTTTTGCGGAACAACTTTCTACGCTTAAAAAAGGTGACTTTGTGGTCCATAGCGAACATGGTGTCGGTCAATATATGGACCTTGCGGCCATGAATGTTGGTGGAGCATCAACAGATTTTTTAGTGATTAATTATGCCGAAGGCGACAAAATTTATGTTCCCGTTTACAAAATTAACCTTGTTCAAAAATACGCCGACCAAACTGCCAACTTAAAACTGGGTAGCATCAGACAAAATAAATTTCTAGCGGCAAAAGAGAAAGCAAAAATCTCTGCAAAAAAACTGGCCTTTAATTTGATTAATCTTTTGGCAGAACGAGAACTGGTGAAATCTTTTTCTTTTTCTCCGCCTGACGATCTTTTTAGAGAGTTTGAACTTTCTTTTGATTACGAGGAAACCCCCGACCAGCTTCGAGCCATTAAGCAAGTCCTAGAGGCCATGCAAAAAAACCGTCCGATGGATTTTCTTGTTTGCGGCGATGTTGGTTTTGGAAAAACAGAAGTGGCCATGCGCGCTTCTTACAAAGCAGTTCTTGATAAAAAACAAGTTGCCTTACTTGTGCCTACAACTATTTTGGCCCTTCAGCATTACATGTCTTTTTCCAAACGATTTAAAGACTTCCCCGTTAATGTCGAATTTATTTCCCGCTTTAAATCGCCCAAGGAATCAAAAATAATTTTAGAAAGATTAAAAAAAGGCGAAATCGATATTATTATTGGAACTCACAAATTATTAGCAGAAGGAATTGAATATAAAGATTTGGGCCTTGTCATTATTGACGAAGAACATCGTTTTGGAGTTGGGCACAAAGAAAAACTAAAATTAATGAAGGCCAGTATCGACTTTTTAACCCTAACGGCAACTCCAATTCCCAGAACCTTGCAATTGGCCTTTATGGGTCTTCGAGATTTGGCGCTAATAAAAACTCCACCCCCAAAAAGACAAGCAATCAAAACATCCCTTATAAAGGAAGATCCACTCACGCTTAAAAATGCAATCACCCACGAATTAAAAAGAGGAGGACAAATTTTCATCGTTCATAATAAAGTTCAAGATATTGAAAATTATTATGCCTATATTAAGGAGCTTGTGCCTGAAGCAAAAATTGTTTTTGCCCATGGGCAAATGTCCGAGTCTGAACTTGAAAAAAGAATTAAAGATTTTTACGACGGAAAATACCAAATTCTTATTTCTACAACCATTATCGAATCAGGAATAGATATTCCCAATGCCAATACACTTATCATTGATCGAGCAGATACATTTGGACTTGCCCAACTTCATCAACTGAGAGGAAGAATTGGCCGTTCAGATCGCAAGGCCTACGCTTATTTTATTATTTCAGAAAATAAAAACATTTCAGTGGATGCAGAAAGACGGTTAAAGGCCCTTCAAACGTACTCTGAGCTTGGTTCAGGATTTGCTCTGGCCTCTTGTGATTTAGAAATTCGCGGGGCCGGTGATATTTTGGGAGCAGAACAATCTGGGCATATAGAGCAAATTGGCCTTGAACTTTATACCGAACTTTTAAAAGAAGCAGTTATGGAGCTCAAGGGAGAAAAAGAAGTTATCAACAAAAATATGGAAATCTCAACACCTTTTGCATCGTTTATTCCCAATCATTTTATTCAAGATTCCAGTATCCGTTTAAAATATTACAAGCGCCTTTCAAATCTTTTTGATTCACAAATCTTAGAACAAATTGAAGCAGAAATAATCGACATTTATGGGCCACTCCCAAACGAAATGAAAAATCTCTTTGCAGTATTTAAAATTCGAAACCTGCTCTATCGAGCATGTGTTAAAAGCCTGGCCACAACAGATACGACATTAATACTTAAATTCGATCAAAATCTTTTACAAAAAAATACTGCTCTTCGAGACAAGATAGTAGAGGTCTTTATTAAGCGGCCAAAAATTTATCAATTTAGTCCAGATTACAAAGTCACCTATCACCATAAAGAAAAGTTTACCCCCGAAACACTCTATCAACTGGTTAAAGATATTGCACAGCAAATTGTTCCATGATAATTTTTAATTGAGATCGAATGTAAAAATAGAACTTTTTCAAAGGCCAAAAAGATGTTGCTTTTTTCATTGTTTTTTTCCTTGGTACAACCCGTTTACGCAGAAGATATTGTTGCAACGGTAAACAACGTGAACATTACAAAAGGAGAATTTGAACAGGCCTATCAACAAAATAAACTTTTTGTATCAGATCGAATTGTCACCAAAGAAAAGGTTTTAGACGACCTTATCAACCGCATAGTTGGAATCCAAAAAGCAAAAGCTGCCAAGCTAAATGATGACCCTACCGTAAAGAGCAAAATGGAAGACGTGCTCTATCATGCTCAAATTTCCAAAGATCTTGAGAGCGTTTTGGCAAAAATAACCGTTAGTGATTCAGAGGTAAAAGAATATTATAAAGACTTCCCAGAATACCGTACTGCACATATTCTTTTGCGTGTTCGAGCAGAACCAGATGCTAACGAAGTAAAAGCGGCCCAAGAAACATCCCTGGATCTTTACAAAAAACTCAAAGAAACACCCGGAAAATTTTCTGAATTTGCCGGAAGATACTCGCAATCAACTCTCTCTTCAAACGGGGGAGACATGGGCTTTCAGCCAGCAGTTCGCATGGCGCCAGAATATTTTAAAGCGATAAAAGACAAAGAAAAAGACTATATAACTTCCCCGGTGCGCAGCCAGTTTGGCTATCACATTATAAAAGTCATCGCCAAAAAAGATTACAAAGATATAAATCTTGATCTTTATAAAAAAATTGTTTACGACTCCAAGCGAGATAAAATTCTTGAAGAATATTTTGAAAATTTAAGGAAAAGTGCTTCTATAAAAATCGAGAAAAAGTATCTACAATAACCCAACCTCAAAGGTTGGTTATGAAAAATTATTTAAAGTATTTAACTGTTTTAACTTTCTTCCTTTCTTATACTGCCAATGCAAAATTGCTCGATAAGATTATTGCGGTGGTGGACAGTAATCTTGTTACTCTTTCATATCTTGAAAGAATTGAATCGGGATTAACCGCTAGAAAAAACTTGGCCCCACAGATTTTTGAAGAAGACAAATACAGCAGAGAACAATTAATTAAAAAAATCGTTCGAACTTATCTTATTAAATCAAAACTCTCAGAAATGAATTATACCGTCTCAGATGACCAAGTTGAACAACAAATAAAATCTACAGAAGATCGATTAGGTCTTTCGAGGCAAAAGCTTTTGTCTTTTTTAAGCTCTAATAATATTACCTTTGACGAATACTTTGAACTTATCCGCGAGTCGATTGAATATAGTATCTTCTATCAAAGGATTGTTACCGCACTTGTTTCTATTACGGAACAAGAAATAAAAAACACGTTTTTTCGCGCCAATGCCAAAAATAAAACCTTTTCATTTAAATATGGTCTTATCGATTATATTTTTAATCCAAAAATATTTTCCGAGGCCCAGGCCTTAAGCGCAATTGATGTCCTGAAAAAAAATGATGGCAAACTTGATCAACGTTATAGCGACGTCGAGGCATTAGAACTCGGAGATATTACAGAAGAAGGAATTACAAAAGAATTAAAAGAATCCCTAAAAAATTCGGACGAAGGTTCCTACACTCGACCCATTCATATGAATGGGGCTATTCACGTTTTTTTTGTTAAACAAAAAGATCTCGTCGAATCAGAAGTTTATTTAAAGGCCAAAAATAATATTCGAGAAATGTTATTCAACAAACAAGCCGCAGATATTATCAATGCCTGGCACACCAGAGAAGAAAATCGTCACTATGTGAAGTACTTCTAAAATGATTTACGTAAGCTCTGGTCATGAAAAAGGAATTGGATTAGAAGTTTTTTTTAAAAGCGCCATTTTGTTTGACCAAAAAAAGATTGATCAATTTCTTCTTGTTGGCAATAAGCTTGCCGCCACAAATACCTTAAAAAAAATCAATCTTGATTTTAGTTTTCAGAAGCAAAAAATAATTATAGGAAATACTCACATTCCTTTTTGGCAAATAAAAAAAGATCGATGTTTGTCACACAGCTCCTCTTCGATCCTGGCCTGTCTGAGCAAAATAAAACCCCATGACATCTTATTCACCTTGCCAACGACCAAATCTGAATTAAAATACAAAAAGAAAGTATTTTTAGGCCACACTGATTTTTTAAGAAATTTTTATAAAAGATCTAATCTCTCTATGAACTTCTTTTCTCCTCAATTAAAAATTTGTTTATTAACAGATCATTTGCCCCTTGCTGATGTTTCTAAAAATATCACAAGCAAGCTAATCGTTGAGCGAATAAGCACAAGCCTTCAAGGCATGGAAAAATATTTTAGACAACCTAAAGTAATCTATTTGTCTGGAATTAATCCCCATGCAGGAGAAGGCGGAATATTGGGCAAAGAAGACAATAAAATTTCCAAGGCCATTAAAGTTTTGGAGAAAAAATATAAAAAAATTAAATTTATCGGGCCACTTTCTGCCGATATGCTTCATCTAAAATTTGAACCAAACAATTCAAATAATTTTTTCGTCTATGCACACCACGACCAGGCCCTCACCATGTTCAAGCAAAAAAGTAGAACCCTTGGCGCTAATATTACTTTTGGCCTACCCTTCCTAAGACTTTCAGTTGATCATGGGACGGCCTTTGATATCTATGGTAAAAATGGTGCAGATTATTCCGGCTGTTTTTATAATATGAAATTGGCACTCGCCACAAAGCAAAAATAAATATGAAAAACGATTCAATCATTATCTCTAATGCCAAGGTACACAACCTAAAAAGTATTAATGTAACAATTCCCAAAAACACCTTATCGGTAATTACTGGCCCAAGTGGCTCAGGAAAATCGTCTCTCGCTTTCGATACCATTTATGTTGAAGGCCAAAGACGTTATATCGAATCACTTTCTTCCTATGCCAGGCAATTTCTAGGTCAATATCAACCGCCAGATGTAGAATCAATAACAGGCCTTTCGCCAGCAATTGCCATCGATCAAAAAACTGTTTCTAAAAATCCTCGATCAACAGTTGGAACCATTACAGAAATTTACGACTATCTTCGAGTTCTTTATTCAAGGGTTGGAGAAGTTCGATCATTTCGAACGAATAAAATAATTAAAAAATATACTCCGGCACAAATTTTGAAAGAAATTTATAAAGAAAAAGAAAACTCTAAACTTTATATCATCGCTCCGATCGAAAATCTTAAAGATAACGAGTTTAAAAGTGAAATCTCAAGATTATTATCTCTTGGCCTCTCCAGAATAAAAATTGGATCTGAATTTAAAACGTTACAAGACTTGCAGGCCATCAAAAAAAATTTCCCAAAAGAAATTCATGCCGTTATTGATCGCATGATCTTAAAACCTGAAAACAAGGCCAGAGTTGTTGATTCTCTCGAACTGGCCTTGAAGCTCTCAAATGGAAAAGTTTCTATTTTTTTTGAAGATGAGACTCTGAAAAAATCTAAGTTGTTAGTTTTTAGTGAAAACTTTATTGATCCAGACAACAATGAAAAATATCCCGATCTTGAGCCTCGACTTTTTTCTTTTAATTCTCCCATTGGTGCCTGTACCCAGTGCAATGGTCTCGGCGAAATTAAAATTTTTAACAAAAACTTAATGATTGCCAACCAAAAGCTCCCCCTGTTTGAAGCGATCCTGCCTCTCCATAAAAGAAATACATTTTTACACAAGATGGTCGAATGTATCGCCGAACAGGAAGAGGTTGACACCCGTGTTCCTTTTAATAAGCTTCCTAAAAAGTTTATACAAATCCTTTTTGAAGGTACTTCTAAAGAATACGTTTATTCATTCACCTCAGAAAATTCCAAGTTTCAATTTAAAAAAGACTTCCCCGGAATTCCTCGTTGGTTAGAAAAAAAGTTTCTGGAAACTCAATCAGACAAAGTACGAAAAGAGATGGAGCAATACATGGACATAGGCGAATGTCCCGGATGCTCCGGTCAAAGACTGAATAAATATGCTCTCTCTACATTTATCGACAATAAAAATATTATTCAAATTAGCCAGTTTGCAATCGAAGATGCTTTTACTTTTTTTGCCGAACTAAAACTAGAAGGAGAGAGGGCGTTCATTGCTCAAAAACTCATCAAAGAAATATCTTCTCGTCTAAGGTTTCTTTTGGATGTAGGGCTTGGATATCTCAACCTCGGACGATCTGCAGGATCTCTCTCTGGCGGTGAAGGCCAAAGAATTCGCCTTGCAACTCAAATTGGATCGTCCCTAAGCGGAGTCCTCTATGTCTTAGATGAACCAAGTATTGGGCTTCATCAAAGAGATAATTCTAAACTCATAAAAACACTCAAGGCCCTACGTGATATTGGAAATACTGTAATCGTCGTTGAACACGATGAAGAAACAATTAAAGAAGCGGATTATATTATCGACATGGGCCCGAAGGCAGGAATTTATGGTGGAGAAGTTGTGGCCTATGGGGACTATCAAAAAATTTTAAATGATAAAAATTCTCCAACCGGAAAATTTTTAAGCGGAAAATCACAAATTGAAATTCCCAAAAACAAAAGGAAAGTTCATAAAACAATAAAGTTAAACAACGCCAGTATGAATAACTTAAAAAATATCTCCGTCGAGATCCCGCTGGAAATACTCTGTTGTATTACGGGAGTTAGCGGTTCTGGAAAATCCACCCTTACCCATAAAATATTAGTACCCGCCATAAAGAATTATTTGCAATCAGGAATAACGGAGTCATCAGAACACTCTTTTCAGTCAATAGAAGGGATAGATCAAATTCAAAGCATTATTGAATTAGATCAATCGCCCATTGGAAGAACTCCCCATTCTAACCCGGCCACATATGCTGGCGTATTTGATATAATCAGAGATGTCTTCTCTCAGCTTCCTGACTCAAAAATAAGGGGATATAAAGCAGGACGTTTTAGCTTTAATGTTAAAGGAGGTCGATGCGAAGATTGTGAAGGCAATGGAGTGAAAAAAATTGAAATGCATTTTTTGCCAGACGTTTTTGTGACATGTTCAGACTGCAACGGTACAAGATTTAATTCCGAAACTCTTTCTATTCGCTACAAAGACAAAAATATTGCCGATATTTTACAAATGTCAATCGAAGAAGGTTTAGAGTTTTTCAAGAACCATCCAAAAATTGCCAGGACATTGCAAACTCTTCACGATGTAGGACTTGGCTACATAAAACTTGGCCAGTCTGCAACAACTCTCTCTGGAGGGGAGGCCCAACGCCTAAAGCTCTCAAAAGAATTATCCCGAAAACCAAAAGGAAAATGTCTTTATATTTTAGATGAGCCAACGACAGGCCTACATTTTGAAGATATTAAAATATTACTTGTTGCCATTCATAAACTTATTGAACAAGGAAATGGTGTGATTGTGATTGAACACAACCTGGATGTTATAAAAACAGCTGATCATGTTATCGATATGGGGCCGGAAGGTGGCGCCAAGGGTGGACAAATTATATTTGCAGGAGCTCCTGAAAAAATAATAAAAGAAAAAGATTCATATACTGGTAAGTATCTTAAAAAGTTTTTTAGCTAGATGACAATATATCAGATCACCAACATTAATGACCCTTCCATAATAGAATTTTTTAATCTTAAAAAAAACTCAACTCCCAAGGGATGCTTTATTGCAGAAAGCGAAAAAGTTGTTTTTAAACTGCTGAGTTCCGACCTAAAAACACTTAAAATTTTTTGTACTGAAAAGTATCTAGAAAAAATTAAAGCTCTCAACTCGAATGCAAACATCTATGTTGCCCCCCTTAAAATATTGGAAAAAATTACTGGAATTAATTTGCATCAAGGAATCTTAGCGCTGGCAGAAATTCCGACACTAAAAAAAGTAATGGACCTAAGGCCTCCTATTTTAATTTTTAATGCCATTGAAAAAGCAGAAAATGTGGGATCACTTATTAGAAACTCGGCCGCATTTGGATTTAATTCTATAATCTACGATAGCTTGTCTTGTTCCCCATATAACCGAAGAAGTGCACGAGTTTCTATGGGAAATCTTTTCGCTGCAGAAGTCGCAAGATCTGTTAATTTAATTTCTGACATTCAAGAGCTACAAGCAAATAGAGTTCAGGTTATTGCCGCAGCGAACAGCAATACAGCTATCGATATTTCAAAGTTTAATTTTAAAAAAGATTGCGCAATTATTATCGGCAACGAAGGACATGGAATTTCCAAAGAAATTCTAAACGCAAGCGATGCTATTGTAAGAATTCCCATCAACCCTAATGTCGCTCATATAAACGCCTCACATGCAGGTGCGATCTTTTTTTATGAATATACAAAGACCCTGGGTTAATTTTACAATTCATGTGTAATGTTAAAATAATTAATGTAAAAAAAATTAATCTTGATTAATTATCATTGGAGTATTAAATGAAAAATATTTTGACAAATTCTTTTTATGGCCTTCTCTTGTTAGCAGGCACCGCAAAAGCAAACCTGCCTTTAGATTATTCTCTCAAAACCGCATCCGAAAAACAAAATATTCTTTATACTAATAGCAGTAATGCTTCCTATTCTGCTTCTCAAATTGAAAAACAAAAAAATCCACCCCCATGGGAAATGGTTAAATTATTTTCCACAACATACTTAGCAGAGTCATTTACAAACTCAAGCGACGAATTTAAACATAAAAAGACTAAATTAATTCATACTTATGGGTCTGTCGCCAAAGTAAGTTTTAATATTACCCACGAAACAAAATACACAGGACTATTTAAAAGTGGAGCTCTTGGAATTATTCGCCTCTCTCTCGCCAGACTTGGCTCCCCCTATACTCCAGGACTTGCGCTTAAGCTTTTGGTTGATGGAGACAAAAGCCAAAATATTTTTTCCATGTATTCCCTTGACGGCCAAGGCGAAAACTACAACTTCTTTCAAAATAATTTTGAATCAAAAATCAATGCACCAGAATCAACTGTTCTTCAAATTCTTGGAGAACGCTTTAGGCTTGCAATGGTTGAACTTGGGTCATCTCATCAAGATCCAACTCTTCAGTCTGCGACTGACCTTGCTGCTATTTCAAGCAACGGAACAGGCGTGATGCAACCAATAGCTCCTTATTCAATCGTCTTTGAACCAACAGCGACAGCTCAAAT
>JAHEZZ010000151.1 GCA_023250815.1 Bdellovibrionales bacterium
ATTGAGAAGAATGGCAATGGCGATATTGCGCCACTAACCTCTCTCATGCTTACTGAGCTTTTAGAGCTTTGCCAAAAGGAATCCAAACAGATTATGATTGATGACAATTTCTATTTTCTAGCGAAAGGAAATTTTTCTAAAAGTTGTACTTTATGGCCCAAATAATTAATCCTCAGACTCCTAGTATTTCAGTTATGCTTCCAACATTTAATGAGGCCCTCAATATTTGTGAACTGCTGACTCGCACCTATGCCCTTCTTCGCCCGCAAGATGAAATTTTAGTTATCGACGATAATTCTCCAGATCAAACAGCAAAAATCGCCCAAAACTTTTCTCAAGATAAACCCAATATCAAAATTATTTGCAGAAAAAATAATCGGGGCCTAACCGCTTCTTTGCGTGACGGCATTAAAGAATGTAAAAATGAAATTATCATTTGGCTCGATGCTGACCTCTCACAGCCGCCAGAACATATCCCCCTTTTAATTAATGAACTGATAGAAAAAAAAGGGCGAATCGTGGTCGCCAGTCGCTACGTAAATGGCGGAGAAGATGTTCGCGGGAATAGCGGATTACCGCTGATTAAATTTCAAGTTTTTTTAAGCAATACTCTTAGAAACTTAGCAAAATTTATCCTCACTGATAAATTTAACGATTGGAGCAGTGGTTATATTTGTTTATATAAAAAAACTTTGGAAAACCTGTCCCCTTTAGAAGGCGCCCATGGCGAATACTTTATTCCGCTGATTTACCAGGCCATCATCCAAGGTCAAAAAGTATTGGAGTTCCCCTACACTCTTACTCCCAGGCAAAAAGGGGAATCAAAAACTGGCACATCTTTTTTGGGCATGTGTAAAACTGGCACTCAATATCTATTGCTCCTGTTAAAAACCCGCTGGCGATTTTGCCATTACCGATCAACTTCCGCTTCAGCTTGCATAAAAGAATAAAAAAAGACGGCGTTGGGATCTTTGCGAACCAGTTTTAATTCTTTGACCATGCCATCGACAATCTCTTTGCTGACAATTTTTTCTAAGATCAACTGATGAGAAGCGGAAAGAAGAAGCTCAGTCCAATATTCGATGACCTCAATTCTTCGCTCTGGATTTCGATTGTCATAATGCATCGTCTTGATATTTGTTTTTATATTGATAAATCCAGCAGAGGCCAGCAGATTTCCAAGCTTCGCTCCAATAAAAGGATCCCCCGCCTTTTCATATTGGTAATCATTTAAGGCCATCCAATATTTCCAAAGATGGGGAGAATAAGGATCAATAAAAAAACTAAAATTCATCACTTCGGTGATATATACTTTTGATCCACTACTTAATACTCGTCTCACCTCACCTAAGATTCGCGCCGGTTCAGGCACATGTTCTAAAATCCAACAGAGAAAAGCTCCATCAAATTCACCGGAAGGGAATTGCAAATCACTGGCATCCATATTGAGCAAATCATAACGGCCGTGGAGTTCTGGCCTGGCAGAAAGATAGGTTTCTGCCGAGGTCAATTGTTTGGCGTTTAAATCAACTCCGGTCAAATGAAGCTTCGGAAAACGGCGAAGCAAAATTTCACTTTGCGCTCCGACACCACATCCTACTTCAATTAATTTTTTAATATTTGAAAAATTGATGTCTTGATAAATCAGAAATTCTAAAATACGCGCCTGGTCTCTCAGGCGATCCTGTTCCTTTTGGGAAAAGCCATGGAGATAAGGAAAATTTCCAGTATTGTCATTCATCTATCCGCCTTTAAGTTCTTTGTGAGTTTGATACAAACTAAATCCCGCTAAAATAAGAGAGTGATTAATCTCACCTTTTAAATTCATTTTTAATACTTCATTCCAAGGAATAGAATGAACCGCAATGTCTTCAAGTGGATCAAGCTCTAGTGGCCCGTCATAAGTTAGTCCGGTGGCCAAAAAATAATGGCAATAATTATTCATGAATGCAGGATTAGGTGCGATGGCCCCTAATTTTTTCCAAGTGCTGGCAAGGTAACCACACTCTTCCCTAAGCTCCCTCTGCGCCGACATCAGTGGGTCCTCATTGTCGTGAATAACACCGCCGGGAGTTTCCAAAGTTCTAAGGCCTATACCTATGCGGTACTGCTCCACCATTAAAAGTTTTTCATCTTCATCAAAGGCCAAAATATTTACCCAGTCATGACACTCTAGAATGTCAAAATCACCTCTTTTATTTTGCTCTGGATGCTTAGTTGTTTGTTTGTAATAATCAAAAACCAAAGCAGAAAAAATTAATTTTCTTTTTTCGACAATCCAATTTTTAACAGTGGGAGTAATATGCCCTGGAAATTTGGAATCCATTCCTTCTCCCTACTATACTGATCCCAGTATAATTAAAAATCCATGACCATTTTGCCCAATTCTGGATTTTGCTCTTTACTTAACTTTTCATTGTTTTGATCGCGCATCTCGAGATACTTCGGATGGCATTTAGCGCCGATTAAGGTTTTTAATTTATCTTGATATTTAGAATTTACTTTTTCATCGAAATTTTCTTGTTCATCTGATGGGTTGTATTCGTAATTCTCCCCGTACTTTTCAATCATTTTATTGTGAAATTCCTGGAAGGCATCCATTTTTGCTTCTTCATAGGACTCTCGCAGTTTTTGGTAGTCGCCAAAGGCCTCTTTAGGCAGGCCACATTCGCTGAACATATTGGCCACTTTTTGGTCCCAATTTTTCTCCGTTCTTTCATAGTAGGCCTCTAGTTGATCCATCTCCTCTTCGGAAAGAGGACGATCTTTTCCGCCAAGATCAATGCTCACCGGAGTAAAATCATTTCTATCGCCACTGGAATCGACTCGATTTAATTTAGGGGGAATTTCACCAAAGCGAGAAGTACTCTCTTCCGTTTTTAAATCTTCACTCTGCAAAGAAATTTTGGGCAAGGGGTGCTTACCTGGTATCTTTTGATGGGAACTCACATACCAAACCCCAATGGCAATTAAAGCAATCCCAATAGCGGATATTAAAATAATCTTTTTGTTCATAATGAATATTTTATACCGCTACTAGTTTACTTTTCAAGTCCAGGAATATGCGCCACTCGAACAGGCCCTAATCTCTCTTCATATTTTCCATTTGCAAATCGATGAGCACCTCTTTGTGGTTTTTGACAAAGGCCCACAAGGATTGCAGATCATCAATTTTTTTACTTTGCACTCGCACTTTTTCATCCATATAGCTCGAAGTTACTTTTAGTCCCGACTCCTTTACTAGGCGATTTAGAAGTCGCCCCTGATCCTTGTCCACTCCCTGCTTGAGTTTAAGAACTTGCTTCCACATTTGCCCACTAGATGGTTCAACAGGCCCTGCTTCTAGCGTTCGCATACCGACATTTCGCTTTGCCATTTTAGTTCTTAAAACATCCAAAGCACTTTTCATTTTAGATTCATCCTCCGCCATAATTTCCACATTTTCCGAAGTTAATTCGACACTGGTTTTAGAACCTTTAAAATCAAAACGGGTGGCAATTTCCTTTTGCGTTTGCAAAATAGCATTTTTTAATTCCCCCATATCAACTTTTGATACGATGTCAAAAGACGGCATAATATTCTCCCCGCAAGCTAAAAATAAGAAGAGCAAAGGGTATAATACCCACTATGCGATTTGGCGAGTATTTTTCGGGTTCGCTAGTTTGCTTTTCAAGTAAAGCACCATGAGTATAGTATAAGTCATGAGCGAAATTAAAACTGAAGATTTTCCACTAATACAATTTGAAGGCGAAATCATTTTGGCCGACAATCTAAAAAAATGTGAATATGCCCACCAACGTTTAGTAGAATTCATGGACCAAAAAGAAATTGCCGAAGAAAAAATTATTTTTGGTTTTGACACTGAAACAAGACCAAGTTTCACCCGTGGGACAAATTATAAAGTGGCCCTTTTACAATTTTCTACTGACAACTTGGCCATTTTAATACGCACTCATTTTATCGCAATCCCACCAATCGTGCGCTACATTTTAGAATCACCAGAGATCACCAAAGTAGGACTGGCCTGTCATGACGATGTTAAAGCGATAAAAAAAGTGGATGAGGAAATTAACTGTGTCAATATTGTCGACGTCGCCAAAGTGGCAAAACATTGCGGCCATACTTTACTTGGACTCAATAATTTATGCCATAGTGTTTTAGGAAAACGGGTTTCCAAAAAATCTAAACTAACCAACTGGGAAAATGAGCATCTTACCAGCGAACAAATTCTCTATGCTGCAACTGATGCTTTTGTCACTTTACAAATTTATCAAGAGCTCATCAGAACTCAGGGCCTATAAGATGAAAATCTTTTTGCTTTATTTATTTTTTATGCCTACTATTCTTTTTTCTCAAGACCTTAAAAAAAATAATATCGAAGCTTTAGAGGAAGCAAAAAAACTCTCTTGGGAAATGAAATTTGATGAATCTCTTGCCGTGCTCGACCGGTCTTTTCTTTTGCAACAAGCACCACTTAAAGCACCAAATGTAGTTTTAGAACTTGCTGCTTTTAATTTTGAAAAGTTAAGATCCTATAAAGCAGCAATTACCCATCTCTATATAATCGTCAATCGCAATTACCAAGAATCTCATAAAGAAATTTCACTCCTTTATCAAAATAAAAAGACTGAAGAATTTAATCAAAAAAGAATAAATTTTTCTGATAATCAAACCCGTTTGTATTTTCAAATCGCCCAACTTTATTCTCATATCTTAAATGACAACCTCTATACTTTACCGCAAGAAGAAATCAATGATGCCCAAGAAAAAGGACTTTTTTATTACCGCCTAAGTTTTTTGAAGTATTCAGATGAAGCGATGAAAGGAATTCGCCAAATTGAAGAAATTGAGCAGGATAAAAAAAATAGAAAATATAAATCTCACTGGTATATCCCCACTTCCCTTTTTCTTTGGCAAGATACGGTGAAGGCCTCGCAAGGAAGCACTGAAGAATATGTCGAAGGGTCTGCCAAAGCTCTAGCAGCGGGAATTGCCTACCGACTAAAAAATACCCATCAAGGTTTTCATCTAGAGCTTCAAGCATTTTACGGTTCTGGTGATCTGTCTAAAGGAAATGCCACCACCAGATACCAATCTGGTGGCAATGCCCTGATCGGGTCAATGCTCTCCCCTGGATTTACAGGGTATGCCGTTGTTCGAAATTTAGTATTTGGAATTGAATTTCCCCTCTTCTTTAAAAAAGGCAATTACCAAAATCCATCAAATGGAGTGGCCATTACCGATGAATCATTTATCACTCCTGGAATTTTAGGACTACTTTCATTTACCGGCAAAAAAATTGATCTGGTATTTAAGCTAGGTCGATTTCTTCATTTTAACGGGCCTTTTCTCTCTCTTGGCCTTAACTTTAATTTGTGAAGAAGTAAAATTTAAATAAGCGACGGCCCGCACTTCATTTTTCACTTTGGCACCCATATATTCCGGCACCGTAATATTAAAATCAGAAAGCTTTAAATAAAAAATGGCCTTTAATTTTTCTTCTTCCGTTAATATAAACTTAAAAATTATTTTTTTTGAAATTTTATTTATATTGATCAGGGCGGATCCGCTGCTGGTCTTTTTATTTTTGACCGCAAAAATCTCGGTAGCAACAACCTTTTGATTTACCCCAAGAATTTTTTTTATTTCAATATCCCGAAGAAGAAGTCCAGAATCCATTTTTAAAACCTCCACCTCCATCAAAGAACAAGAGAAATGCCCGCCATCTTCTAAAATTTTTGTGTGAATAATAGGCGCTTTGATATCCAGCACTCCCCCAGGGACAAGGGATAAGCGCAGTGCTACCCTACCTTCAAATTTTTCCGCCAAATTTTCCTGAGAATAAATATTTTGCGAAATCAACAATAAAATGAAAGAAAAAATAAATGCCATCTTGTGATTATACCCTTTGTAATTTGCTTTTCAAGCAAACCATCCAAGACAGAAAACAAAAGAAGATTAAATAATGTTCAGTCTTTTTACTGCTGAAGCAATTATTTTAGGGGGATTTGGATCAAGGGCCT